>CAYWXW010000044.1:6684-24193 GCA_964462265.1 uncultured Porticoccaceae bacterium | reverse complement strand
TGTCAACAATGGCCAGGCGCCAAACCCTTAAAAACAATGACCCGCTGCAAGCTGCTTTTAGTCTTTGCGTCGACAAAATTTTGACATGTCTTCTCTTATTATTCGCCACATAAGCACACACAGAGGATTTCCGGCCCCGTGAAACCACTTATTCAGGTCATCGCTTTATCCGCTCTCAGTGTATTTTTGCCCACGCAGGTGGCGGCAGAGTCGACACCTCACGACCACATAACACTGCTGCGTAGTGAGACATTAACGTACGCAGAGGTATTTGAGGGGGCTTTAAACAAGGCGCCAGAGGCCATCACCAGGCAGTCCAGAGAGCAGCAGGCCATCGCTTATCAAGGCCTGGCTAAAAGCTGGACGGCTGGCAGCCCTCGGGTGTCGCTGAATTACCTCGGTGACAACTTGTTTGACAACGCCGGCATGCAGGAATTTGAAACGGGTCTTGAATGGCAGCTCTGGTCTGGCGAGGGCAGGCGTAGCAACCAAAAGTTGGGGCAGGCCTACCAAAGGCAATTTGTCGCCTGGCAGGACTATTTACAGCTGCTCATCAGTGGGCGAGTGCGCACAGCATTAGCCGATATTAGCCAGTCGCAGATGCTCGTCAACAAGGCTGAAGGTGCCAGAGAGGAGGCACGCAAACTGGTCGATATTGCCCAATTACGACTCCAGGCCGGCGATGCCTCTCGAGATGCGCTGCTACAGACCCAAACACTGCTGCTGGCAAGGGAGAGCGGTCTGCTGGCGGCAAATGCTGAACTGGTTGACGCCCAGCGCAACTACGTCAACCTCACTGGCCTCTCTACACGCCCAGCATTTGACCTGCGGGAAGAGCGATCCGCCCTTGAGGAGATTAGCTAGCAACCAGGTTGCCCAGAGCAAAGAGGAGTCTCGGGGCAAGCCTTCCCTCAATTTAGGCCTCAACAGGCAGCGCGGCGGACGATCCGAGGACTACAGCGATGCTCTGGTTCTGGGCTTCAGCCTACCTTTCGGCACCAGCGCCTCTGCATCGGCACAAACCAGTGACGCCCGCCGCGATCTGGCAGAGGCTCAGATGCAGTACGAGAGCGCTATGCGGCAACTACGACAAACCTTGCATGAAGTGGAACACGAGCTAGCGGTAACACAGACGGCAATCAAGCTGAGCAAAGAGCAGGTCAGCCTCACCAGGCAGCGCTCACAAATGGCCCACAAGGCCTTTGAACTGGGTGAAATCACCATGGCGCGGGTCGTACAGATCCTGCAGCAACAGCAGCTCGCAGACACCGAATACCAGTTATTACAACTCAAACAGCAAAGACTTGTTGGCGAATTTAACCAAAGCGTTGGGGTTCTACCATGAGAAGCATCCACCTATTTCTGCTTGTAATCACGCTCGCCACCTCGCCTTTACTCAGGGCGCAAACGCTGGATCTCAGTCAGGCGGATATCGAGCGCCACGGCATTGAATTTGCGCCAGTGGCAGGCCTTGATGCGCGCACCGGCACGCGAGTACCGGCAAGCGTTATCAACTCCCCACAACGCCAGTCGGCAATCATCGCCCCCTATGCCGGCACACTGGAAAACTGGCGCGTCGCGCCGGGGGCCGAAGTTACAGCAGGCACCGTTTTGGCCAGCCTGAGAAGCCAGCAGATAGTGGACATTCAACAACAGTGGCTTGGCGCCAATACCCTGCTCGCTCAAGCTCGCTTTGAGCGCCAGAAAGATCAGCAATTGTTTGAAGCCGGCATTATTGCCGCCCAGCGCCTCAAGCAAACGCAAGCTGACTACAGTAGGGCAAGGTTTCAACAGGCGGCTCTAACAGAGAAATTGCAGCAGGCGGGTTTTAACCAGGCCGACCTCAAGCAACTGCGCTCTGGCGACATTAGCCCCGGTGTCTACTTCATTGTTGCCGCCATTGACGGCAGACTGGGCCAGAGAAATTTCGACACTGGCGATTACATCCCCGCCAACAGCCGTGTCGCTGCACTGCAGGAATCGACACTACCCTGGATACGCGCACACATTCCCACCAGCCTGGCAGGGGGTCTGCAGGTGGGCCAAACATTGAGCGTTGACGCTAGAGACGAGCATTTAACACTCAAGCAGAAAGACCTGCAGGTCAACCTCAGCACCCAGACGCTGGAAATTTTGGCCCAATTCAACCAGCCGACAACATTAATGACGGGCCAGATTGTAGCGCTCGTTTTACCACCCAGCGAAAGCGGCGTGCTGGTGCCCGCCAGCGCCGTCGTACACACCGGGGATGAAACCAGTGTCTTTGTACGCACCCCCACTGGCGTAGAGGTTCGCCAGTTGGAGTTGCGCCCGGTGGGAAGCCATTATCTAGCACCACAGGGGATTTCTATTGGCGAAGAGCTTGTCGTTAGTGGCGCAGCCCTGCTCAAGGGTATGCAACTGGGTTTAGGCGGAGGTGAATAATGTTAAGTCATTTGATTCAGTTCTCCCTCAGCCAAAGACTCCTGGTCGGCCTATTGACCTTGCTGCTGATGGCCTTTGGTACCCAGTCGCTGATTAACCTGCCGATTGATGCCTTTCCTGATATTTCCCCCACCCAGGTAAAGATCATTATCAAGGCCCCGGGTATGACACCCGAAGAGGTCGAATCACTGATCACCCAACCGATTGAAGTCGAATTACTGGGTATTCCCAAACAGACGGTACTGCGCTCCATTTCCAAATACGCCCTCAGCTCCATTACTCTGGATTTTGCCGAGGGCACGGATATTTACTGGGCGCGACAGCAGGTGGCGGAACGCATTAACAATACCTGGGAGTCATTGCCCGACACGATCAGTGGCGGCCTGGCCCCGATGAGCACACCACTGGGTGACATGTTTATGTTTACCGTGGAAAACGAGCAAATGTCCCTGCAGGAAAAACGTTTTCTGCTGGACTGGACTATTCGCCCGGTACTGAGAACAGTCCCCGGCGTCGCTGACGTTAACGCCCTCGGTGGCTTTGTTAAAACCTATGCCGTGGCACCCCGGCGAGAGGCCATGGCTGAGTTGCAAATTCGTAATAAAGACATTGTTGAGGCCCTGCAAAATAACAACAAAAATGATGGCGCAGGACGAATCAATCAAGGGGAGGAGGCTATTCTGGTGCGGGTTGCCGGCGCCATTACCAGCCTTGATGACATCGGCAATATTCTCGTCACCAGTGCCCAGGGTAAAACCGTCGCCCTCTCCCAGATCGCCGATATTGCCATGGGCTCCCTGGAGCGCTACGGCTCGGTGACCGCCGATGGAAAGTCGGAAGCGGTGCAAGGCCTGGTCATTGGTCTGCGCGGCGCCAATGCCAGAAAAATTGTCGCGGCAACACGCCAGAAGCTGGAAGATCTGCAAAGCACACTCCCCGAAGGCACCAGCACTCAGGTGTTTTATGACCGCAGCGTATTAATTGAACAGGCTGTCAAAACCGTTGCCAAGGCATTGCTTGAGGCGGTTCTATTGGTGGTGGTTATTCTGGTGCTGTTTCTCGGTAATCTGCGCGCCGCATTAACGGTCGCCACCATATTGCCTCTGTCGGCATTGGTCACTTTTCTGATGATGGACAAAATGGGCATGAGTGCAAACATCATGAGCCTGGGTGGACTTGTTATTGCCATCGGCATGCTGGTGGACCCCTCTATTGTGATTATCGAAAACATGATGTCATCACTGGCACAGCGCAAAAACACGGCCTCACGCTTACCGCAATTGCACATTCTCTTCCGGGCGGTGAAAGATGTCGCTGTGCCCGTCACCTCCGGCGTCGCGATTATCGCCATCGTCTTTTTACCCCTGCTGACACTCGAAGGCTTAGAGGGCAAGCTTTTTGGGCCGGTTACCCTGACCATTGTCTTTGCCCTGCTCGGCGCGCTGGTGCTGTCTTTAACGGTCATTCCTGTGATCGCCTCCTACGTGCTAAAAACCACCGCCGACAAAGAGCCCTGGTTGAGCCGCAAGTTATTGGCCATCTACCAGCCCTTACTCGAAAAGGCCCTGGAAAAACCCAAATACCTGGTGGGTGGCGCCGCTGTATTACTGCTGTTTTCAGTGGCTATTTTCCCCTTTATCGGCAAAACCTTTATGCCCACGATGGACGAAGGCGACATTATTATTCAGCTCGAAACCATCCCCTCAATCAATCTTGAGAGCACCATAAAAATAGTCACCCAGGTGGAAAAGGCCTTGCTGAGCGAGGTATCTGAAATCGAGCGCATTGTCTCGCGCAGCGGTTCCGATGAAATTGGCATGGACCCGATGGGCTTGAACGAGACCGATATGTTTCTGCAGCTCAAACCCAAAAACCAGTGGCAGGCCAAAAATAAGGCCGAACTCGAACACAAGCTGCGCACGGTGATGACCCAGTTCAAAGGGCTGAACTTTGCCTTCACCCAGCCAATCGACATGCGTATTTCGGAGATGCTCACCGGTTCCCGCGGCGATGTGGCGATCAAGCTCTTCGGCCCCGACCTCGAGCAACTCAACCACTACGGCCAGCGCATTGCTGAAGAGGTTGAACAAATTGAAGGCAGCGTCGATACCAACGCCACTATTAATGAAGGTGCTCAATACCTGCAGGTGGCAGTGAATCGCTACCGCAGTGGCCAGCTCGGTATTAATGCCGATGACTTGCAACAACGGCTGCGAGCTGAAATTGAAGGCCTGCCCGTGGGCACGGTCATTGAAAAAAGTGCCCGCGTGCCCCTGATGGTGCGCTACAGCAGCTACCACGGCGATGGTCTGGAGCAGCTGCGCAACAACTTTATAACGCTGCCCGATGGCAGTGCCATTCCCCTCTCTGAACTGGCTATCATCAAGCGCGTGGAAGGCCCGGTCAGTATCTCGCGAGAATCGAGCCAACGCTTTAGCGTCGTGCGCAGCAATGTTGAAGGGCGGGATCTGGTCGGTTTCGTCGATGAGGCGAAAAGCAGAATTGCCGAAACCATCGACCTGCCCGAGGGCTACACTCTGGTGTGGGGCGGGCAATTTGAAAACCAGCAGCGGGCCGCCGCCCGACTGATGCTGGTTGTACCCATAGCATTGGCTTTAATTGCCCTGCTGCTGTTCCTCACTTTTCGCTCGGTGAAACAAACCCTGATCATTCTCTCCAATATTCCCTTCGCCTTAACCGGCGGTCTTATTGCGCTGTGGATCACCGGGGGCTTCCTGTCGGTGCCGGCATCGGTGGGTTTTATTGCCCTGCTGGGCATTGCGGTGATGAATGCCGTGGTGATGATGTCTCACTTTAATAGCCTGATGGCCAGAGGGCTCGACATGGCCACCATCGTTAGAGAGGGGGCCACGCGCCGGCTGCGACCGGTGATGATGACCGCCACCACCTGCGGCTTTGGTCTGGTGCCTTTATTGATTGCCTCGGGCCCGGGTTCTGAAATACAAAAACCGCTGGCGATTGTGGTCATCGGCGGTCTCATCAGCTCAACGCTGCTGACCCTGTTTTTACTGCCGATTATTTACCGAAAATTCCACCGCGAAGCCCGCTAAAGGAGCTGATTATCATGAGTGAAGGTCAAAGTAAGACCCTGTTGGTATTAAATATTTCACCGCAAATAGAGGATGAAATGGTCGATTATCTACTTGCTCAAAGCCATGTCAGTGGCTTCACATCCTATCCGGTTAGGGGCCACGGCGAGCACAGCTACCTGTCAATTGCCGAACAGGTCAGCGGCAGACGAAAACGCATACAGTTTGAAATTATTATGGCAGCACCCGAGGTTGACGATCTACTTGGCGGACTCGCCGAAAATGTTGGTAAAGGTATTGCCTACTGGCAGTTACCGGTCATTAATTTTGGCAGGATAGGTAACGGGGTGTAGCCGCCAGGGGGCAATCATCCCGCTAGTTTCCAGTGCCCGGTTTTCAGCCAGGTGCTCATCAACGCTGCAACAGATCAGCGCAGCAGCAGGCCCGAAATCATATAAAAACACTTTAAGCCTAATGTCTGACCCTTTGTAAAAAACATCCAGCGATTATCTATCTGGAGTATCCCCAACTCGCGCTGTACCATAGCTATTGTTTATTGTCGTCCACAGGGTCTACTCACAAGGTCTACTCATAAAATCTAAGCCCCTCGCCACTAATTATAGAGTCAACAATGCTCCCTAGTTTTCGCCTGCAAGCTATTTTATTGCTGATTACGCTACTGCTCGCCGCCTGTGCCGAGGTGCCAACGACGGCTCCCCCACCCGTGCAAACAGAGCAAGAGCGCCTTTTACAACGTGCCGAAGCGACTATCAGTCAGGCACAAAACAGTGCTTCCCCGCTGCGCGAAGCACTACTGATCGAGGCCGCAAAGCTCTATCTTCAACTCAACGACAAACCCCGTGTGAAACAGGCTCTTGAGCAAATTGCAACGAGTCAGCTCGCGGGGCAGCAGTACGTTACTTACGCCCTTCTCTACAGTGATTTACTGCTCGAAGAGGGGGACTATTTCGCCGCCCGCGACCTGCTAACCAGGCCCCAGCTTGAAGCCCTGTTCAACGATATGCCCCTCGAGCAACAACTCGCCTGGCGGGGCAAACGCGCCGATTTATTTTCCCTGCTCGGCGAAGATGAAAGCGCCACCCACGAGTACATCGCCCTTGCTAATTTACAGGCCTCACCCGCCGATATTACGGCGAGCCATGAAAAAATCTGGCAACTGCTGATCGACACCCCCGACACCACACTGAACACCCTTGAAGCAGCCGCCGACAGCCGTACCTTGAAGGGCTGGTATAACCTGGCCCTGCTGGGCCGCCAATACCAGGGCGACCTACGCCAGTGGGCCGAGCAATTAAAGCTGTGGCACAGTCGCTGGCCCGGCCACCCGGCAGCGCTCTTTCCGCCATCGAGCCAGAGTCAGATCGAAGCCGTCGCCAACGCCGTACCCGGCCAACTGGCCCTGTTACTGCCCTTAAGCGGCAAATATGCCCGCGCCGGCAAGACCATCCGCGACGGTTTCCTCAGTGCCTATTACAATATTCTCGAAAATGAAGGCAGCACCGCGCCCCTGCATATTTACGATACCAATAGCGCTGACATTAGCGGCCTCTATCAACAGGCCGTCGCCGGCGGTGCGGAAATTGTTATCGGCCCCCTGCGCAAAGAAAACCTGGCAGCACTGGCCGCTCTACCCCAGTTGAGCACGCCACTGATTGGCCTCAACTATCTCAGCGAAAGCGATCAAGCCGCCGCCCCTGCCCACGACAGACTGCTGCAATTCGGTCTCTCGGTTGACGATGAAGCGCGCCAGATCGCCCAGCGCGCCTGGCTCGAAGGCCATCGTTCCGCCCTGCTGATCACCCCCGACACCCAGTGGGCCGCCACGGCGCGAGAAGCCTTCCACAAATACTGGACAGAACTTGGCGGCCGCTTGATTACCGCCGAGCCCTACAGCCTCAAACAAACCGATTTTTCGCCCATTATCAGGCCCGCCCTGCTACTCGACCAAAGTAAGCAACGCCGCGATAAACTGCGCCGCACTCTGGGTAAAAACCTCGAAATGACTGAGCAGAGGCGCCAGGATATCGACATGATTTTCATCATCGCCTATCCGGATCAGGGGCGACAGATCAAGCCGACGCTGGATTTTTACTACGCCGCAGACCTGCCCACCTACGCCACCTCCCATATTTACACCGGCACCGAAAACCCCGGACGCAACCGCGATCTAGAGGGCATTCGCTTTAGCGCCATGCCCTGGACCATACCCGGCACTGTATCGGATAGGCTCAAGCCCACGACCACCTTGCGCTCGACCTATCGCAACCTCTTTGCCCTCGGCGTCGACGCCTACCAATTGCACCAGTGGGCCGACATGATGCGCGCCTATCCGCAAACGCCATTTTTCGGCCACACCGGCACTCTCACCCTCGGTGACAACGACCGCATTCAACACAGCTATCCCTGGGCGGAGTTTTATCGCGGCAAAGTACGCCTCGCGCCCGAGCTGAAAGAAGATTAGACGCACAGTGGTTAAGCTGCCCTTTTTCTCAAACCAGCGCGCCGATAAAGCCAGCCGTGGTGCCAGCGCCGAAAGCCTCGCCTGCCGCTACCTGAGCCAGCAAGGTCTAAAAATTGTCGAACGCAACTACGCCACCCAGCGTGGCGAGATCGATATTATTGCCCGCGACGAGGATGCCCTGGTGTTTGTTGAAGTGCGCCTGCGCAGCAACCCCGGTTTCGGCGGTGCCGCGCAGAGTATTGACGCTCGTAAACAGGCGCGACTGATAAGCGCCGCCCAACACTACCTGCTGAAAACGGGCCTCACCGATGCCCAGCCCTGTCGCTTTGACGCCATTTGTATGAGCGCTGTCGATAGCACTTCACAAGGGCAAAGCGGCCCCAAAGACGATAGTGCAATTGACTGGATTCGCGATGCCTTTCGCCCCGAGGCCTAAAATGGTCACCATTAACACCGGCCCCCTGACAGTACCCGAGCTATGAACTCAGACCCCCAACAATCAGACCCCCAACAACAGGTGATCGAACTTTTTCACCGCAGTATTGAAGCCAAGATGTCCGTCGGCGAAGAGCTGGCAGGGCCACTGGCAGCCGCCGCTGAGCGACTGGTTGCCCAATTGCTGCAGGGCAGTAAAGCCCTCACCTGTGGCGAGGGTATGAGCAACGCGGCCGCCGCCACACTGAGCCGCTGCCTGACCCACGGCTATAAAATGCAGCGCCCCGGCTTTGCCGCGTTGACGCTACAAGCAGAGGCCGCGCCGGGTGATCTCAACGATGTATCGGCACAGGCCAGCCCCTATCAGCAACCCATTAATGCCCTCGGCACTGAAGGCGATGTACTGGTTGTTTTTAGTGCTGGTTACGCAGGCTTTAATCTACTCGGCGCGATTGAAGCGGCAAAGTCACGGGGGCTGCACGTTATCGCCTTTACCGCCACTGGCGACCACGCCCTGTCCCATTTACTCGATGGCAATGACATTGAACTCCACGTCGCCATTGATGACCAATACCGCATTCAGGAGATTCACCAGCTCTGCGTATTTTGCCTTTGCGACCTGATTGAAAACCACCTATTCGGAGAACACACTTGATACCAACAGCCACACCCACATTGCGCCTGGCCCTGCTGCTCACCGCTGCCCTCAGCCTCAACGGCTGCACTAGCCTGGTCAATGCCGTCACCAGCGACCCCATTCAGCCCGACCCCAGTGAAACCTCTATCGGCACCGATATCGACGACTGGCAAATGAGTACCATGATCGGTGTCAATATCAAAAAGGCCTCACCGCAACTGGCCAGCTCGCATATCAATGTCAGCACCTATAACAAAGTGGTGCTACTCACTGGCGAAGTGGCCAGCAGCGAACTGCGTAGTCTGGCCGGCACCACCGCCCGCAATTACCGCGGCGTACGCCAGGTTTACAACGAATTAAAACTACAGGGCTCATCATCCCTGCTGGCGCGCACCAGCGACAGCTGGCTGACCACCAAGGTGAAAACCAAGCTACTCGCCAATAATGAAATTGCCAGCAGTCAGATAGAAGTTGTCACCGAGAGCGGTATTGTTTACCTGATGGGCGTCGTTTCTCGCCTTACTGCCGACAGGGCGACCACTGTCGCCAGCAATACTGGCGGTGTCAAAAAAGTGGTGCGCGTCTTCGAATATCTCGATTAGCTCCCAAAAACCCTGTTGATTTCACCCCTGGTAATAGAGTCTCATATATCAACCTAATTTTTGGAAGGAGTCTTGCACTTGGGCAATCGTAATAGCTGGCAACCATTCTTCACAGAAGAACAGCCCAAAGAAGAAGCCCCCATTACAATCACTGAGACATTAAAAATATCCGCGCTGTACACTGCTTTTTTTAATCGCGCCCCTGACCAGAACGGATTGCTTTTTTGGGAAGCTGCTTTGGCGGCAAACGGTGGGGATTTCAGAGCTATCGCAGGGAGCTTTGCTGAGCACCCTGTATTTTTTAACATCTATGGCGAAATGAATGATAGGGAATTTGTAGAAGCCATTTACTCCAATATGCTAGGCAGCAATGGCGATACCGACGGGATTAATTTTTGGACCACATGGCTAAGCACGGGAGAGACTCGGGCTGATATGGTTGCCGCCTTCGTCACCGGCTCACTGGTTATTGACCTGGATGCCTTGCTAAGTAATGGGGAATTGAGTAGTGACGAGTATGATGCCGCCGCTATTCGCCAAGATTACGCGATAAACCGAGCGGATGTCGGCTTGAAATTCGCTGATACCTTAGGCCCTCTCAGCAATATAGCTGAAACACTGACATCAAGCATCGAATCCGACCCGGCTTTTTTAGCCGCGACAAACATACTAGCTGGCGTCGACAACACACAGGCAAGCGTGCTTGAAGCAAGCGCTCGATTAAATAACGCCGTTAAAACGCAAGATCCGATAGCCACTATGGCTTCATTTACACCAATCTCTATCTTCTTTGACGATCCCAGCAATGAATTGGCATCTTATTACGAGGAAATAGAAAGCAATATAAAAACCGCATGGGCCGAATGGGATACCTATATCAATGCCCACACCGGTGCACAAATAGAAATAGTAGTACGTGCGATTGAAGTTGAATTGGACGGCGTCTTGGCAAACGCGGGTTCTCTCGACGCTGTTTGGTTATATGACAATGTTTACCAAGGTAATACCGAGTACGAATTAATCCACGGTGAGGATAGTAATGGTACAGAATTTGACGGTGTTATTAACATTTCCTCTGCGTTCCTAAACTTAGAGGGGTTCTATAATTTAGACCCTGAAGAAACCACTGCGCCATCTGAAACCAGCTTCGAAGACATGATATTTCATGAACTGGGGCATATCTTAGGGTTTGGCGGCTGGTTTGATGGTGGTGACATCACGCCTTATGAATCATTCGTGCAATCAGGCGAGTTTATCGGAGAGCATGCCGTCGCAGCTAATGGCGGGCCTGTACTGCTAGATATTGGTTTATCCCACCTCAATGAAGATATCTACCCAAACGCAGCAATGGGGCCCTACATTAATGACGGTGGCGAGGACAGCATCACCTCGGTTGAACTTGGCATACTGGCTGACATCGGCTTACCGATTGATAGTCAGTACCTATTTATTTAGTTTTTACGTTTTGCACACACCCTGAATTCAACTCGTAAGTGCAACCGTTGGGTTGATCCCGAAAAATACCTGATTAGGTGTTTTAAATCCAAGACATTTTTTAGGCCGGTTGTTTAACTTATCCATAATAGCTTTGACATCCTGTTCAATTAACGACTGAAAGTCAGTTCCTTTTGGAAGGTACTGGCGTATCAGTCCATTCGTATTTTCATTCAATCCTCTTTCCCATGAGTGATAGGGGTGTGCAAAAAAACCAGAGGCATCCAACGTCTCAGAAATCGACTCATGATAGGCAAACTCTTTCCCATTATCGTAAGTCAGCGTAAGCACCTGCTCAGCTATCGGTTCGAGTAGCCTGAGTATTGATTCTTTAACGGCCTGAGCGGTTTTGTTAACCGCCAGGCCAATCAGGCTTAATCGTGACTTTCGCTCTGCCAATGTGACGAGAACAGGGCCTCCTGGCTTGCCAATGACCGTATCAACCTCCCAGTCGCCTATGCGTGAGCGTTCATCGACAACGTCTGGTCGCTCATCAATTGAGATGCGGCCTTTGATCTGCCCGCGCCGATCGCTGCTCCCGTAACGCTTTTTACGCTTCTTCTGACACCGTAAATGCGTGTGCAGGTCACCGCCCTGAGCTTTGTCATCATAGATATACAGATAGATCCATTCATGGCGAATGAGCAGGCTCTTCTCGTTATTCAGCCATTCACTGACTTGCTCTGGACTCCAGTCTTCACGCAGCAGTTTTTCAACCCACGTCCATGTTTTAGACTCAATGCGGACTTGTGTTTTCGTTTCGCGACGTTGCTGTGTTAATTGCTGGGCTTGCTGTGGACGATACCCGCGAAGCCCTCGATTGCGTTTAAGCTCTCGGCTAATTGTCGATTTATGGACGCCTAATATATTGGCGATCTCTGTTTGATTAAGCTCCGCTGCCAAAAGCGCCTTGATCTGGTATCGTTGTTCCTGGGTAAGCTGTGTGTAGACTTTCATCAATGCCTCTCATTCTTGCCGGAACGAAAGACACAGATGCTACCGCAGCTTGCTCTCTATTCCGAAATTCTGAGTTGCACTTACAAGTTGAATCCGCGCACCCCCATTATCGCCATCCCAAAGCCACATCAACGCAAGGTGTTAGACTTATAATACTGTCATATTCCTTAATAGCACCCCGAATCCCAACTTAACATTCACACCCCAAGCAACAACCAACGACATTTCCCCTACGACTACAACGCCGTTTATAATTCCCGCCCCAAGTTCCTACTCCCCTGACTAGATAACTTCTATGACCACACCATCTTCTACACCCCTTTGGCAAGCCTCCAACGAGACCGTCGACAACAGTAATTTAAGCGCCTATCAGCGTTTTATTAAAAGCGAACACGGTGTCGCTTTCGAGAATTACCAGCAACTCCACCGTTGGTCGGTCGAAAATAGCGAAGACTTTTGGGAGAGCATTTGGCAGTTCACCGGGGTCATCGCCAGCCAACGCTACGACGCGGTGCTAGAGGATGGTGAACACTTCCCCGGCGCCCGCTGGTTTCCCGGTGCCGAGTTAAACTTTGCTGAAAACTTACTGCGCTATGCCCAGCACGAAGACGCGGCCACTAAAATTGCCATCGTCGCCCGACTCGAAAACGGTGAGCGCCGTGAGCTGAGCTACGCCGAGCTCAACAAAGAGGTCGAACAACTTGCCGCCGGGCTAAAGGCCGCCGGTGTCACCGTGGGTGACCGCGTTGCGGCCTTTATGCCCAATGTGCCAGAAACCATTATTGCCATGCTTGCCGCCACCAGCCTCGGCGCGATGTGGACCTCCTGCTCACCCGACTTCGGCATTAACGGCGTGATGGACCGATTCGGGCAAATCGAGCCAAAAGTACTTTTCGCCTGCGATGGCTATCACTACAACGGCAAAGTGATCGACTCTCTGCCCCGCGTCAAAGCCATTGCCGAGCAAATCGACAGTATTGAACAGCTGATTGTGGTGCCGGTTTTAAACCGTACAACATCCGACAAGCTGGACCTCAGTAGCATTGCCAATGCCCGCATTTACAGTGAGGTAAAAATAACGCAGAACACCCCGGCCCTCGAATTCGCCCAGCTACCTTTCGACTTCCCGCTGTACATTATGTATTCCTCGGGCACTACCGGGGCACCCAAGTGCATCGTCCACTCGGTGGGCGGCACCTTGTTGCAGCACCTTAAAGAGCACCAGCTGCACACTGATGTAAAACCCGAAGACACACTGTTTTACTTCACCACCTGTGGCTGGATGATGTGGAACTGGCTGGTCAGCGGCCTCGCCAGTGGTGCCACGCTGGTGCTTTACGACGGCTCACCCTTTGCACCGGCTCCCGCCAGCTTGATCGACATGATCGACGAAGAGAATATTTCCATTTTCGGCACCAGTGCCAAGTACATAGCGGCACTGGAGAAAGAGGGCATTGTGCCCCGCGAGAGCCACAAACTCACTCGACTGAAAGCGATATTATCGACCGGCTCACCCCTGTCTCACGAGAGCTTTCGCTACGTTTACCGCGACGTCAAAAGCGACGTTTGCCTGTCATCGATTTCAGGCGGCACCGACATTGTCTCCTGCTTTGCTCTGGGCAATCCCAACCTGCCGGTCTACGCAGGTGAGTTGCAGTGCTTTGGCCTCGGCATGGCCGTGGCGATCTGGAACGACGCGGGCCAAAGTGTGGTTGAGGAAAAAGGCGAGCTGGTTTGCACTAAACCCTTTCCCTCCTGCCCCATCGCTTTCTGGGCCGATGAAAACGGTGAGAAGTTTCACTCCGCCTATTTCGACACCTACCCCAATATCTGGGCCCACGGCGATTACGGCGAGGTCACGGCCAATGGCGGCATTGTCATACACGGGCGCAGTGATGCCGTATTGAACCCCGGTGGCGTGCGCATCGGCACTGCAGAAATCTACCGCCAGGTTGAAAAGGTTGAAGCCGTGGTCGACTCTATCTGCATTGGCCAGCAATGGGACGACGACGTGCGCGTGGTACTCTTTGTGGTGTTGCGCGAGGGCCTGAGTCTCGATGATGAGCTCATCAAAACCATTCGCAGTACTATTCGCGCCAACACCACACCGCGCCATGTGCCGGCCAAGTTGATTCAAGTCGCCGATATTCCCCGCACGATTAGCGGCAAAATTGTCGAACTGGCGGTGCGCAAAGTGGTGCACGGTGAAGCGGTGAAAAACACCGATGCCCTGGCCAACCCCGAGGCTCTGGCATATTTTGCCGATTTGCCCGAACTCGCGTCTTAACAACAGGCAATAAAACCAAAGACAAAAATTGATTAAAAGAGAATAGCCATGAACCACACTTTGAAATATTTCAGCTTAACGATCGCCCTCTTACTCAGCCCATTGTTTACCCTGCAACAGGCCTCGGCCTCCCCTGCGGTGAATGCCGGCTCGCCACCGATCCCTAAGGAAACACGAGTAACCCTGAACACCACTCTCGGCGATATTGTCATCGAACTCTACAATACTCGCGCACCCATCACCGTCGCCAACTTTGTCGGCTATGTGAACAACGGTCACTACAAAGGCACCATTTTTCACCGGGTGATTCCCGGCTTTATGGCCCAGGGCGGCGGCTATAGCTCAAACCTGATGAAAAAGCCCAACTTGTCACCGATTCTCAATGAGGCTGACAACGGCCTGAAAAACAAGCGCGGCACCATCGCCATGGCCCGCACCAGCGACCCCCACTCAGCCTCCACCCAGTTTTTCATTAACTTTTCCAATAATGCAATGCTCGACCACGCCAACAAGACCACCCAGGGCTGGGGTTACGCGGTGTTCGGTAAAGTGATTAAAGGTATGGATGTGGTCGATAAAATGGCCACTATCCCGACCCGTGGTCGCGGCCCTTTTCGTTCCGATGTGCCCAGTGAAACCATCGAAATTACTGGCGCGACAGCCCAATAGGATGCCCAGTAGCCCGCATTAAAAAAACCAGTTTTAAGCCATCCATTAATAATGATAAGGGCCGCCCCTCGCGCCCAGGAGTCCCCATGAATTTTGACCCGCTGCTACAACCCCTCGACCTCGGCTTCACCACCATCAAAAACCGCATCATGATGGGCTCAATGCACAGCCGCATGGAGCTGCTCGACCGACCCTACGAGCGTCTGGCTGCTTTTTATGGCGAGCGCGCCAAAGGCGGCGCAGGCCTGATTGTCACGGGGGGTTATTCACCCAACGACAGTGGCGTGATCGAAACGGGGGCACCGGTCTTTAACAACGAGGACGAGCTGCCCAAGCATCGGCTGGTGACCGATCGCGTCCATGCCGAGGGCGGCAAAATTCTCATGCAGCTATTGCACACCGGACGCAATGCGAAAATCCCCGAGCCGGTGGGTGCCTCTGACATTGCCTCGCGTATCAACCCCTGCACACCGCATATATTGACCAGCGATGAGATCGAGCAAATCATCGAAGACTTCGCCCACAGTGCCGCGCTGGCTAAAAAGGCCGGTTACGACGGTGTTGAAGTGATGGCATCGGAGGGCTACCTGCTCAACCAAATGCTGGTCACGCGCACCAACAATCGCACTGATCAATGGGGCGGTAGCCACGAAAACCGCATGCGTATGCCGCTGGAAATTGTGCGCCGCGTAAAAGCCGCTGTCGGCAATGACTTTATTTTGATGTACCGCATTTCTGCCATCGACCTGGTTGAGGATGGCGCCACCGGCGCGGAAATTGTCGAACTAGCACAGGCTCTGGAAAGCGCTGGCGTTACTCTGTTCAACACCGGCATTGGCTGGCACGAAGCGCGCATCCCCACCATCGCCTATATGGTGCCGCGCGGTGCCTGGCGCTTTGCGATTCGCAAATTGAGCGAAGCGGTGAGCATTCCCGTCATCGCCTCAAACCGTATCAACACCCCCGAGGTCGCCAATGACATCATCGCCAGCGGTGACGCCGCCATGGTGTCGATGGCCCGGCCCATGCTCGCCGACCCCCACTTTGCCAATAAAGTCGCTGAGGGGCGTAGCGAAGAGATCAACACCTGCATCGGCTGCAACCAGGCCTGCCTCGACTTTATTTTTACCGGGCGCGTCACTAGCTGCCTGGTCAACCCCAAAGCGGGCCGCGAGTTAGAGTTTGCAGAAAATGTCAAAGTTCAGGGGGTCAGTAAGAAAGTCGCCATTATCGGCGCTGGCCCAGCGGGTTTATCGGCTGCCTGCACCGCAGCGGAAAGTGGTCACAAGGTGACTTTATTTGATGCCAGCAGTGAAATTGGCGGCCAGTTAAATCTCGCCAAAACCGTACCCGACAAGACCGAGTTCTACGAATTTATTCGCTACTTCAAGTCCCACCTCGACAAGTACGGTGTCGATGTACAACTCAACACCACTGTCGATGCGGCAAGCCTTGGTGATGACTTCGATGAAGTGATCGTCGCCACTGGCATCGAACCGCGCATCCCCGAGATTGACGGCATCGACCACCCCTCGGTGATCTCCTACCTCGACCTGCTCAGCGGTAAAGCCACCACGGGCAAACGCGTGGCCATTCTCGGTGCCGGCGGTATCGGCTTTGATGTTGCCGTACTACTCACCCATGGCAAAAGCACGGGCGCACCCGATACCGATGCCTTTCTTAAAAAATGGGGCGTCGACACCACCATGGCCACGGCGGGTAGTCTCACAGCCAGCGGCCCTCAGTTTCCCGCTCCCGCCCACGAAGTCACCATGCTGCAACGCAAGCCCAAGTCACTGGGCCGCGGCCTCGGTTTAACCAGCGGCTGGGTACTGCGCGCCGAACTCGATGCTGCCGGAGTGAAAATGGTACCCGGTGCCAGTTATCAGAAAATCGACGATGCCGGTTTGCACTACAGCGTCGGCGGTGAAGACAAGCTGCTCGAAGTCGACAGCATTGTGATCTGCACCGGGCAGGATTCCAACAATGCCCTGTATCAGCAGCTAACCAGCGCCGGTATTGACTGCAAGCTTATCGGCGGTGCCTCTGAGGCGAAGGAGCTCGATGCGCTAGCTGCAGTCAGCCAGGGTATGGAGGTCGGGGGCAGCCTCTAACGCTCAATATTTCTTTTTAATTCAAGCGCCCTATTACGGGGAGCTATTCACTACAGGAGTTTAAATGTATTTCCGCAAAACAAAGGGATTTCCCCGAAGTCGAACACTCGCCATGGCGGCCATGCTGACCCTTGGTCTACCCGCAATAGCTGATGAGCTTGTCATGAAAGATGGCTCACGCCTGCTGGGTACTGTGCTTCAAAAAGATGCTGGCAGTAGCTTCGATTTTAAGACCTCCTATGCCGGTGTTATTACTATCCAGTGGGCTGAGGTCAAACAACTTATTGCCGATGAGCCCATCACCGTACTGCTGAAAAGTGGTAACACCTACGACGTGGTGAGCGCCCAAAAAACTGAC
>CAYWXW010000044.1:0-6651 GCA_964462265.1 uncultured Porticoccaceae bacterium | reverse complement strand
TTTTAGCCCCGATCCCTGGCGCCTGGGCCATGGCTGGAACTGGCAAGGTAATACCAACATTGCTCTCGCCTATGAGCGCGGCAATACCGACAAGGATGATTTTGAGGCGGACTTCGCCATGACCTTTCGCCAGCTTAATGATCGGGTGAAATTGAACGGCGATTACGATAGAGAAAAAAGTAATGAGGTGCTCACTAATGAAGATTGGCGTTTAGTCACTCGTTACGATCATTTTGTCAGTGAAAAACTTTTTTATGGTGCCACTCTAGGTTTTGAGCACGACCGTTTCGCCGACCTCCAGTTACGCACCACAATAGGCCCGCTGGTTGGTTATGAATTTTATGACACCAAGGCCATGAATCTCGACGTAGCCGGAGGCCCAATTTACGTTAAAGAAAATTTTTATAGCGCTGAAAATGACGAGTACGCTGCACTGGGCTGGCAATTAAATTTTGACCGCTTCATCACCGACAGTATCCAGTTTTACCACCGCCACAACGGTTTACTCTCAATGGAAGATACCAAGAACTTTGTCTGGGATACCTGGACGGGCCTGCGCTTCCCTATTTACGCAGGTATTGTTGCCAGCACTGAGATTAAAGTTGAATATGACGGCGGCGCCCAACAAGGGGTCGACAAAACGGATACCACTTATAGCGTTAAGCTGGGTTACGAGTGGTAAATCTGTAATTTAGCCCTCACCGCCTGGTGTCGAATCATTAGTGATTTTACTAATAAAATTGGGCACCAAGCCTTCGGAAAAACCGGCGATAAACGCCCAAATAAGAGCCTTGGCTACATCCGCATTTGTTTTGGGAACGAACAACATGGCAAAGTCACTAAAGCTGGTATAAGGCTGCTCTCCTGATTCAAAGGCAGGGAAAAATGGTCCCTGCACAAAATCGGCCATAAAAATGATGTACAAAACAAAAGCAAAAATACCACCGACAAAGGGTGACACATAGATCTGCGTTATTATCAGGCGCTGAGTTACCGGGTCATAACTTCGCACACCTGATGCCGCCAGGCGCTGAATCCGCTGAAAACTGTTCACCACCCCGCCCACTGTTCCGGATACAAAAATCATTGCCTCGTAGGGAATGATCGCTAATTTAGCGAGAAAAGCAGCCGATGTCATAGCACCGACCACCAACACCAGTGCTATCGAAATATGGTTTGCCTGGTTAGTTGGCAGGTGCGCTTTGCTTGGTGGACTATCGTTATTATTCATAAAACATGACTCTCAAAATATCCTTGTGAACCGCGCTCTCAAACACAACGCCTCGCTATCGACACGGCCTGTTTTCAAGAGCAAGCACTTACTGCCCCCTAAACACAGGCTTTCTCTTTTCCAGAAAAGCCGCTTGCCCCTCTTTTAAATCACTGCTGCGAAAAGACCCTGCAACCAGTTCGTGAGCTTCCTTCTCCTGCGCTTCGCTTAAGGCCGGTTGCTCGACAATATTCATAATGCGCTTAATACCCCGCAGCGCGAGTGGTGCGTTAAGGGCAATATCTTCGGCCATCGCTAACACCGTGTGCTCCAAATCTTTGGCGGGAACCAGCTGCCCAGCCAGGCCCATCTCGCTAATTTGCCCACCTTTATAGGTTCTGCCAGTAAAAAACATTTCCCGGGCTTTGGCCGAACCTAGCACCTGAATAAATTGCGCCAAACCCTCCGCCCCGTAAACCACACCCAGTTTTGCCGGCGGCATGGCCATAGCAATATGGTCGGCTGCGATGCGCATATCACAGCACAAGGCCATGTGCAGAGCGCCACCAAAACAGTGGCCATTGAGCATGGCGATAGTGGGATAGGGAAAGTTTTTGACGGCAGTCAGCCCGCGCTCGAAGGGTGTTTGCTGCGGCTCATTATCAACCGAGGCTTTGTGCTCGGGGCCGACGGTGGCGATGGCATTAATGTCATAACCGGCAGAAAAAGCCTTGTCCCCAGCACCGGTTAAAATCACCACCCGCACTTCGCCACTGGCAGCCCAGGCTGCGAGCACCTCGCAGAGCTTATCCAGCAATTCGGGTGACAGCGCATTGTGCTGTGCGGGGCGGTTAAAAGTAATAATGCCGATATGGCCACGCTGCTCGCTTAATAGTACCCCTCTCTGCTGACTGCTATTCACTACCTGCCCTCGCTGCGTATTAATAAATTTGATAGCCCTGAGTTTATCGGAGTTTGACTCGCCTCGCCTGTCGCGTAGCAGGCTAATAGGCGCTATCCTGTGGCCAAACAATAAATTGGAAGCCTCTGATGTCTGCAATGGAACACCCCATCTGGGATATTTTACGCGGTGCCGCACCCCTCGCCCCCTGTAGTGAATTACTCGGTATGAGCGTTATCGAAATAGCACCGCAGGGCGGGCGAATGAAGTTTCAATATCAGCCCACAGCCGCCATGTGTAACCCGATGGGCTTTGTGCAAGGTGGCTTTGTCAGTGCCATGCTCGACGATGTCATGGCCCCCGCTTTAATCAGCACCTGTCCACCCGATACCTCTATTCCCACTCTGGAAATTAAAACGTCATTTATCAAAGGCGTTAAACCCGGGCCGGTGATTGCCGAGGGCTGGATTGTCAAGAAAACCCGTTCAGTGGCCTTTATGGCGGCAGAAATACATTCCACCGATGGCGAACTACTGGCCAACGCAACAGCGACTTTTCGTATTATCGTGCCGCAGTAGCAAGGCCACATCGCCAGACATTGTGAGTAAACGTTATGAGCGAACACATCGAGCAACTCAAACACCTGCTAGCCAGCTGCGAGCGCGCCGTGGTGTTTACCGGCGCGGGTATCAGCACCGAATCGGGCATTCCCGATTTCCGTAGTCCCGGCGGCATTTGGAGCAAACACCAGCCGGTGGATTTCAGCGATTTTATCGCCTCCGCCGATGCGCGCCGGGCATCCTGGCGGCTGAAGTTGATGTTTGATGCCGATATGAAAAACGCTGAACCCAATCGGGGCCATTTGGCTATCGCCAGCCTCGTTGCCAGTGACATTGTCAGCCATGTCATCACCCAGAATGTCGACGGCCTGCACCAGCTCTCCGGCGTGCCCGAAGAAAAGATCATTGAACTGCACGGCAATGCCACCTATGCCCACTGCCTCGACTGCGGCCAGCGCTACGACCTGACTTTGATCAAAAAGAATTTCGAGCGCGATGAAAGCCTGCCGGTGTGTGACCACTGCGATGGTCTGGTTAAAGCGGCGACTATCTCCTTCGGTCAGGCGATGCCCGAACAAGCCATGCTACAGGCGCAGGTGGCGGCCAACGAGTGCGACCTGTTTCTGGCGATAGGCTCATCCTTGCAGGTGTACCCGGCGGCGGGCTTTCCCCTGGTGGCCAAACGCAATGGCGCCAAACTGGTGATTATCAACCGCGACCCCACCGATATGGATGCCAGCGCCGACCTGCTAATACACGATGAAATAGGTCTGACGCTCGGCGGGGCATTGCCTTAATGGCTGTTGTATTAGTGCCATAACTAACGCGGGCAGTGGCCAGCCTTTTCTTTCGAGTCCTCTTTTCAGAGCCCTACTTTTTAAACAAAAATCATGCCCCAGGGACTTGTCGCCCGGAGCATGATCTATATCAACACACCGCAGGGTTAGTACCAGCGGGCCACATTTAGTCACGCGTTTACCCGTCCCGCTGCGATAGAATCCAGACCATCCATTTTTACAGCATCAAACAAGGTAACGACCATGGGTCATGCAGAAGCTATCGCCAACTTAAATTCATGCTGGGCGAAAGAGGGGCGCATCCCTCGCATCGCCATTGTTGGCGCAGGTTTGTCTGGCATCGGTGCGGTGATTGCCCTGCGCGAGGCGGGTTACACCGACCTCACCGTATACGAGAAAGCCGATAAAATCGGTGGCACCTGGCGCGATAATCGTTACCCGGGGCTGTCCTGCGATGTGCCCTCCTACTGGTACTCCTACTCCTTTGCCCCAAACCCCGACTGGTCCTACCGCTTTTCCTATGGCCCAGAAATCTTTAAGTACATCGAACACGTCGCGAAAGAATACGACGTGATGTCGGTCGTCAATTTGAACAGCCCCGTTACCGAAATGACCTATCTCGGACCAAAATGGCGACTCAAAGCGGAGGGCCACGAGGAGCAGATTTTTGATTTCCTGATCTCGGCCACGGGTATTCTCCACCACCCTAATTATCCCGATATTAAAGGCATCGAAAGCTTCAAAGGCGATATGTTCCACACCGCCCGCTGGGATGACAGCGTAGCGCTAGAGGGCAAACGAGTCGGCATTATTGGCACTGGCTCCACCTCGGCGCAGATCGTTGGTGCCGTGACCGAAAAAGTGAAGAAGATGAGTGTCTTCCAGCGCACGCCACACTGGATAGCCCCGCTGCCGCAGAAAAAATACTCCTTTATCTGGAAGAAAATACTCCGCGCTTGCCCCTGGATACACCCCCATTTGAGCAATTTTTATAAACGCCATATGCTCGCCACCTTTGCCAAAGCGACGATTGGCGATGTTAAGCAGCAACGCAAAATTGAGCAGGCCTGCCTGAAAACCCTGGCCAAAGATGTCACTGATCCCGCGTTGCGCGTCAAGCTAACACCCAGTTACAAAGCAACGTGCAAGCGCTTAATCTTTTGCTCTGATTTTTACCCCGCCATCAGTCGCGACAATGCCGAGCTGGTCACCGATGGTATTGCCGGTATTGAGCCCGAGGGCATTCGCACCGAGGATGGCCGTCTACATGAATTGGATGTACTGATTATTGCCACCGGTTTTAAAGTCTCAGAGTTTATGTTGCCCGCCAAGGTCTACGGCGAAAACAAACTGGAGCTGAGCGAAGTGTGGGACGGCGCACCCCGCGCCCACCGTGCGATGACCATCCCCGGCTTCCCCAATTTCTGGATGCTCGAAGGCCCCACTGGCCCGGTCGGCAATCTGTCGTTGATCTCTATTACCGAAACCCAGCTCGGCTACATGATTAAATGCCTCGACCAAATGAAGGCAGAGAAAGCCGCCACCGTTGCTGTTAAACAGGAGGTTTTCGATGCCTTCAACAAAGCCATGGCGAAAGAAGTGCAAGGCACCACCTGGGCCACTGGCGGCTGCGATAGCTGGTACATCGACAAAACCGGCACCCCCAATCTCTACCCCTGGCACCCCAGTATTTTTTATAAAGAAATGCAGCAGCCCGACTTTTCTGAATACCAGTTTAGTCAGGAGGTGGTCAGCGAGGCCTAACTGACATAAGTTACGATCCGACTGAAACGCCAAAGGATCACCACTACACAATTGGGAGGGGGCGCCCCTGCCCCCATGCCCTGCTATTTTTGCAAAGCTCAATACCCCGCCCCAAATCCACAGCATCTCTAAACCAGCTACTTGCCATTGCTCCAAACCCGCCCTTTTGAACGCTAGCCAGGCACTGAAAATTCACCTAGACTGCTCAAACAAGCTCTTAGTTGTACGGTCGTGGCTCCCTAACAAAAGATCAACCTGTAAAAGATAGAATCAGGGTGCCCTCTTTAAACAAAGAAAGGCAACGAAATGAAGCTAATCCCCAAAATAATTATCTTGCTCGCCTGCTTTCTAGCCATTGTCATGGTTATTTATCCCCCCATGCAAAGCCTGCACAAGTACGGTACTTACAGTGTTGGCTACACCTTTATATGGGAAAAATACACCGTTTCAGCGGCACAGCTTTCGATTCAACTAGTCGTACTTTGTGCGGTAGCGGGCGCGCTTGTTTTCGTCACTAATTTGCCCAGTGTCGACAAGCCAAAGAAAGATGACGACACGGAAGACGACGACAAATAAAAAGCTACGCTGCCAGGATGGCTGAACAACAAAACGGCATCAGCTAGCACTTCCCTCGTCTGGGGTGGCGCTAATTTTTAATCCCACAGCCCCTGTGCTCCCTCTTTTTACTGGGCAACGTCGCCCTGTCGTCTTTTTTACACCCTGAGTTCAAATAATAAAAACAAGCAACAATTTTTTGAAGACTACCTGTAACTCCTACCTAAAACTTATAAAAACTGGAGATCAATTGGTTGAAAAAATAGCCACCATCGATGCGATGACCGACGGCCGCTATTTGATTGGCTTTGGCGGAGTTCTGGCACGTAAAGAATACGACGCCTTCGGCATCCCCATGGATGAAACCCGCGCACGCTTTGATGAGTCGGCAAAAATGATTATCAAGGCACTGGAAACGGGTTATATCGAAGGCGATGACCCCCATTTCCCCCAACTGCGCACCAAGATAAAACCCAAGCCCACGCAAAATGCCAAAGACCGGCTTTACGGTGTCGCCATGTCGCCCGAGTCCGCCCAGGTGATGGGTGAACTCGGTGCGCGCATGATGTGTTTCGTACAGTTCGATATGGCTATGCACCTGCCAAATATTGAGCGCTATCGCAGTGCTTTTACCCAACAACACCGGCGCCCAGCACCACCCCCCGTACTACTCGATTTTTGCTACTGCGATAAAGACGTGGGCAAGGCTAAAGATCGCGTGCGTAAATACCTCGCCGTGAACTACCTGTCCATCCTCCAGCACTACGAATTTATGGCGGACTATCACAAAGAGATCAAGGGCTACGAGGCCTACGGTAAATCTGCAGAATTCCTCAATTCACTGGGGCTTGAAGAAGCCGTGGA
>CAYWXW010000043.1:20138-25161 GCA_964462265.1 uncultured Porticoccaceae bacterium | reverse complement strand
GCATTGATCTGTATGAACGACACCCTCGACGGCAACTGAATCCCGAATATCAGCGTATTAAAGCCTCAATCCGCACAGCAGGGCTCGATCAGCCATTAGTAGTCACCCCTAAGCCTGATTCAGCCGATTATGTCTTGCAGGCCGGTGGTAATACTCGTCTGCAAATTCTTAGCAGGCTGTTGAAATTACACCGCATTCTATGATTTTTAAAGAAATTTCTGGGCATGGTATTTTTCATGGTATTACCAATTGTTAGGAAAATAAATCATTGAATATAAAGAATAAAAATGGCTTATTGACAATCGAGTGGAATGATTCCGCGTCTGGCACTGGCTGGCACTTACAAGCAATAAATCAAGCATAACCCACTATAATAAATGGTTTTTGTCTTTATATGTCTGGCACTTACAGGCACTCTCCAGCACCACCAAGCAGACTTTTTAATGGTATGTTTGATGGTGTTGTCCGACCTAATTCCACGGCTGTAAAGAAAGGCGTTCGCTTTAACTTCAGAAGATAATGCTTAACGCAATAGCGCTTTCACCATTCTTTCGGATAGCTGGTCGTCTGTAAATTGTGGCTCGTTGGGGGGATACATAGATACTTCGTCCATCTCGAAACCATGATCTTTGCCGAGTTGCAGAATTTCTTTGATCTTCATACATTCCTTCAATTGCAGGCCCAGCTCGGTATCAGATCTGGCTTTGTCTGAAAAGGCCTTGATAATAGCTTCGCTCATAATATTTTTTCACCTCCTAAATAATATTAAAAATAATGATAGTGTCTTGCTTAACTAAGCTAGCTATATCAAATAACGTGCCATGTATTTTTAATGCGTAATATTCATAATTCTCGCTAAATATGCTTGGTTTTTACGGAGGCAAAGTTAATTTGTGCTTGAATTAAGTCATCCTAATGTAACAAACATGACATTGTTTTTTAATAATACTTGTTTTCAAGAAACCTGTTGCTGAAATATTTTTTAAAACACTAATTATATGTCGTGATCGGTTTTATATTTTTTTCAAGGCCGTAGTTGATTGCTTTTCGCGATAAAAATTCACTCTATGGTGATGGCTTAGAATTTGCAGCATATTCAATGAGCATGTATAGCAACCTGCCTACTATTGGTAAGACGTTTCCAGTATTTTTTCTATTTTAATGAGAGTGTTATTTATGCGATATGCCCCTTATGAGCAGGAATATGTTGAAGCAGCTGCTCTCGATGATAGTCAGAGATTGGAGTATTTTCTAACGCGAGTCTTTGAAACGGAGGAGGTCTGGGGTCTGGATGATGGCGCAGAATGGGTGATGAGAGATAGACAGGCTGCGGAAAAAACCTTCCTTGTGTGGCCCTATCAAAAATACGCTGTGGAGGCTGCCGAAGGGCCTTGGCGAGATTTTGAAGCTCAAGCTGAGTCGCTGGAATGCTTTATTAGCAATACCCTGGAGATGTTGATTGATGAAAATGCGCTCATTGAAATAATGGGCCAGGAAAACAAGCTGGGTTGTATAATTAGTCCTCATCGCCTGCTCAGTATACTCACCGGTATGATTGACGCTGGTGAGTACACCCTGGATGGCTGATTTAGCAGATTATGAAAGGCTAACGTTTTGAAAGCCCGGGAATGTAAAACACTTAGGTTTTTACTTGTACTGGCGCCAGCTTAGAAAGCCTGGCCTTTACATCATCTGTTAGCGGGTTTTCCTGTATTAGTAGCTTTTCAAGCTTGGTGTTTCTCGTTAAATCCAGATCTGAAATGTCGTTACTGTTGACACGCAAATCTACCAATTCGGCGCTGCTGCTCAGGTCGATAGCTTTCAAGTTATTGAGGTCGGCCCAGAGTTCTTCTATCAAAATATTTTTTGAAATATCGATCTGTTCGAGATCATTCATAAATACTTCTAGATGCGTTAATGCGGTGCAGCCGCTGACATCTAAAGACTCGATAGCATTATTGCCTAAAAATACCTCTTCCAATTTGGTATTCTTCGATAAATCTATATCGGTCAGTTGGTTTCTAGTCAAATCTAACAATGTCAGTTCAGTAAGATGCTCAACACCTTTAATGCTCTTTATCTTCTTTTTCCGGCAAATGAGCTCTACAAGATCATTGCTGTCTTCAAACCCTGTTTCAAGTACACAGGTTTTAAAGTTGTCGTCTTCAAATTCAATGTCGGATAATTTCATGCTCATAACTCCTGTCGAAAAATTGTTGTAGTGCTTGTTACAAATATACTTTCAGCAAGTGTTATGCCATAAGATATTTGAGTGCTTGAATACTTCATTTCAATGTTAGACGGCCCCTTGGCCTATCACGCCATCTGCGCGGAGCATGGCTTTAAATCCTTTCATTACGGGCCTGGAGATCATCGTCTCCGCCATCAAGCGCTGCTCGTAAACCTCTTCCAGGATCGCGTCGGTGCACGCTGATCGGGCGGTGTTAATCAACTGGTGGAGTGATTCGTCGAGTAATTTGCCGGGCTGCGCTTTGATGACATCGTAGACCTTCTCCATTGCATCTTTGCCCTCTGCGCTCATCTTGCATTTGCCATCGAGAATTTTCAGCATAATTGTTGTTACACAATCTACGTGCAGGGCAGAAAGCTCGATGCTCTGCGCCCAAGTGAGGGCGGGGTGTTGCTTATGCGTGAGAGCAGGTCTGGCATTCATAGCGAAGCTCGAATTGAGATCAGGGGGCAGGCTAATTAGTCTTGCAAAAAGGTGCCGCCGTATTTTTCCTTATGAGCCGCCATATAGGCATCGAGCAAGTCCTGTTCGCTGCAGCTGCCCAAATTTTTCACCAGGGCGATTTTAA
Organism: uncultured Porticoccaceae bacterium; assembly: GCA_964462265.1. Taxonomy (GTDB): domain Bacteria; phylum Pseudomonadota; class Gammaproteobacteria; order Pseudomonadales; family Porticoccaceae; genus Reddybacter. The sequence continues at coordinate 22,342 of CAYWXW010000043.1, read as the reverse complement.
TATCAGCGTCCATTAGGCTGGCGACAATATCGAACGCCATAGTCATACCGTTAAATGTAATGTCAGCCATAGCCTTATACCCTGTTTTTCTGAATGCATGATGTGCTTCGGTGTTGATTTAAACCTGCGCTGGTTCCTGGTGAATTTCCATACCTCGGAATATCGAGCATCGCTTGAAGGCATCGAGTTTTGGTTGCGCATTTTTATGCTGGCAAAATTTAGCGACCAGTTTTGTCAGGCCTTTAATGTCGCGCCCCGTGGCAGTGGGGAAGAGTTCAACCAGTTCTTCAATGAGGGCTTCGTCGACATCGAGAGAAAATTGCCGGGTCATCACTTGCCAGATCATACGGCGGTCTGTTTTGTTGGGCGGGTGATATTTAATCATGGCGATGCAGCGTGAAATAATCGCTTCATCGATGTCATCGACACGGTTAGTCGTGAGGAAGAGCAGTCCGTTAAAATATTCAAGTACCCTTAAGAAAACACCCACTACAGCGTTGGCTGCGATATTATCGTCGCGGCGCTTGATATAGACATCGGCTTCATCAATGAGCATGACAGCCCCCCAGCGTTGCGCGCGCGTTAGGGTATCTTTTAGTGCTTTTTCCATCTCGGCGACGCTGAGACCGAGTTGGCCGGAATGCACGCGATATAAGGGCCTTTGAATAATTTCTGAATACACTTCCGCGGTCAGGGTTTTACCGACACCCGAGGGCCCGGCGCACAGCACTGTTGTACCACCGGATTTTCCGGCGACGATATCTTCCATCAATATGTCCATTTCTGCGGTGAGAATGTCAATCAGGTCGATCTGTTCCGGTGGCAAAATGAGCTTATCTTTGAGTTGAGGCCGGTATTCATAGGGTTTGATATCATCCACATGCACCCATAGATGGTGGTGTAATTCGAGATGAAACATTAAAATGTAGCCATGCACGGGCAGCTCGGTAAACACTCCTTTGGGGATGCAGTCCTTTGAACGCTCTATTTTGCTTTCAACGTTTTCATCGAAGCGATCACTTTTACCCGCTTTGCGTAAGTAGGCATTGAGAATGTCACCAGAACCTTCAAAACCCAATTCACGCTTGCCGATTATGCTTTCGTCATTGACCAATTTCGCGGCTATACCAGTAGAGGAAAGAACAACAAGGTTTTTACGCGACCAGTCGGTATTGCGATGTGATGCGCTAGGGTCTTCGGCATAGTAACCCGTACCCATTGCGGCAAACTGCTTGCCATAGTCCGCCCGCCACGAAAAATAGCGTTGGCTCGATTCGTCGTAGCTCTGTATTAATTCAGGTGTTTCTTTCAGATAACCTTTATTTGCGAAAATTTCGCTAACGGTTTTATTGGCAATATCTCTACTGCGAATAATGATGTTTTCAATAGCGACTTTACCGCGAGAGTTGGCCTTTATTTCTATCAGGATGCGCCCCGCCTCCTCTTCACCGGGCGGCGTGTAATCGAGCCGGGTTATAACATAGGCAATGGCCTTTGCCGAAGTGTTAACTTTGAACAACCAACCGCGTATGCAGTCGCTTAGCAGGTACTCGGCAACGGCTACCAATAAAAATTCAAGATCGTCGGCACCGAAACGCTGGCCTTTGCTATGCAGTGCCTTGTGCAATGTGCCCAGTTGCGCGGTGCGTGCTTGCATTTCAGGGCCAGCGCCAAGATAAAGGTTGTTTAAAAATTTCAACTGTTGGGCAGAAAAATGCTCCGGGGGCACCATGGCGTGATTGCTGAAGCGCAATTGTTCTTTTAATACAGCGATATCTGGGTACTCTGCCAGCATGGCGTCAACAAAGGGGCGTTCAAGTTGTAGTTTCATATTTATACTATGCTTGCCGGATTAAGTCATTATTCGTGTATTTGATCCGCGCCACGTCCTAATCCTTAGCTTCATTCATTAGTTAAGTCTTACCTTGCAAACGCTCAAGAGCCTGTTGTTTGTAGAATAGTAATCATAGAGCAGTAATCATGCCGTTCTTTTCAATTAGAAAATTCATGATAAAACAAATAATTAGCACACGGCATAAGCACAAAGTCGGACATTCACTGTTATAAGTACGACAAAAATACGCTGAGCGTCCTAAAGCCTACTCGCATTAGCAAATGGGATAAGCGATTAGCTGTTGATTTTTATTGGGGTTTTTTATCGGTTGCCATGGTGTGATTATTGCTAGATTAAGAATACGGGGAAA
>CAYWXW010000043.1:0-20038 GCA_964462265.1 uncultured Porticoccaceae bacterium | reverse complement strand
TAATTTGACAGGTAATTTGACAGATTATTTGCAGACAATGCATTGATTCAACCGAGAGTAATAGATTATGGCTTTGTATATTAGTATTAATACAGCAAGTTCAAGTCATTCAAAAAGTCCTATCGACAATGCAATCGTACTTCTTGCTGCACAGGCGGCTGTTGAAAAACGAAAGGGAGGGCTGCCAGACGGCCCTTCATTGGACGTGACGTTTTTGCTACCAGGTGAATTTGAATCGCCACCATTTGAGGGTATGCGTATGGGCGGCTATACCGAGGAAGGTCGTACCCTCCATTTCCAAACGGCGGTACCCGAGCACATCCTCAATTCAGCACTGGCGCCAAACTATGTTTCTGCGGTTATGTCTGACGTGGTCGAGCATGCCCATGATTTTTTTGCTAGTAACAAGCTTGCGTTCGACAGGGATCATTGGCGGCGTGTGCTCAGCAATATGACCGTGACATCGGCCCCTGTCGGTAGTTTGCCTAATTGAGATCAGGCCAATAGATGGCGCTTAATAGCAAGAATACAGGCAGCTTAAATCATTCAGCGCAAGTGAATCAGTATCTCAGCACAGCGACGCAAGCACCCATTAACGAGGATTTAATAGTATGAATAAAATTGGTATTTTCTTTGGTACCGACAGTGGTACAACACGGCTCATGGCCAAAAAAATGGCGAAGATATTAGGTGATATTGCCAGTAAACCGCTCAATGTAAACCGTATTAGTATTGATGAGATGCTGCAATACGACAGCCTGATTCTAGGTACGCCAAGTTATGGCGAAGGCCAATTGCCCGGGCTCTCCCTCGGTATAAAAGGCGGTAGTTGGGAAGAATTTATTCCGCAACTTGAAGGCGCTGATTTGTCGGGCAAGCGCATTGCTCTTTATGGCCTTGGCAATCAAGATAAATATTCAGACCGCTTTGCAGACTCGCTGTTTTGTTTGTATGAGAAGCTCTGTGCACTGGGTGCAAAGCCGATTGGGCCCTGGCCAATTGACGATTATACATTTGAGCATTCAAAATCCGTTATTGACGGGCAATTTGTTGGGCTTATTCTAGATCAGCAGAATCAGGCTTTATTAACCGACGCCAGGATGAAAAGCTGGCTTGATCAAATAAGCCCGGAATTAATCGAGAATCTTTCACTCGATGAGCCGGAGCTCGCTACCACTACGGTTTGATGACCTACGGGCTAAGAACTTAATAAATAGGCGGGGAGTGTGAAGCGTATATCTATGCGGTAGGCTTCGGCCCCTGTTAACAAATGAAATGAATATCTGGGCGCTGGATAAAGATATATCGATTAAACATCTACTGCTATTAGTCGATGGCGCTATACCGGCGCTCACTTATCAGCTCGACACTAATGACGGGCTGGATAGCAAAGCGGTTCGTCTAACCAGCAATGATGCAAGCGTATCGGTGTACATCTATACCTACGGACAAGACCATGAGCGCTACGGTGTACATCTCGAGTACCCCGATGTAGCAAATCGCAACACGGGCACCAGCCCTGTCGACCCGCTGGGCGAGGAGTACGACAATCTTTCATTTGCCCAATTGCTGAGTATTTTGCAGGTTCAATTGTCGCTGGAGTGATATGACCCTGTATTAACTGATACCCATTTTAACTGAGCGCTGTTTTGTGGCCTTTTTATTTGGAAGAAGAGGTAGAAGAGTAGGGCGGCAGGCTGGCGAGGCGAGCGTCGTTGATCGGCGCGCCGACGGTAAAGTGGTAGATAGACTGTAGCGTTTTGCCCTGTAGTCCAAGGGTCTCGTGAACAGGGTCGTCAAAGAAGCAGCCAATCCCTGTGCCGCGCATGCCGATAGCTTCCGCTTCGAGGTAGAGCGATTGCCCCATCATACCTGCCTCACAAAATAAGTCCTTGTAGCGCCAGGCTTGCGCACCGACCACAGGCTCGAATTCGGCCAGCATCGACAGCGAAAAAACGCCATCACCCGCTATCGCCTGTTGGCAGCTCAACTTCATGGCGGCGCGCCGTGCCGAGGCTTTCACCAGCCGATAAAAGGGTAGATGGCTTGGCGCCTCTTCAACGGTTTCCCAAAGCAGCCCCTCCCGCAGCTGTGTTTTTAGGATATCCACAGCGTCTCTTCGTCGAGGCATGGCATAAAGCCCCGGTGCTAGATCTTCGACCCCGTGGATGAATAGCACGATGTGGATCTGGGCCGATCCTGACCGTGCCGACCAGGGAGGCAATTCGCTACGCGGCAATAGCCTGTCCATCAGCCGGAAGAAGTCTTCACTTGTCATCGTCGCCCCTGGGTCAAAAGCTTGAGCCGAACGACGTTGCAGAAACAGTGTTCGTGCACTTTGTTTAGACAGGGGGTGTTCTGCTGCGGCAATGGGCTTGGGCCACTGCTCACTTTTATAGGACTGTTCTGTAAACGTCTCCTCCTTAAGCTGCTGGTTTATGCCTTCTGGGGTGCATGTTGCCTTCGTCACCGCTTCGATCAATGGCCAGTCGTAGAGGTGGCGCGGATCGAGTCGATTGGCTTTTCCGTACCATTCACCACTAGCGCTTAGTTCTAGCAGGGCCTTGATGGGGATGGCGGTGTCGGGATAAGTTGTATCGGGATAAGTTGTATCGGGATAAAAAAGTGTTTCACCGTCGGGAAAGAGACTTACCAGCATATCGCCGTATTCTGCTTCATCTGCATAAAAGTCGTCACTGCGATCAAGGCCCAATAACTGTCGCAAGGCTACCGTGCCGACCGCTGAGACAGACTTGGCCTGGCAAGCTAAAGTGGCAGCCGCATAGCTGAGCGCTGCAAGCGCATGGCCAAGGTCATGATGACAGTACCGAAAGGCCCTTTCGCCATATTTCCACGCTTCACGCCAGGGTATTGTGCTAAAGCCGAGCAGTAATAAGGGATGTTTGATTAATGCTTGAGATTGTGGATAGCGACAGCGCAGCTCCAGTTGATGCTGGTCGACACGGTAGTGGTAGAGACCATCTTCAAAGCCATCGATAGCGATGATAATGAGATAAGTTTCGGTGGGGTGGAGATTGCCGCTGGACGGATTACAGCGCAGAGACCAACGTGAATTGCCAAACTGCTTCCAGGCTGAGAGAGCGAGGGAGAACTGCAGAAGCTGGGAGATGGTTGTTTCATTCCAGTTTAACGAAGTAATACGTTTACCGCTAAACAGATTGGCATAGCTTGGGCCTTCGTCACTTTTTTGCAGGGGTAATTGTCGATGTGGCGCCCCTTCAAAATGACGGAAGGGACTGGGTTGGGCCTCCCAATCCAATGTGCCTGGGCCGCGGGCGTAGCTATCAAAGCGGTGCTTGGTACGCTCATGGTAGTCGAGAATTGTAGTGGCATTGCTACTTTCGTGTGTCATCGCTTGTGGTATTCCCTACTGATACAGCCCGCGTATCCGGTTCTGTTTAACGGCATTATTGACTGGAGTGTTTTCTGATGGACTTGTTGAGTGTTTTGTAGAGTGGAGTATGCAAAGCATGTCGCAAGCCCTACAACGCGTCATTAAATGAGCAATGTACAGGGCCGCTTGAAGATTTGTTCATATAATAAAAAACACCATTAAATCAGCACGATAAGGACTTAACAGTACAGCCGCAGCAGGTTTACAACACCAGTCGGTACGGGAGTTGCAATCCCCTTGCCAAACTGGATAGCTTAAACGCAAGGGTGGTAGCGATGTTAAATGCAAAAACGAGAGAATGGATGGCGGCGAATGGCTTCAATCCCCAGCTGATAAATGGTGAAGGCATTCATCAGGACAGCGCGCTTATCCTGGCTTGCCGCAGAGCAGAGCTAAAAATTGTTGAGGATTTACTTGAAGCGGGGGCGGATCTCAATTTACGTAATATGGATGGCACTGATGCACTTTGGGCCGCCTGTGTGGCCGATGCCTATGGCATCGCCGACCTGCTATTGCAAAAGGGCGCGAATATCGATAATCAGAATGATAACGGTGCTTCGGTATTAATGTATGCCGCCTCAAATGGACGCAGCGAATGGGTGGACTATTTATTACAGGCTGGGGCCGACATCAGCCTTCTTTCTCTTGATGGCTTCAGCGCCCTTGACCTAGCCAGTACTATCACCATTTTACGCACCTTGAAAAAGGCCGAACAAGAGAAGAGTGCTGGGGGCGTTGTTAAAACCAATAGTGGAGCCACCGTATAGACTACTGTTTAAACCACGATTAAAACAATAGCCGACTGTACTTAAACGTGTTGGTTTTATTCTTTCTCAGTTTCAAGCAAGCGTTCAGCTATTTCATAAATTATGCTGCCGCCTACCTGATCGAGGGGGTCGATTTCTCGCAGTTTCTCTAATACCTCGATAGCCAGTTCAATATTTCCCTGACGCAAACAGACAAAACCGCTGGCTTTCAAGGTGTAAAGATAAACGCGGATAACGCCACTTGCATTTTCCCAATTAGCACTGTCAGTGTTAAGCGTACGCCAGTTATCCGGGAACCCGCCCTGAGCTGCAGCCTCGACCAATACCTCATTGATAGTTGCGATGGCCTTTTCAAACTGGTTGGAATAGGCGTACATTTTGTACAGTGCCATTGAGATTTCCAGTTTGCCTGGCAGCATCGCTTTGGCGTCGAGGAGCAGTTGCTCGGTACGCTTCCAGTCCGCGTAAACATCCAATGGTTCGCGCAATAGTTTTTGCAGGGCAATGGGTATGATGTCGCTGCGGCTTAGGGGGAACTCCTCAAAAAGATCGCGTAATAGCATGGTGATTACTCTCTTACTTAACATTTATTTCATCAAGGCAACACTTTTAACCTGGGCATAAACAATTTTGTCGGGCGATATATTGAGGATATGTACCGAGCGGCGAGTAATGCGTGACAACAGACTCTGTCCGCCGACATCGCAGCGCACGAGCATTTGTGAAGGGTCGCGGTCAGGGTCGATGCTCACGATCCGCACGGGAAAACTATTACTAATACTGATTTGTTGCGGCGGTATTAACGCGAGGCTGACGTCGCGGGCGCAGACTCGCAGGCGGGCTTTGTGGCCGATGGGTAAACCGTTGTACGACACCGAAACCTGGCCACCGTTAAAAGCGAGGCTGGTGAGATGAAACGCTTTATCGTGGCCGACAACACTGGCATTAAGCACGGCGGCAGCATCTTCAAAATGGGCAAGGGGCAGTTGAGGGTCGGTGAGCAGGGCATTGAGTTCACCAGCGGCCTGTACCTGGCCCTGATTTAAGAGGATGAGATAGTCGGCCAGTTGTTGTACTTCCTGTGGCGAATGGCTGACGTAGAGCACGGGAATATCCAGTTCCTGATAAAGACTTTCGAGGTAGGGCAAAATCTCGGCTTTACCGGGTGTGTCCAGACTGGCCAGGGGCTCGTCCATCAACAGCAGCTGCGGGCTGGTGAGTAAGGCACGGGCGATGGCGACACGCTGGCGCTGACCGCCGGAGAGTTGACTGGGCTGGCGGTCGAGCAGTGTTTCCAGGCCGAGCCAGGTAACAACCTCATCAATCTTTATTTTGCGCTGGTCTTTGGCGATGCGTTGCCAGCCGTATTCCATGTTTTTGCGCACATTCAAATGGGCAAACAGGCTGGCTTCCTGAAACACATAAGCGATGGGGCGGCGGTGAACGGGCCAGGATTGCCTCTCGTCATGCCAGCAAGCGCCCTTGAGATTAAAGTAACCTTGATCGGGTTTTTCTAAACCGGCGATACAGCGCAATAGCGTGGTTTTACCAGAGCCTGACTGGCCGAATAATGCGGTTACACCTTTACCCGGTGCCGTGAAATTGACATCGAGCTCAAAATCTTTCCGTTTTAACTGGAAGCGGGCCTCGATAGCATGAGCGTTTGCGCCGGAATTTTCGCTCACTCACAGACCTCGTTTAAACATACTTAGATTAAGCATGGCTAGCTGGGCCTTTATCCGTGCGCCAGTAGAGCGTGAGCAGAACGATAAACGAGAACACCAGCATACCGGCTGCAAGCACGTGGGCCTTGTCGTATTCATAGGCTTCGACGTGATCGAAAATCGCCATCGACAGCACCTGGGTTTCGCCGGGAATATTACCGCCGATCATTAGCACTACACCAAACTCGCCCAGCGTGTGGGCAAAGCCCAATACCGCGCCGGTTATCAAGCCGGGTTTTGCTAAGGGCAGGGCGACGCTGACAAAACGATCCCAGGGCGATGCCCGCAGGGTGGCGGCGACTTCCAGTGGGCGCATGCCGATGGCGGCGAAGGCATTTTGAATGGGTTGTACCGCAAAGGGCAGGGAGTAAATCACCGAAGCTATAACAAGACCCGTAAAGGTAAAGGGTAATGCGCCAATGCCGAGGCTCTCGGTAAATTGGCCGACCCAGCCGCGGGGGCCGAGTAATAATAATAAATAAAAGCCCAATACCGTCGGTGGTAGTACCAGCGGTAGCGCGACAAAAGCATTAATCACCTGTCGATAACGCCAGCGACTATTGGCCAACCACCAGGCCAGCGGGGTGGCAATGCACAGTAATAGAAGTGTGGTGATAGTGGCGAGGCGTAAAGTTAGCCAGATGGGTTGGGCGTCAAATTGAGTAAAGTCCATGGGCGCTATTTTGTCAGCTTTTCGTCATCTTTGTTAGCACGGGGCTTTGTCTCGGTTAGGGCATTACCACTGAGATAACCACTGGCCTCAATGATCGCTGTGGCTTGAGGTGATTTCAGGAAATCGAGAAAAGCTTGCGCGGCAATATTGTTCTGCCCCTTATTGAGCTTTACTGCAGCCTGTTCAATGGCTGCGTAAAAATCACCGGGTATTAACCAGTAAGACCCGCGTTCGGCCTCGGGCAGGGCGAGAACCTGAGATTGTGCGATAAACCCTAGCTGAGCATTGCCCGACACCACGAACTGAAAGACCTGGGCGACATTTTGCCCGGTGACGCGCATCGCTTTGGTGGTATCGCTTATATTCAGCGCGGCGAGTGTTTGCACAGCAGCGCTGCCGTAGGGTGCGGTTTTAGGGTTGGCTAGTGCAATACGGCGTATACCCTGGTCTGCCCACTTGCCGCCGCTTAACACTTTACCCTCGGCATCAATTAATAAAGGGTCACTGCTCCACAAAGCCAATTGGCCGATGGCGTAGGTAAAAAGACTGTTCTTAACAGCCAGCCCATCGGCAATAAGTTGCTGGGGACGTGTGTTGTCTGCGGACAAAAAAACATCGAAGGGGGCGCCGTTATATATTTGCGCATAAAGGGTTCCGGTGGATGCAAGACTGACGACTAATTTGTGCCCTGTCTCCTCCTCAAATGCAGGCTTTATTTGTTTGATGGCACCTGCAAAGTTAGCCGCGACGGCAGCCGTGACTTTCTCGGCGTGAGCAGCAGCGCTTAGGCCCATGCTTATAATTAGAACCAGGCTTGCAGTTAGAACCGGGCTTGTATTTAGAGCAGGGCTTAGCATTAGACGTACATTCAAGCACAGCGCAATGAACGAAGATGAGCAAGTCAGCATGGGCAGGCCTTGTGGCAATAGTGCTGTGTAATCCGATGCTGACTCATGTTTGCGCTCTCGTTAGGATTGAAAGGCCTCAGGTGGCTATTGTCGCAAGTAGCGTTTGATCGCCGTGTTTGAGTCTATGCGATTAAGCAGAGCTTGAAGGCGATATTAACAAACGGCCACAACGCTGGCGCTAAGATCATCGGGCCAGCAGCCAATGGGCGGGCCTAACAGGGCTTCTTCGTCCTGATCTTCAAAGCGAACCAAAAACAGTATTTGCTCGGGCTGTTGTTCAAGGTGCCCAATATTGACGATAACACCACGGGAGCCTGCTGGTGCTAACACGGCATCCTCACCATGCTCGGGCAGGCTGCCATCGTTATAAATGGACTGGGCGGCGTAAACCACATCACCTTGTTGCAGGCCTTCGATGCCAATTGCATGCTCCCTGGCCAGCCTGTCTGCGTCAATATCTATGCTAGCAGAGTTATTTGTGTGGATGGTTTTACCGTTAGTGTCAGTGTTCATGGTGGTTTACCTCTATTGCAAACTGTTGTGAAAGGGCTGTTGTAAAACTGCTGTTGTGTCGGATCATTTCTAATAAGGTCCTTTTTAGCTGTCGGAAAACCGACAAAGTTCTTCCATTGTTAGTTCTTGCCTACATCCAAAACTCTTTGTTGTCATTCAATAAGTGCCTGTTTTCCAGTGATTTAGGCTCAACTTTCATATTGGCACAAGCGTTGCAACCTCTTAATCAAGAACTGTACAAGTGCCACACAAAGTCAATTTCAAGTTCTGTTTAAAGGCTTTGCAAGGTTCTTGCCAGTAGGGAAAAGCAGGTTTAACGAGCAGTTTTTTACCAGCCTGCTTTTAACAATGTAAAGAGAGATTCTGCCAGTGGAGATGCAGTGATGATTAATTTAACCAGTAGCGCAGCGACAGCCGTTAACCGCTTTATCGAATCAGCCACCAAGCCCATTGTCGGACTGCGTATTAAAGTTGATGGCGGTGGTTGCTCCGGATTTCAATACGGCATGAAGCTGGAGGAAAACGTCGGAGCAGGCGACCAGGTGATTGAAGTATCGGGTTTAACCATGTTGGTTGATGAGCTGAGTTTTCCCCTATTGGAAGGCATTACCATCGACTATGTCGAAACCATGGAATCCAGTGGATTTAAATTCGAAAACCCAAATGCCAAAAATAGCTGTGGTTGTGGAAAATCGTTTTCCAGCTAATGCGTCGGCGACAAATTAGTGCGTCGGCGACAAATTAGTAAGTAGATCGTGTAAAACCATTAAATACCGATTAAATGCTCAGCAATAAATTATCAGCTTGTGAACACTCAGGAGACCAAAGCCATGTGGGATTATTCAGAAAAAGTTAAAGAACATTTTTTTAGCCCAAGGAACGCAGGTGCGGTCGAAAACGCCAATGCAGTGGGTGATGTCGGATCATTAAGCTGTGGCGATGCCTTGCGCCTGACGCTAAAAGTTGAACCTGAAACGGAAATTATTCTCGACGCGGGATTTCAAACCTTTGGCTGTGGGTCGGCGATAGCATCTTCATCGGCACTGACAGAAATGGTTAAAGGTTTGACCGTCGATCAATCACTGGAAATCAGTAATCAGGATATCGCCGATTACCTTGATGGTTTACCAGCGGAGAAAATGCACTGCTCAGTCATGGGGCGTGAGGCGCTGCAATCGGCTGTTGCCAATTTTCGGGGTGAGGTGTGGACAGATGATCATGATGAGGGTGCAATGATTTGTAAGTGTTTTGCGATTGACGAAGTGATGATCGAAGACACGGTTCGCGCCAATAATTTGAGCACGGTCGAAGAAGTGAGCAATTACACCAAGGCTGGCGGTGGTTGCGCCTCCTGTCACGAGGGTATTGAAGGCGTATTAAGCCGGGTACTTGAAGAGCGCGGTGAGACATTTGTTGCCGCCGGTGTCGGTGCGCTGCCAAAGCGTAAAAAGAAATCCGCGCCGACTGTTGAGCCTATAAATCCAGCCGCAGAACCGATACCTGCCGCAGCAACGGCGACGGGGGGTATGACCAATTTACAGCGCATTCGCCGCATCGAAATGGTACTGGAGTCGGTACGCCCCAATTTGCAGCGTGATGGTGGTGACGTGAGCCTGGTGGAAGTTGATGGCCGCAATATTTACGTTCACCTGACCGGCGCCTGTAGTGGCTGCCAGATGGCGGCGATGACACTCGGCGGTATTCAACAACAGTTAATTGAAGATCTTGGTGAATACATCAAGGTAATTCCAGATACCGAAATGCCAGTACAATTATCTGCGGAGGCTTGATCATGGCTGATATTTATTTGGATAACAATGCGACAACGATGGTTGATCCTGCCGTTGTTGAAGAAATGTTGCCTTATTTCAGCGAGCAATTTGGCAACCCTTCATCGCTGCACAGCTTTGGCAACAAGGTGGGTTTTGCGCTGAAAAAGGCAAGAAAACAAGTGCAAAAATTATTGGGTGCAGAGTATGAATCAGAAATAATTTTTACCTCCTGTGGCAGCGAGTCAGACTCTACAGCAATTCTTTCTGCATTGGCTGCACAGCCAGATCGAAAAGAAATTATTACCACCGTTGTTGAGCACCCCGCCATTCTCACTTTGTGTGAACACCTGGAGACGGAGGGTTATATTGTTCATCGCTTACCAGTGGATAAGCAGGGACGCCTCGACTTGGATGACTATAAAAAGTTACTTTCCGACAAAGTCGCTATTGTTAGTGTTATGTGGGCGAATAACGAAAGCGGAACTATTTTCCCGGTAGAAAAAATGGCCGAAATGGCTGCAGATGTCGGGGTGATGTTCCATACCGATGCAGTTCAGGCCGTGGGTAAAATTCCGGTGAATATGGCTGACAGCGATATCCACATGCTGTCTGTGTCCGGGCATAAGCTACACGCGCCGAAAGGTGTCGGGGTGCTTTATCTAAAACGGGGTACACGTTTTCGCCCGCTGCTAAGGGGCGGGCATCAGGAGCGTGGTCGGCGCGCTGGTACTGAAAATGCAACAAGTATTATTGGTCTCGGTAAGGCGGCTGAAATGGCTCTGGAAAACATGGAGCACGAAAATACAGTAGTCAAGGCCATGCGTGATCGTCTGGAAGAAGGGATTCTTGCCGCAGTACCTTACTGTTTTGTTACGGGCGATAAGGATAATCGCTTGCCAAATACTGCCAGCATAGCTTTCGAATTTATTGAAGGTGAAGCGATACTGTTGCTGCTGAACAAGATCGGTATTGCCGCTTCCAGTGGCTCGGCCTGCACCTCGGGCTCCCTTGAGCCTAGTCATGTTATGCGAGCGATGGATATCCCGTATACGGCGGCCCATGGCACCACACGTTTTTCACTGTCGCGCTATAACACCATGGAAGAAATCGAGCGTGTTATTGATACGCTGCCACCCATTGTCGAGCAGTTGCGTAAGCTCTCTCCCTATTGGGATGGCACCGGGCCGGTTGAAAATCCGGAGGCGCTATTTGAACCGGTTTACGCTTAGTTTTATATTTTTTTACAGTAGGTTTGACCCGCAATTTATTGCGGGTTTTTTTTGCCTGGCATTTATTGCTATGTATAGAAATCTATTTTATGTGACTTCGGGTAATAAGCTCTACTGGTAGGTGATGTGGCTTTTACGACAAAACGTACTTTGCCATCATTATTGTCACTTACAAAAAATAATATCTAAACATAAGTCATTGAATAAGCAGCGTAAAAAATTGGAATGGGCTTTGCAATAAAGAATAAACAAGAGCGCAATTAATCAAGGTCAAATAATCCCGGCTGTCAGGCAAGTGAGAGATCAACGATGTTTAACAACACGCTCAATAATTTTAGTAAAGGCGCTATTAGCGATTGTTCTGATAATCCAGGCAAATATTCCGACAAAAGCTGGAAGCAAGTCGTAATAGATGACACCACTTTGCGCGACGGTGAGCAGAGTGCGGGCATCGCTTTTACCGTGGAAGAAAAACTCGCCATTGCTCAAGGTTTGGCAGCAGCGGGTGTGCCGGAGCTGGAGATAGGCATACCCGCAATGGGCGCAGAAGAACAGGAAATAATGCGTGCCATAACCGAGCTTAGACTTCCGGTTAAGCTCCTCGGCTGGTGTCGATTAGCTGACGGGGACTTGGCGGCGGCAAGAAATACTGGCGTCGCCATGCTCGATTTGTCGGTGCCAGTGTCAGATCAGCAAATTCGTCACAAACTGGGTCGAACGCGTAAGGAGGTGCTTAAGGAAATAAAACGCCTGGTGCCAAAAGCCCTCGACGCAGGTTTTGAGGTGTGTCTGGGTTGTGAAGATGCCTCACGTGCCGATCTTAGCTACGTACAAACAGTGATGGAAACCGCTCAAAGTGTGGGAGCCAGAAGAGTTCGCTTTGCCGATACCGTCGGCATTATGGAGCCTTTCTCAGTCGCCGATATATTTCGCACGTTGCGCACGAGCAGCGACCTGGAACTTGAAATGCATGCGCACAACGATTTCGGCCTGGCTTCGGCCAACACGATGGCGGCGGTTTACGGCGGGGCAACGCATATCAACACCACAGTTAATGGCTTGGGCGAGCGTGCAGGTAACGCACCACTTGAAGAGGCAGTAGTGGCCCTGCGACATCTTTATCAGGTGAATACGGGTGTTGATAGCGGGCAGTTAATGGGGCTGTCCGATATGGTGCAACGGGCTTCAGGCCGCGATATCAGTTGGCAAAAAAGTGTTGTCGGTGAAGGCGTGTTTACCCACGAAGCGGGCATTCATGTCGATGGATTATTAAAGGATCCGCGCAATTATCAGGGCCTTGACCCGGCTGAACTGGGTCGTACCCACAGCCTGGTACTCGGTAAACACTCGGGCGGTCGAATGATTCGCAATTGTTATGCAGAGCTGGATATTGACCTTCAGGTTTGGCAGGTCGAAGCGCTGCTGCAAAAAGTGAGGGCATTTACAAGCGCACATAAACGCGTGCCTGCACACGCCGAACTGCTGGGGTTTTATCAGCTGCTATGTGAGCTGGGTCAGTGGCCAATACCGCCAAATATTAGCAATGCCAATTTGTCCGAAGGAGGGCTGGGGCAGTGAGCACTTACGTAGAGATAAACAAGGTTGCAAGAAATGCCGTTGAAGGAAATAGGCCTGCGCTAAATGAAGAAGGGGCACCTAAAACTGTCAATACTACCGGTGACAGTAGCGCGGCTAAAAATAATGAAAACAACAAAGTTATAAAAACAGCGAATAAAAGTCTGTTGTCTCAGTGGCGCAGAGATGTGCGAACTGCGCTGGAACGTGATCCCGCAGCACGTAACGCCATTGAGGTTATGACCACCTACCCAGGTGTTCACGCCATCATGATTCATCGGCTCAGTCACAGGTTGTGGCTGCGTGGCGCACGTTACATCGCTCGTTTATTAGCGTGTCTAACACGCCTTATGACAAATGTTGATATTCATCCTGGAGCAGTGATTGGAGATGATTTTTTTATCGACCACGGGGCAGGTGTGGTGATCGGTGAAACCTCGGTGATAGGTAATAGAGTCACTCTTTATCACGGTGTCACTCTGGGTGGAACCAGTTGGAGCAAGGGTAAGCGCCACCCAAGCCTTGGCGATAATGTCATGGTTGGTGCTGGTGCAAAAATCCTCGGTCCGATTGATATTGGTAGTGGTAGCCGCGTGGGTGCCAATTCAGTCGTCGTTGCCGATGTGCCGGAGTCGTGCACGGTCGTCGGTATACCCGGCAAGATCGTCAAGGTTCGTGAGGCGGGTAGACAAAATGCCTACGGTGTTGATCTCGACCACCACTTAATTCCCGACCCGGTGGGCAAGTTAATCGCCTGCATGCTCGAGCGCATTGAAACACTCGAAAGCCGCGTGGTTCAGCTAGCCGGGGTGACAGAAGGCAACAGTGATGCTGATGAAATATGTTGCGAGCCAGATAACGAAATTTGTGAAATTCACTGCGCCATTGCTGCCAGGTAGACGCTTTTTCAGTGCTACTAGTAAAACGACAAGATGCACCCAAGCCGATAATTAATTGAGGATATAGAAATGGATTTATTGAAGTTTGAAGGCGGAGATCTTTACTTCGATGAGGAGCTTAACGAAACAGTTGCCGCTCTACTTGATGAGGCAGCAAACAGCTATGGCAGCCTTAATGGCGATATTATCTATGGCGAAGAGTCGGAAACCTTACTGCTAAAGGCCGCAGAAATTTCGCCAGAAAACCTGGCTGTACTGGTTGGCCTTTATCGGTATTACTATTATCAGCACCGGTACGAAGACGCCCTGCAGGTGGCTCATCGCACACTCCAGGTGGTTGGTAAAAAACTTAAGTTTCCCGAGCAATGGAGCGATTTAACGCTCGAATATATGGGCTTTGGCGCAATGACTTCAATGCAGATGGTACGTTTCTATTTATTTGCATTGAAAGGCGCAGCCTATTTGAATTTGCGTTTAAAACGAATTACTGAGGCGAGGGCGATACTCAACAAACTTGTCGATCTCGATAAGCAGGATCGGATTGGCGCCCAGCAACTGCTTGCCCTTGTCTACGCCTATGATCTAAGCACGCACGAAGAACAGACATTTGTAATGGAGGAAGTATCATGAATAAAGAAGATTTTTTTGACGATCTTGAAGACTTAAGTTCAGCAGAAGATTTCCTTGAATATTTTGCGATTGAATTCGATCAGAAAACCGTCCATGTCAATCGTCTGCACATTATGCAGCGCTTTCATGACTACCTGCAAAAAGCTGGTGAATTACCCGAGCAAGCAGAGGCGCTTGCGGCTGTGTACAAGACCTTGTTAACACGCTCTTATAAGGACTTTGTTGATTCTGACGCGCAAACTGAAAAAGTATTTAAAGTCTTCCATATGAACGAACCGCAGGTCGGCTTCGTGTCGGTAGATCAACTCCTGGGGTCTTAACAATGCGCCCCGAATACGAATACGGTTCTCATGTGCGCTTGATAAGAACCGTACGCAATGACGGCACCTATCCCGGTCTTGAAGTCGGCCAGGTTTTAATTCCACGGGGTAGCGATGGTTTTGTCCATGATGTTGGCACTTATTTGCAAGATCAATTGATCTATCGGGTTAATTTTGTCGAGGCGGGGCGTACGGTTGGTTGCCGGGGCGAAGAACTGATTGCCGCCGACCGAGAATGGCTGTCGAACCAGTTCGAATTTAGAGACCGAGTGCTGGCCAAGCGGGATATTTCCATAGGCGGCGACTTAATAGCCAGCTGCGGCGATGAGGGCGAAGTCGTTAAAGTTGTGCGCGAGTCTGATACACGCTTTCACTATCACGTACGTTTTCACCAACGCACCTTTCAAATGCCTGAATCGGTTTTGACTGAGAAATGCTAATTGGCCTGTACCACGAGGGGAGAGAAAAATGACTGAGCAGCGTTTCGGCTCTACTTCGCTTGCAACGGAAAACCAGGGGCTTGCCAATAATTATCACCTGCTTGTCGTTGCGCAAGAACAATTTGATAGCAACATAAACGAGCTTAATACGGAACAAATGCACCAGGCTGAGCGGGTTGCCGCACGTAAAGCTGTAATTGAAGCGAGGGTGCTGAATAGTGATATGGCAATAGGGGTAATGGTTCCGGAAACCGTACTTGATGAAGCAGTAGCCAAGGTGATGGAGCGTTACGAAAGTAAAGAGGACTTTCAACAGTCGATTGTTGCTAATGGTTTGAATCTTGCCTCCTTACGTGAAGCTATTGCACAGGATCTAAAAGTCGATGCGGTGATGGATCGTGTTGCGAACGTAATTCCAGCGATTGATAAAACCGAGGCCAGCCTTTATTACTACGTTAACAAAGAAAAATTCAAACGCCCAGAAACACGTACAGCTAGCCATATTCTTATTACTATCAACGATGATTATGCCGAAAACACCCGGGACAATGCACAGTCAAAAATCAATGAAATAGCTGAGCGGCTGAATAAAAAAAAGCACAGCTTTAGTGACCAGGCTAGCAAACACTCAGAGTGTCCTACCGCTATGAGTGGCGGCTTGCTGGGTAAAGTAAAAAAAGGTGTTTTATTTCCAGAGCTGGAGCAAGTGCTTTTTAGGATGAAAGAAGGCGATCTGAGTACTGCTATCGAAACCGAGGTTGGCCTTCATTTACTGTATTGCCATGAAATCGAAGCGGCGGGGATTATGCCTCTTGCAGAAATTCTGCCACGGCTTTGTGAACAATTAACTCTCGACGCCCGTAGTAAATATCAGCGCCAATGGCTCGCAGGACTATTAAAGGCGGGTACGCCTGCTGCAACTAACGAGGTAGCCTAATTATGACTGATACTGTCAAAACAGATGATGCGCATTGTTCCTTTTGCGGTGTAGAGCAAAGCGCCAGTGTGCCATTAATAGCGGGTAATGAAGGTCGAATTTGCGAAGACTGTGTGACCTTGGCCCATCAGGTTGTCAGTAGTTGGGGAGGGCGTAATAAAGGCCAGTCAGTTGCTGAAAGCCTGCGCACACCGCAACAGATCAAAGATTTTCTCGATGATTATATTATCGGTCAGGACAACGCCAAAGCAACGCTAGCGGTTGCCGCTTATAACCACTATATGCGTCTGCTCAACCAGGAAAGTCACACCACGCTTTGCACCGACGACTATACTGAACTTGAAAAATCCAATGTACTGATGGCCGGTCCTTCCGGTACGGGTAAAACACTGCTGGTTAAAACGCTGGCGAAAATTATAGGTGTGCCCTTTGTGGTTGCCGACGCAACAACGCTTACTCAGGCGGGCTACGTTGGCGACGACGCCGACACTATTTTGCAACGCCTGGTGGAGTCTGCCGGCGGCGATGTACAGTTGGCTCAGTGGGGTATTGTTTATATTGATGAAATTGACAAGATTGCCCGTAGTGGAAATAGCGCTACAGCGGTTCGCGATGTGTCGGGCGAAGGGGTGCAGCAGGCCCTGTTAAAAATGGTCGAGGGCAGTGAAGTGCGCCTCTCAAAGCCTAACGGGCGACAGCAGGGGCGGGATGATGATGAAAAATCTATTGATACCACGCACATTCTGTTTATCGTTGGCGGCGCATTCGCCGGGCTTGAGGACTTGATTGGCAAGCGTATAAAGCCAGAAACCCGCAGCATTGGTTTTCAGGCCTCCTATGACGATGAAGCAGAAAGTGAGATTGATGAATTACTGGCCGCAATGCGCCCTGATGACCTTCAGGCGTTTGGCTTGATTCCCGAGTTTATTGGCCGCTTTCCTATTATTACTTTTTTACAGGCCCTCGATGTCGATGCCTTGTTACGGGTACTACAGGAGCCCCGTAATGCCCTAGTAAAACAATATACCAAATTATTTTCCTATCAAAATGTAGAGCTGGTTTTTACCGATGCAGCGCTCAAGCACATTGCGCAGGAAGCAGTGGATCGCAATACCGGAGCCAGGGGCTTGCGCGGTGTGCTCGAATCGGTATTGCGCAATACCATGTTTGATATGCCCTCAAGAGAAGGCCTGAAAAAGTGCATTGTTAAAGCACGAACAGTTGATGAACATACCGAGGTTTTTGTAGAAGAAGTATTCACTGAGGCATCAGGCCAATTAGAAAGCCATGCTGACGATACACCGATAGCCGCTACGGGTGAGTCTGCTTAGCTGTGGTAGTTATGCCAGTCGCGATTTAATCAGAGCTCCCTTAGCAGGCTTAACTCAGAACGCGGCGAGTCGGCTTGCCCCCAGGCTGTCATCGCCTCAATAAAGCTGTGCTTGTTATAGGGATGAGCGCAGACAAAATCCCACTCGGCAAACACCTGTCGGCCTTGATGAATCAACACACGCCGGATTTTATATCCATCACTATCTATATTCTATGGAATCTAAGCCTATTGAATCCCTGTGTGGCAGGTACTACATGTCGATCAATGGCGAGGTGATTTAAAGAGGCCCCGACTTCATCAGCCCCCATATCCTGAGGGTGGCGTTTATTGTGGAAGTCAATGAAGTTCTTAATTCACCGTAAGTAGGTGTGCTCGGTCTTAATGCTGTAATGCTTGCTAAGAATGACCTGTCGTACCTGCCTGAGGAGCGGACTCACCTTCGGGGTGGAAATACCATTGCGCATAAATCATTCGAAAGCTGTTTTTATAGACAGTAGTTGTTATGTGCGTGGAAAGCAAATTTGGTGACGTAGAATTTTACACCGCGTGACGTAAAAATAGGGCGTAGCATGTGGTAGCTTCATCCAACATATTGTAATTAGGGGTCTTTTTGTTGGTCGGGCCTGCTGATTTTGGGCGGAATACGTCGGGTGACGTAAAACTTTACGTCACCCTACGTATATTTAAATAAGTAAGAAGGTTGTTAGATAAATATGTGGATTAAAGTCAAAGGCTTGGGTATGGTTGTTAATGATTTAGGTTGGAGAAGTGCGTCACCTGACGTATTTTTTTACGTGGGTGACGCAGACTTGGCTGTTATATTCAATAGGATGTAAGATATGTCACTAGATAACAATAAATGGGCAATATCTACATTGCTGGCTGTAGTGGGCCTAATTATCCCCATCAGCTTATATTTTCACTCGTTGCCAGACACTTCATTAACATATCAGGTTATTTCAAAATCAGAATTAATTGGTACAAGTTCTCAAGTTGATGGTCTTGTTATTAAGATCAAAGATACTCCAATTGAAAAAGCCAATATTTATTTACTTAAAATAAAAAATGATGGCACGCTTCCAATTACAAAAAGTGACTATGAAAGAGATATGCTTATTAAGTTTGCAGTCGATGAAAATATTTTTAATATAAATATAAAAAATAAATACCCAGAAAACCTTTCAGTAATATATGAAACTAACAAAAACACCATCTCAATAAAACCGTTACTATTAAACCCTGATGATGAATTTGATGTTGAGATTTTGTCATCGTCAGATTTGTACCCTAGGATAGATGCACGAATATCGGGCTTAAAAAATATAAATGAGCTTTTGCCTGCCTCAGAACGCATAGCAAAAACAATAGTAAAAATCATGTGCTTTTTCTTTCTTATTGTTTTCTACGCAAAACATCTTAGCATCAGTTTCTCTAACGCAGGGCGCCTGTCCAACCCATTAGTCAAGGTCTCAAACATAACTTTATCAGCAACATGCGCGTTTTCATCTGTTGCCATACTTGAAACTATTGCCATTTTTAACCTTCAGAACAACAAGATATATATCATCATTGCATTAATAATCCCGGTCGTAATAGGAATGCAATTTGCAAAAAGAGAAATAGAATATAACAAATCGTCCAACTTGACCGGCGAAAAAGACTCGCCGTCAAGTTAACTCAAACGTTATGCTACCCGATTTAAAGTCAAAACGAGGAGGTTGAAATGAAATTATTCAAGATATTTTTTATTGGAGTTATGCTGGCTGCATGTTCCTCTCAGCAATCACAAAGTGATGACCCTTCCTCGCTGTGGGGTGAGTCGAAAGAAAATTATGAAGCGGATGATATAGTTCTACAGCTAACTAAAAACACGGAAGGAAATGCCATCACTGAACTTTCCGTTGATAGTGATACTAAAAATACTAGATTACCGTTTTCTGTGTTCGTAGAGTTTAATGATTTAGGGCTCATGGTTAGAAGAGAGAAAGTCAAAGACGCATTTAAACGTATCGAGTACATTAATTCAAAATACGACACACTGGTCGTGTTATTTGTCCACGGTTGGCATCATAATGCGAACCCTAAAGATAGCAATGTTAGGAGTTTTAATAATTTACTTCTAGCGCTGCAAGAGCAAGAAAATAATTCCGAAGTAGGTAAAAAACGGAAGGTTATTGGTGTTTATGTTGGATGGCGTGGGGAATCGAACAAACTTCCAATAATGAATAATATCACCTATGCAGATAGAAAAGTCGCTGCTCTAAGGGTGGGGCAATACGGAGCACAAGAAGTTCTCGCCGAACTACACAAAATTAGAGCCTCGACTGGTAAGGATAATAGGCTTGTAATTGTGGGTCACTCATTCGGTGGCGGGCTAATTTATTCGGCCGTACTCCAAAAGATTTTAAACGACGTAGTAGAGAGCTCGGTTGAAGGTTTTCCAAAAGGTAGTCCTGCTTTAAATCCAGTTGATAAAGCTTACGGCGATCTTGTGGTTTTAGTAAACCCAGCTTTGGAGGCTGCAAAGGTTAAGGTTTTAAACGAAAGAATCAGGATAAAAAGTACTAACAAATTTAAAACTTGCCAGCCAGTTATACTGGCAAGTTTTACATCTAAAGAAGATGAGGCTCTCTCAACAGTGGTATTTAGAGGTGGTCAAAAATTATTTTTTAGAAATCAAGTGAAACAGGCCGCAACTTCTGAGGGAAATAACGAAGACCTTGTTTACACCCCGTATGGATTACATAAGGATTTTATTACTCATGAGCTCAGTTGTGCCACTTGCGGCGATTATTCGGAAGTGGCGGGAAGCTCGATACTCGATGAGAAAATTTTTCAAGTCTCGGCGTCATCTTGGAATGACTTCAGAGCTGAAGGGTCTCCATTTATAGTGCCATTAAATA
>CAYWXW010000042.1:22891-25228 GCA_964462265.1 uncultured Porticoccaceae bacterium | reverse complement strand
ACCTTGACTTGTGGATTATTGACCCACTCGAAAAAGTACAGACTCAGTGTGACAGACGGATGTCTGGGTGATGACGATTTAGCTTCGCTTTTACCTATTCTTTAAGGCGAATCAACAGGGCATGAGTTCACGTCATAAGTGCAGCACGGGCTCGAAACCAACCGGCGATGGAAAAGCGATCACGCTTCGCCGGGAGCACTTCATGGGGAAAATCCTCGCTTAAAAACACCACCACAGTGCCAAAGTCTGGCCGCACTTTAAAAATTTTTTCGGCCGGCTCATTGCCGTAAATCACTAACTCCCCGTCATCCTCAGCCCGCCAATCGGGGTTCAAGTACACCACCAGAGAAAGCACCCGATTGGCTTCGCCGCGAAAAGCATCGCAGTGTTTTTTGTAGGCATCACCAGGGGCGTAAAGGGCAAAGTGACTTTCAAAGGTGTCCAGACCAAGAAATAAATACCGGTTGAGGAAACCCTGTAAATCTGCCGCCCAGTCCAGCCAGGCCTGTTCGACAGCAGTTGCGCCATCAATCCAGTAAATCTCATCGCCGCGTACGACCTGGTTTAATTGGTGTTCGCTGTCTCGCCCTATACCCGCTTTTTGAAAATCAGCGGGAGACATTGTCTGAACGTGATTTGAAAGTTGGCCGAGTAAAGGTTGCGCTAGTGCATTGGCTTGAATGCTATAGCCCTTGTCGGCAATAGCATTGGCGATGGTTTTAAATAGCGCGTCGTTGCAGGCAGTCGAATGGTAAGTGGATTTACTCACCCTTAGGCATTTTGTTTAAGACGCTGGCGGGCTAGCACCCAGCGATGTATTTCACTCGGGCCTTCATAGATACGCATCAGTCGCACTTGCTGAGCCATTAATTGCAGGGGCAGCTCTTTAGTCATGCCCATGGCACCGTAGGTTTGCATGGCCCAGTCGATGGCATCAGTCGCCAGTTCGGTGCCGTAGAGTTTTATCATGCTCGCTTCGGTGCGCACATCACCACCGGCATCTTGTTTGGTAGCGGCATGCCAGAGCATTAATTGCAGGCAGTGGCAGCGGGTTTCTAGTTCGGCAACCCACCATTGAATCGACTGACGATCAGCCAATCGTGCACCGAAGGTCTCACGCTGATTGGCGTAGTCACAGAGCATGTCGAGCGCCCGACGGGCCATGCCCAGACACCAGGCACCCATTTCTAAACGCCGCACAATAAGCCGCAATTGCATGGGTGCGAAGCCCTGCCCTTCGACACCGAGTAATTGGCTGGCGAGCAGGCGGCAATTATCGAAGGCGATTTCGTAATTGTAGTGGCCGCCGATCAATAAAATCTTGCGGGCAATTTCCAGCCCTGGTGTATCGCGGTCGACGAGGAAGGCAGAGATACCACCCCGCGAGCCCTTTTCAGGATCGGTAACCGCCATGACGATGGTGAAGTCCGCCTTGTCCATGCGGCTAATCCAGATCTTGCGCCCGTTGAGCACCCAGTCGTCACCATCGCGCACGGCGCGGGTGGTCATGCCAGAGGGGTCAGCGCCAGCACCCGGCTCTGATATAGCGATGGCGGAAATGGTTTCGCCACGGGCATAGGGCTCGAGGTATTTTTCTTTCTGCTGCTCATTGGCCGTGGCCAGCAACATGTGTAAATTCGGCGAATCGGGCGGAAAGGTAAAAGGGGTGATAGTGCGACCCAGTGCCTCGTTAACACCCACCAGGGCGATGGCGGGCAGATCGGCACCGCCGGTTTCTGCCGGGCAGTCGAGACCCCATAAACCCAGTTCACGGCATTTATCGTGCAGCGGGGCAAGCTCCGCATCCGTCAGCTCATGATTGCCACCGAGAGCCTCGCGCTCAAGCACGACGGCCTCAAGCGGCATCAGCTCATTCTCAACAAATTTATTTACCGTTTCGTTGAGTAGTCGATATTCTTCGTCCAGTTGAAAATCCACGCTGATGCCTCGCTTACCTTAATTTAAAAACTAAGCTATCGACTATTTTTCTTCTTCAGGTCGATACACTTTAATCGGGTGATATTCCTTCTGGAAACCCGGCTGATCTTCCCACTTCAAACCACCAATTAAACCACCGTCGACCACCATCGCCTGACCGGTGACAAAGGTGGAGCGATCACCCGCCAGCCAGCAGGCCATTTGCGCGATGTCGTCGGGAATACCGGCGCGGGGAATGGCCTGGGTTTTACTAAAGCTGGGCAGCACTTTTTCGATTAACTCGTCAGAGCGGCCCACAGTATTGGCTGCCAGTGGCGTGGCGATAAAGCCGGGGCAAATGGCGTTGACACGAATATGGTGCTCGCCCAATTCCATGGCAACAGACTTGGTCATGTGAAT
>CAYWXW010000042.1:20132-22791 GCA_964462265.1 uncultured Porticoccaceae bacterium | reverse complement strand
TCGCCAATGCCACTGGCACCACCGGTAATTACTGCTACTTTGCCATCGAGTTCGGCCATGTTTTTCTCCAGTTTTTTCTACGTTAACGTTAATTAATACTCTGTGCGGCAGTGGGCTTACACCACCCGCTTGCTGCGTAGGTCGGCAATTTCTTCTGCACTGTAATTGAGCGATTTTAATAGACTGTCGGTGTGCTCACCCAGTGCGGGGGGCGGGGTTTTAATACCACCGGGGGTACGCGACAGGGATATCGCCGTATCGAGTACCGGCACCGGCTTATCGATGCCGGGAATCTTCACATCCTTCAACATGCCCGCGCCTTTCACCTGAGGGTGGTCGAGTAGTTGTTGAGGTGAGAGTACCTCGCCGCCGGGAATACCCGCCGCTTCCAGCTGATCTAACACTTCTTGAGCCGTGCGCTCGGCACACCAGCGGCCCATGCGCTCGCTAATCACTGCGCCATTGGCACCGCGCGCATCGTCATCCGCAAAGCGTGGATCTTCCAGCCATTCGGGCTCACCCATTAAATTGACCCAGCGCTTAAATAAGGGGTTGCCAATACTTTGCACCATTACCCAGTTATCTTTTGTTTGGAAAGCATCGGCAGGGGCTCCCGTGGGCGCACGACTGCCGGTCGCCACGCGATTGAGCCCGAGCACCGCCTGCTCTATCACCACGGGATTGGTAATGGTCATCGCCGTATTGAGCAAGGCACCCTCGACAATCTGGCCAACACCGCTGGTCTTGCGTTCGTAAAGCGCCAACACGGTACCGAGGGCGCAAAGCATGCCAGTGCTGTAGTCGACATAGGGGCCGAAGTTTTTCGTCGGCTCTCCGGGCTGGCCAGTCAAATACATATTGCCCGACATCGCCTGAGCGACACCGTCAAAACCGAGCTTCTCAGCGAAGGGGCCTTTCGAGCCAAAGGCCGAGCAGGTGGTAAGAATAATATCGGGCTTAATGGCTTTTAGGCTGTCGTAGTCGAGACCCATCGCGGCCAGCGCGTGGTAGGGCATATTGACCACCACTACGTCGGCGGTCTCGATAAGGCGTCGCGTCACCTCTTTGCCATCGGGCTTGGTGGGGTTAAGAGTCAAGCCCAGCTTATTGCGGTTATTGTGAATATAGTGGGCGCCGTACTCTTCGGTCAGTGGTGCAACGTAGCGGTCTTCACTGCCATCGATTTTTTCAATGCGAATCACCTCGGCACCGAAATCAGCCAGCAGAGATGCGCAATGTGGCCCCGCCACGTAGCGCCCAAAATCGAGCACGCGAATGCCCTCTAGTACTCCCGACATATTCTTTCCCCTGAGTTTTATAATTAGAAAGCCCTGTTATTTGAAGCGCAGTAAACAGGCTCCGTGAAAAATTGTTGGATGCATGATAAACCCGGGGCGGGAACAGAGCTATAGCAGGGGCAACATTGGCCGAGCAAAAAAAAGGTGCCGAAGTTATCGACACCTTTTTACGACAAGCAACGAGTGCTCGAGTTAGCTTTGCATCATACTGAAGGGATTAAGCTTCGACATACCACCATCAACCAACATGGTAGTGCCGTTGACATAGTCGGCATCGTCAGAGGCCAAAAAGCACACCGCCTTGGCAATATCGTCAGGCTGACCGACACGTTTGCAGGGTAAGAGTTTGGGGAATTCCTCTTTCAGCATGGCAGAGGCCTCATCACCGTAGACGTTGGGCAGAATGGGCGTATCGATCAAACCCGGTAATACCGCGTTGTGACGAATACCCGGCACGCTGATCACACTATCCTGAGTGAACTTCAGCACCGCCGCCTTACCTATGCCATAGGGGCAGTAGTTGTCGATGGAGACTATCGCCGCCGCCGAGGCTATATTGATAACGGAGCCATTGTCCGCCGCGCGCAGTAGTTTAGCGCCATGTTTAACCAGAAAAATCGGTGCTTTAACCAGCACGGTCATTTCGGCGTCGTAACTCTCTTCTTCGACATTTTCAGGGTTTTGAAAATTGGCGAAGGCCGCATTGTTGACCAGCGTATCGAGCCGGCCGAATTCACTTTCGACGTCGGCCATCAAGGTTTCTATCTCAGACACCTTGCAGATATCACAAACCTTGGACACATACTTTGCACCCAGCTCACTAGCGGCTTTAGCCAGGTTTTCTTTATTAATATCAACGGCAATTACCGTTGCACCGCCATCGATAAAACGTTTGGAGGTCCCCAAACCAATGCCCGAAGCGGCGCCCGTGACCATCACGACCCAAGAATCAAACTTCATAAATTTCCCCTGTATTGTTTGTCATTAGAATTTTGATAAAAAATTTAGCCGAAGTATTCTAACCCATTTACGACAAGGTCTTTCCATAGTTTTGAGCCGATCTTTTAGCGCGCAGCTTACTCAGAGTGCCATTGGTGGCGAGGCATGGCCGCCAGCATCTCATCAATCTGGTGGGCGCTTAGCTCCTGCTTCGCCAGCAGGCCCTGGGCAACAAGCTGCAGATAATGGCTGCAATCATGTCCGGTTAACAGCGTAAGAATATCGTCTGCCAGTCTATCGAGAATGTCTTTATGCTTGTACGAAGTGTCCAGACTCTGGGGCTGGGGCAAGCTCAGTCGCAAGCGTTCAAGCAGGAGGAGTTCAGACAGCGCATCGCGATAATCCTGACCGCCGGCCATATC
>CAYWXW010000042.1:9422-20032 GCA_964462265.1 uncultured Porticoccaceae bacterium | reverse complement strand
CCCCGACATCCGTATCTATCGACAGCGTCTACAACGGCCCAATTAATTGCGGCAATGGCGGTTATATCAGCGGCCTGCTAGCCGGTTTTATTGAGGGTGATGCTGAAATCCGTATCAATGCGGCCTTTCCGGTGGAGACCCCACTGCAGGTAAAAAATACTGACAAGGGCATCGGCGTTTATCTCGACGATAAGCTACTCGGCAGCGCCCGCAGCATTCAACTCGAACTGGCCATTCCCACGCCACCCGATTTGGCCAACGTGACTGCAGCCAGTCAGCGCTTTGACTTTATTCACTCATCCGACCCGAAAGGTTGCTATGTGTGCAGCCCGCTACGCACCGCCGACAAGGGGCTACGGGTTTTTTGTGGCGCTTTAAATGAAATTATAGACCCAGACTCCAGCATTGACTGGCGCACAGAAATCGAAAAAAACATTGTCGCCGCCGTCTGGCGACCCGCAGACAATCTCTGTAATAAGGAGGGCAATATCGACAATATTTATGTTTGGTCCGCTCTCGATTGCCCCGGTGCCTACGCTATTAAAGCCACCGAAGCCGATGCCGGTCTGCAACTCCTCGGCACCTGCAGTGGCAGCATCAAAATGCCCCTCAGCCCGAATGAAGACTACATTGTCAGTAGCTGGAAAGTAGCACCCAATAGTGGCCGCAAGCGTTTTATGGGCGTTGCCATTCACAACACCACAGGGCAATTAATGGCTTGTGCAGAACAGATTTGGTTTGATGTTGGCAGTACTTTACCAGGGGCAACTAATGCATAAACCCGACAGGCCAAACGTCGGCTTGTAGACATGCAGAGAAGAGTAAAGAAAACCTCAACAGCCGCCTGAAAAGAGCGAGCAATTCCAATATTTTCGAATAATACAAATGACAAGATTGTTGATAAGCCGGTAATCTTGTCACACAAGCCACATCTACAAGCTTAAAAGCACACCGTGCAATCGCAAGCCACGAAAAATAGAAAGTTATTGTTAGCCCTTTTTGCTATCACTATTCGGATTGTCTGCCACAACTACATTTACATTAAAGGGTCTAAAAAAAGGTATTATGCTCGCACGCTTAAACACCCTACCGGGACAACAATCGTATTTTATTCAATACAAGGAATAGTCATGAAATTTCAACAACTCAGCATCGCCCTTCTTGGTACCGCACTGTCATTCAGTGCCAACTCTGGGCAATTCGATCAACTCCTGGACAGTGCCAGCTCGCAAATCTCTACTACCGCAACCAGCAGCCAGGCTGCCACTAGCGTCAGCGCCCTCGATATGATTCCACTGCTTACCAGCTCTTTGGGCATCGATAAAAATCAGGCCGAAGGTGGTCTGGGTTCTTTGTTTGGCTACGCCAAAGAGCAGCTCTCATCTGATGAGTCCTCCCAACTATCCAGCGCCCTGCCCGGCCTCGATAGCTTAGTCGGTATGGCACCAAAAATTGAAACAACAAATGAGCAACAAAGCGGGATTGGTGGACTTTTAAGCACAGCCGCACAGTACAACGATTCATTAAAAAGCATTGACCAGGTCAACCAACAATTCCAGGCTCTCGGCCTCAAACCCGAAATGATTAGCCAATTTGCTAACACTGCTATGCAGTACTTGAATAGCCCTCAAGGACAACAGGCAGGCGCACTCCTAAAACAGGGCTTGAGCACTTTGCTATAAGCTCACAGGCACTTTACTGATACCCAGCCGGCTGAATAAAGCTGTTAATGATAGAGCCACCGTCGGTGGCTTTTAACATGGTAAAATCATACGTGGCGAGCCTGGCCTCGGCTCTCTTACCCTCGAATACTACCCCCGAAAACCACCTCCGAAAAAAAAAGAAGCCGCTAAACCAGTTAGCTCCCTTCGTTTTTGTACACCCCTAGTCTTTGTACATCGCCTTGCCTTCGGACAAATTTATCCAGCCTCTGACAATTCGATAAATAACCCACAGAGCATCGGCCGCAAGCACCAGGTAACCGATAAGAACAAAAACCAAAACAAAACCAATAATCGACCACAGCACGCTAAACCAGAAGGTTCGTATCTGCCAACGAAAATGAGACTCTAGCCATGTGCCTTCTACCTCGGCTTTTTTAAGGTAATTGACAATTACGCCTGCAATAAAAGTAATGCCAATAAAAAATGAAACGGCCTGTAGTGCGTAAACCACCGTTGTAATCGTTTTCAACCCCTGATTATTTTTATCAACCTGCTCTACGGCAAAATGCCTCATTGTTTCCGGGTCTTCATTCATTAGTTATACCTTGTAAGTCACGGACTGAAAAAATGGATTCTGCCTCAGCTATTAATAGCTAATGCCAGTCAGCTCTAGTTACACATAAGCGGCCAAACCCGCACAAGTATAACCAGTCATTTCATGGCCAGACTAGCGATTCCTCAATTGGAGAAATATTGGCTCCAACCTTTAAGCCTGCCTTAATAAACAATTAATATGTTGTCAGCATCGGGGGTAAGCCTGTCATACACAAAAGCCTCTCTATAGTCACAAGCAGAGGCCATTACAGACAGAGCACAGGCTTCTCTTAACAGTGAGCAGAGAGCTATCTTGTCCGGTGAAATAAAAGGCAAATAATATTAATAGGTGATTTTTAGAGACACACTATGGCCTACCAGGAAACAACTGGGATGCTTTTTTATTCGCCCTGAATTCAGATAATAACTGCAACGCTTGAAATGATAGAAGGGTCAACTACCGTTAGAATCAGCGGGACTCAGCACTCCTTTACAATCCCGATTAACGACATGGGTATAAATTTCGGTGATAGAAACACTAGAATGACCCAATAACTCCGAGATCAGACGCCACTGGCTCTATATCACAGGAAAAGAACCAGTAACTCATTGATTTTGAAAGATACTCGAATATGATAAGGCGCCAGAGGAAAACATAAACACAGCAAAGGATGGCGCAGTATGCTAGCTCCTCGAACACCAAAATACCTACAACGTATTGTTTTTAAAAGTAATGTAATCAATTGCTTTGCTAGACCTTCTGGAATATGGTGCCAAAGTGATATAGAGCCAGTGGCCCTATAATTAACTGTTAGGTTTTATGAGAAATAAATTTCTTGCCGGTAAGGATATTCTTTAAAACCATAAAAGGGAAAATAAAAAGGAATATGAGTAAAATTGCAACCATGATGAAATCTACGGCTATCCCTGCAATCTCTATCATTACCCTTGGCATTGGTTTTAAAGTATCTTTATGGTTAAAAGAATACTCAAAGCTTTCCGAGCCATCTTTTATGCTGATTCTAATCTTTTTTATGATATTTAGCATATTACTTCCTCGACTAAATAGCCTTCAATCTTTCTCTTTAACTAAGGGTGAGTTAGTTCTCCGTGACATTAAGGAAACAGAGAGGTCAGTAAAACAACTTGCCAAAGCAGTTTTGGATGTTGAAGAAACTTCTGGTGATAAGCTGCTACTCCAAAGTATTGATGAGAGCGCGCACAAAGAAGCTGTTGATCGATTGAAAAAATTAACAACCTAACAAAACAAATTAAGTTCGTTGCGTTCACTGCTTTCTCACCACCCGACACGCTACCGCGTGCGGCTTATTTGTGACGTTACACGTCCAAGGAAAGCTCTTGCTCATATCCGGCATTGCCGTATAATTCGTTTCTATGATATTCATAGAAGCCACCACATTTACGAAGCTACCTCCCAAGTACCTTAATGGTGAGGAGTATAGGGGGTTTCAGACCTATCTTATGCAAAAACCAAACGCCGGTGATCTTGTCAAAGGATCTGGCAGTGTAAGGAAGGTCCGATGGGCAGCGGAAGGAAAAGGTAAAAGTGGAGGTGTTCGGGTTATCTACTATTGGAAAAAGCCAGATCATGAAATCTGGATGCTTACGATTTACAGTAAATCTGAGCGCTCCACAATTCCTGGTCACATATTGAAGAAAATTGCGGAGGCAATCGATCATGAGTAAGAGAGATATCGGTGCTGAAATTCTTGAAGGCATTAAAGAAATTAATGAATATAAAAAAGGTAAGCTTAGCCTAAAAACTACCGAGCTTTCTGAACCCTCACCGCCTCAGGTAATTCGTTCAAAACTAAAAATGTCGCAGTCTGCTTTTGCAGGATTACTTGGTGTAAGTATGCGAACGCTTCAAGATTGGGAGCAGGGCCGAAGGACTCCACAAGGGCCAGCAATCGCACTATTACGCATAGCCGAGCAACATCCCGAAGTTTTTTCCCAGTTGCATTAAACGTGTAACAAAGTGCTGCTAGGGACAACCTACGCTGCGCTTCTGTTTGACTCAGAGCACGGCGTTATAAGCAACATGATTATCAAGCGTAACGCAACAGGTTGCGCTTGGCATCATGATCCAAAACTTCAAGCACAAAGGCATCGAGCGATTCTTCAAAACAGGGAAAAAGTCCGGGATCCAGGGGAATCAGGCTAAGCATCTGCAATTGATTTTGGGTCGGTTGAACACATCAACATCACCGGGCGATATGGGTCTCCCTGGTTTGCACTTACATCAACTAACTGGAAACCGAAAAGGCATTTGGTCTGTACGTGTGAGCGGCAATTGGCGTGTCGCGTTTCGCTTCAACGGAGTACATGCCGAGATAGTAGATTACGAAGATTATCATTGAGGTCATGTCATGCTAATGCACAATCCCCCACACCCTGGCGAAGTCGTCAAAGAGCTTTGCATTGAACCCTTAGGCCTTTCGGTGACTGACACCGCTATCCAGTATTATTAATGGCAAGTCTGGCATTAGCCCTGAAATGGCTGTGCGCTTGTCAATCGCGTTTAACACCTCATCTGAGAGCTGGTTGAATCAGCAGTCTCAATATGACCTGTGGCGAGCCGAACAGCACCGAGGCGAATTACAGGTTAAGCGTTTATCTGCCGCGTGACCCGCATAACACATCGTTCGCTATGCTCACTCAGATGCCTTGCTCCGCAGGGTGCCACTTAACTCTGCCTTATATTTTAAAACCACATCATTCAAACAGCAGCCTGAGGCTAGCATCGAACCGATACGGCCGTAAAATCACGAGGCACCAAAGGTATCTAAGCGCAATATGTCTACTATGCGTCTACAAATGAAATTTTAAAGAATTATCGAATTAGCGCGATTGGAAAAACCGAACGTAAGTTATTGATTTTATTGGTGCCCGGAGCCGGAATCGAACCGGCACGGCCGTGAAGCCGCAAGATTTTAAGTCTTGTGTGTCTACCAATTTCACCATCCGGGCAGTACTGCGGAGTGTTCTAAACAGTTTGCGTATCTCGCATTGGTTTTTATTGCTTTAGTCGACAGCACTGGCAGGTGTACTGTGCGAAATAATGGAGGCTGGAGTCGGAATCGAACCGGCGTTAACGGAGTTGCAGTCCGCTGCATGACCACTCTGCCATCCAGCCTCAAAAGAGGCGGAATTGTACCCGAGCATTCCACCAATGAACAGGGTTGATAGCGGCTTAATCCGGTTTTTCAGGTTTCGCCTGGGAACCCTGCAGCAGTTGCGGCGCGGCAATTTTTAGATAGAGCAGCATCGACCACAATGTCAGTAGTGCGGCGGCATATAAGAGCACATAACCCAGCCCACCCAGGAGGGCAAACTGCTCAGGATTAAAGGCTAGCAAGACGATAATGGCGATCATTTGCAGGGTGGTTTTGATCTTGCCGATATTCGACACGGCAACGCTGGTGCGGTCGCCAATTTCAGCCATCCACTCACGCAGGGCGGAGATGACAATCTCGCGGCTAATAATGACGATAACGGGAATGGCAAAGGCCAGCGAGGGGTTGCGCTCGAGCAGAATAATCAGCGCGACGGCAACGATAAGTTTGTCGGCCACGGGGTCGAGAAAGGCACCAAAGGGGGTTTCCTGATTAAGCTTTCGGGCCAGATAGCCATCGAGTAAATCCGTGAGGGCGGCAAATCCAAAAATCGCGCCACTGGCGAGATAGCTCCATTGCCAGGGCAGGTAAAACACCACGACCAGCAGGGGGATGAGTGCGACCCGCAGGAGGGTGAGTATGTTGGGTAAGTTGAGCATGGAAATCCGCGTTTAAAAAGTCGCTAGCAAGTTACCCGTTGTGAAGGGTGCTGTAAATGGTTTCGGCCACTTTTCGGTTAATTGAGGGCACGCGCATCAAGTCGGCAACGCTGGCCTTCTCCACCGCCGCAACACCACCGAAAAAGCGCAGTAGCTCGCGCCGCCGTTTGGGGCCAACGCCGGAAATGCCTTCAAGGCGTGAGGTATGGCGCTTTTTGTCCCGCCGCTGGCGGTGCCCGGTGATGGCAAAGCGGTGGGCTTCGTCGCGTATTTGCTGGATCAACAACAGGCCACTGGGCTCGGGCAATATTTCCCGCTCGCCGTTGTCGGTGGTCAGCAGCAGGGTTTCGAGGCCAGGCTTACGACTCGAACCCTTGGCGATACCCACCAGGGTAACGCCCACTACGCCGAGTTCACCGAGCACATCTTCGGCAATACGTAGCTGCCCTTTGCCGCCGTCGATAAAGAGGATATCGGGCAGGCTGCCCTCGCCATCCTGCAGGCGTTTATAGCGCCGCCGCAGGGCTTGCTCCATGGCGGCATAGTCATCGCCGGGGGTAATGTTCTCGATATTAAAGCGTCGATAATCCGACTTTAGCGGCCCTTCCTGATTAAACACTACACACGAGGCAACCGTGGCCTCACCACTACTGTGGCTAATATCAAAGCATTCCAGCCGCTCGGGTAGCGCGTCCAGTCCCAGCGTACTTTGCAGTTTCACATAGCGCTGGTAGATGTTGGATGCCGCCGCCAGCTTGCTGGTGAGGTTTTGCTCGGCAGTGCGCGTCGCCAGTTCTATCCACTTGCGCCGCGTGCCCCGGCTGACAGCGTTAATGGCAACTTTGCGCTCAGCCGCTGTTTGCAGGGCTTGCTCAAGCACGGTTTGCTCTTCGAGGCTGGCGCCAATGGCAATTTCTTTGGGAATCTCGGAGGCCAGATTAGTCTTGAGGTAATGCTGGGGAATAAACTCACTGAGCAACTCGCTGCCCGTTAAAGCCAGCGGGCTGCGCGGATAAAAGCTGCGGCTGCCCAGTATGCGGCCATGGCGAATATAGAGCACGTGAATGCAGGCATCGCTGCCCTCCATGGCAAAACCCAGCACGTCGATATTGCCATTGCCCGATTCAATTACCTGCTGAGCCTGCACCTGGCGCATGGCGGCAATCTGGTCGCGATAGGTGGCGGCGTCTTCAAAAGCTAATTCGCTGCTGGCCTTGTCCATGGCCTGTTCCAGCTCTTTCATTAGCGAGGGGTTTTCACCCGTGAGAAACATCTGGGTATGGCGCACGTCGCGCTGGTATTCGTCCTTTTCAATCAAACCCACACAAGGCGCATTGCAGCGTTTGATTTGGTACTGCAGACAGGGCCGGGAGCGGTTTTTAAAAAAGCTGTCCTGACACTGGCGCACGCGAAAGGTCTTCTGTAAAAAACTCATGCTTTCGCGTACTGCCTGCACGCCGGGAAAGGGGCCGAAATACTCGCCCTTGCGCCGCTTTGCACCCCGGTGAAATGAAAGCCGGGGGAACTCATCATTACTCGAGAGAAAAATATAAGGGTAAGACTTATCGTCGCGCAGCAGTATGTTGAAGGGCGGTTTGTATTCTTTAATAAGGTTTTGCTCGAGCAATAAAGCCTCAAGCTCAGTCTCGGTAACTGTCACTTCAACATTGACGATGCGCTTAACCAGCGCATGAGTTTTTGGCGCCAAACCACTTTTACGAAAATAACTGCTCACGCGTTTGTGCAGGTTTTTGGCTTTACCAACGTATAAGACAGCCCCGTCTTCGCCCAGCATTTGATAAACACCGGGGCGGGAGGTCAGGCTTTTAAGAAAAGTGACGGCATCAAAAGACATAAAAATAAAAAATAAAGCCGGCGCGTTTAAATAATTTCATCAGGGTCGACCAGACCATATTTTACAGCGGTCAGCGTTAGCTCAACATCGTTATGCACATTGAGCTTTTCAAACACTCGGTATTTGTGGGTATTAATCGTCTTGGGGCTAACATTGAGCACGGCGGCTATTTTATTGGGCCGATGGCCGCTACAAATCATTTGCGTAATCTGCAGCTCCCGCTTTGACAGGCGAGCGAAGGGCGATGCCTCCTGCCCAGAGGACAAACCATTGATAACCAGTTGCTGGGCAATGGCTGAACTCACATAGACCTCACCGGCGAGCACCTTGTGTACCGCCTGGCGTATTTCGTCATGCTCAGCATTCTTGGTGATATAACCCACGGCCCCGGCCTTTAATAACTGGGTGGGGTAAATTTCATCATTAAAAGCGCTAATAACAATCACTTTAAGGTCGGGGTGAGAGGCCAACAGACGATCCGTCGCTTCAAGACCGCCCATACCCGGCATGCGGATATCCATAAAGACGATATCTGGCCTGAGTTCGCGCACCATGCCCAAAGCCTCCTCGCCACTGGCGCACTCGCCAACAACGACAACACAGTCAATATCATCAATTAAACCGCAGATGCCCATGCGAACGAGATCGTGGTCATCAACCACAATCACTTTATGTAATGTTTCACTCACTGACTTAAATCCCTTTTTGTGGACTTTATAACGACTTAGACGAGCCCAAAACCTGCGGCTCAATGACCAGCAGAATACCAAAGCGCCGTTCAATATCCACAATAATATCCTCCGCCAACTGTAGCAGTTGCCGCCCACTGCAAGCACCGCTGTTGACTAGCACCAGAGCATGCTCGCGATGAACACCACAACCCTGCCCCGCCGCGCCCTTCCAGCCAGCCTGATCGATTAACCAGGCAGCGGGCAGTTTGACCGAGCCATCGGGCTGTGGATAGCCGGGCAACTGGGGATACTCTTCCCGCAACTGCTGCCAACAATCTTTGCTAATAACCGGGTTTTTAAAGAAGCTACCCGCATTGGGCTGCACGGCGGGGTCGGGCAGTTTTTGCTGTCGAATACGAGACACCGCCTCGCTAACTTGCAGGGGACTAATTTGAGGAGAGCTAAATTTTAGATCCAAATCAAGGGCCGGTGACTGACCTGTTTCTGTTGCCGCAGACAGGGCCGCCGCCAGTGCTGGGTAAGAGATATCGACATTGGGCTGCTCGCTTAAAGCTAGCGTGACAGAAGTGACAACAAATTGCCCCGCAGCACTCTGTTTAAAGACACTCTCTCGATAAGCGAACTGGCAGTCGCTTTTACTAAAGCTCACTGCATTACCGCTGCTGATTTCAAGTGTCTGCAGGCTGACAAAGCGATCGCTAATTTCCAGCCCATAGGCACCGATATTTTGTATCGGTGCAGCGCCGACAAGGCCGGGAATTAATGACAGGTTTTCAAGACCGTAACTTTTTTTCGCCAACGTGTGTTGCACAAACTGATGCCAATTCTCACCGGCTGCCGCCGTCCAGTGAATGCTTTGGCTATCATTGTGACACTCACTGTCTTGCTGGCGGCACTCAATACCTCGGGTCGCCATTTGTATCACCAGTCCGGATATATCACCGGCAAGCACCACATTACTGCCGCCGCCCAGCACGGTTACCTTGCGTTTTTTAGCCCGAGCATCGGCCAGTGCTGCGGCTAATTCTTCATTACTATGCACCCGGCAGAAAAACTCCGCCCGCCCCTCCAGGGCTAGAGTATTGAGTGATTGAAGGCTGACATTGGCGCGGATATTCAAGTCATTCACTCGATGAGGAATCATTTAATAGGTCTGCTCGTAAATGTGCCAACAAACCCTCTGCCGCTAGTTCGACCATATCCAGCACCTGTTCAAAACCTTCCGATCCCCCGGGGTAGGGGTCGGGCACTTCATCGATTGAGCCCTGCCCAAAGGGTAAAAACAGACTTAAACGGCCACCGAAATGAAGCGGCTGCAGTTGCTGTAAATTCGCCAGGTTTTTGCCATCCATCGCCAGAATATAATCAAACAGATCGAAATCGGCCGCTGTGACCTGTCGTGCACGCAAGTGACTCAAGTCATAACCCCGCTGTTGCCCGGCTAAAAGCGTACGCGGATCGGGCTGCTTGCCAAGGTGCCAGTCGCCGGTGCCGGCGGAGTCAATGCGAATTTGGCTGTCCAGCCCCCGCTCAGCCACTAACTTTTCAAACACGCCATGAGCAGTTGGCGAGCGGCAAATATTACCCAGGCAGACAAAGAGAACCGCTACTTCACGACTTGCCATTTCAGCCACTCGCCTTTTCGAGGTGTCGAATCACCGCCTGTAAATCGTCTTCGGTATCCACCCCTCCCGGCACATCGACGAGCGCAGGCGCAACATGAATCTTGATGCCCTGGTACATAAAGCGTAGCTGCTCAAGAGACTCCAGCGCTTCGAGGGGCGCGACCGGCCAGCTGACAAAACGATGCAGGAGGGCAACCCGGTAGGCGTAAATGCCGATATGACGTTGAAAGCTACTTGCGCCGGCAGAAGCGGTTTCGGTGGGTAGCGACGTTTTTGAAGCGGCAAAATGATCGCGGGGCCAGGGGATGGGCGCACGGCTAAAATACAGGGCCGTGCCATCGACTCCGCTCACTACTTTTACGGCATTGGGGTTAACAAATACTT
>CAYWXW010000042.1:0-9412 GCA_964462265.1 uncultured Porticoccaceae bacterium | reverse complement strand
CACGTTGACGACAATTTCATCTTCAGCCAGACCGCATTGGCGGGCGACCTCTTCCAGACGGTCGGTGCCGGAGACGTGGTCGGGCGAGGTCATCGCCACTTCGCCGCCAAAGCCCTCAACCGCAGCGGCAATGCGCTGGTCGTCGGTGGCGACGATAACTCGACTGGCTTTGCTTGAGCACGCTTGCTGGTAAACCCGCTGGATCATGGTACTGCCGGCAATGTCGCGCAGGGGCTTGCCGGGCAGGCGTGTTGAGGCGTAGCGGGCGGGAATGACGACGCTGTATTTCATGGTTTTTGCACCAATTCGAGCAGAGGTAAAGCGCTAAGTTTAAAGCAATAAATTTAAACCAACAGTTCTTTGATGGCCTGCGCCAGCGACGGATCAACGTCGGCGGCAACCTCTAGCACCCAAACATTGTCCGGGGCAAAGGCTTCGCATTTCACCGCGTCTTTCGAGGTCATCACGACCGGCAGCTCATCATCGAATTCGAGATCAGCTTGCGTAAAGGGATGATGGTCGGGAAAGCGATGTAGCTGAGGCTCTAGCCCAAGGGCTGCCAGTGTTGCGCTAAAACGTTCGGGGTTGCCAATGCCGGCCACGGCATGAACGCTGCGCGAGCCTGTCCAGCCGTTCGCAGCCACCCGCTGGCCGCTGCGCAAATGCCGAAAAAAAGTGGGCTGTAATGTCATGCTGATTGCGCTTGTCGAGGAGGAAGCCGGTAAAAAAGGGCGGCCAGATTCAACAGCACCGTTGAGCACAATAAAGTCGACATCATCCAAACGCCTGGGCGGTTCGCGCAGTGGCCCAGCCGGTAAACACTGGCCATTGCCTAGCCCACGGCGTGCATCGAGCACCGCTATTTCCAGGTCACGGTGCATGCGGTAGTGCTGCAGGCCATCGTCACTGAGCACCACGTCAACATCAAACGCTTTGATTAAATACTGTACGGCGGCCACTCTGTCGCTATCGACAACAACCGGGCAATTGGCCTCGCGGGCGATTAATACCGGTTCGTCGCCGAACTCTTGCGCAGAGCTATCGGCGCTCACCTTGCGTGGCAGTTTCGATGGCTGCCCACCGTAGCCACGACTGACGATGCCAGGGCGAATACCCTCCGCATGCAGACTGTGCACCAAACGAATAATCAAGGGAGTTTTGCCAGTGCCACCAACCGCGATATTACCGACCACCACCACGGGCACCGCAAAGGGCTTTGCCTGATAGCGACTTTGCAAATAGGCCCTGCGGCTCGACGCCACGCCCCTGAATAGATAGGACAGGGGCAGCAAAGCCAGTGCCCAGCTACGCGGTTTATACCAGGCGCGTTCGAGGGCGCTCATAGCGGCTAAGTCGCGTCCTCGCTAAATTGCTGATGGTACAACGAGGCATAGCGACCCTCCGCCTCTAGCAGCGCATGATGGGAACCCTCTTCAATAATTCTGCCCTTTTCTAGCACCAAAATACGGTCGGCATTTTCGACCGTACTTAAGCGGTGGGCGATAACAAAGGTGGTACGCCCCTCCATCGCCACTTCAAGGGCCGCCTGTATAGCGCGCTCCGATTCAGTATCGAGAGCAGAGGTAGCCTCGTCGAGAATTAATATTGGCGCATCTTTTAGCAGGGCACGGGCAATGGCTAAACGCTGGCGTTGACCGCCCGATAACATCACCCCGTCATCGCCAATCATGGTTTCAAAGCCTTCTGGCAAGGCTTCAATAAAGTCGAGGGCATAGGCCATACGGGCGGCTTCACGCACCGCCTCACGACTGCAATTAGCCAGCTCACCGTAGGCGATATTGTTGTAAATAGTGTCGTTAAACAGCGTCACCTGTTGGCTGACCAGGGCAATGTGCTTGCGCAGGTTGCCTAATGTGTAGTCGTTAATGTCATGCCCATCGAGGCTAATGCGGCCACTGTGGAAGTTATAAAAACGCGGAATAAGACTGACCAAAGAAGTTTTACCACTACCCGATGAGCCCACCAAAGCAATCGTTTCACCCGGGCTGACAGCGAAGTTAATTTGACTCAGTACCTCGTCGTCATTTTCGTTATAGCGAAAGCAGACATTTTCAAAACTAAA
The DNA here is from genome assembly GCA_964462265.1 of uncultured Porticoccaceae bacterium. Taxonomy (GTDB): domain Bacteria; phylum Pseudomonadota; class Gammaproteobacteria; order Pseudomonadales; family Porticoccaceae; genus Reddybacter. The sequence continues at coordinate 7,329 of CAYWXW010000042.1, read as the reverse complement.
CTTGCCATCGACCCGGTCTTTTTCAAACTGCCCGCTGTCGATTTCCTCATCGCCATCAATGGTTTCAAACAAAGTGGTCGCCGCCGTAATGCCCTGCTGTATCAAACTATTTATTTGCGTCAACTGGCGCACGGGCTTGGCCAGCAGCGAGGCGGTAAATAAAAATTTAATAAAGCCCCCGGTCGACATGGAGCTGAGAATATCCGGGGTCAGAGCCGTCCAGATCAACAAACTCAAAGCAGCCGACAACAGGATTTGCACCACTGGCGTACTTAAGCCCTCGGCAATCGCCAGCTTGAGATTTTGCCGCCGGTTGCGCTGACTGGCTTTGTTCATGCGCAGATTTTCGTAGGCTTCACCCCCGTAGAGATGCATCTCACGATAGCCGCTCACTGCCTCCTGGGCGACATGAGTAACATCGCCCACCGCCGTTTGAATGCGCTTGCTAATCACCCGAAAACGTTTGCTAACAATGCCGACGATAGTGGCAATGATTGGCATCACTATCAAAAACACCAGGGCTAAGCGCCAGTTTAGATAGACCAGATAGACCAGCAAGCCAATGACTAAAAAGCCTTCGCGCACCACGACTTTAATGGCCTTGGTACTGGCTGCCATGACCTGATTCACATGGAAGGTCAACTGCGCCACCATGTGCCCCGCCATCTGACCGTCAAAATAGGCGCTGGGCATGCGCGTGTATTTTTCGAAGACCTCGGTGCGTATATCGTGCACCACCGACTGGGAGACGTAGGCCATGCCGTAATTGCCCACCAAAAAAGCCAGCCCTCTAACCACGGCGAGCCCCATCATCATGGTTGGTAAAACCAGGCGGCTTTGCTCCAGCACAGGGCCATCGGCCATTAGCCATTCGGCAACTTTCGAGGTCAGTCCAGCATCTACCTGCATCATATTGATGTCGGCGGGAATATCGCCATCACCGGTGACCACCGTCAGCACATTAATCATGTAACCGAGCAAATCAATAAAGGCAATTTGCACCGAACTAAAAGCCCACAGACCGAGGATGCTGACAATAAAAACTCGCCAGTATTTTTTCAAATAGGCGAGTATGCGCAGGTAGACCTGCAAGCCCGATGGCCCGGCTACGGCTTTTTCAGATTTCATGGAAACTATTTTACTACGAGGGGCGAACTGGTGGGAGAATTAGTAAAGAAACTTATCGTTGCCGCGATTACTTTTCAGGGCGCTGGGTAGTAATACTTAAGTGCACAAAACCACTGCGGCCTGCGGCATCCATCGCCGTCACCACTGCCTGATGGCTGGCTTTGGCATCGGCGCGAATAATGACCGGTCTATCAGTATTGCCCTCGGCCAGTTTATCGAGACCCTTCATTAAGGTGAGAATTTTTTGATTCACCAGCGCGGTATTATTCAGCGAGTAATGACCCTCGGCATCAATACCAATTTCAATGGTATCGGGCACCGACTCGGCGATTTCACCCTCGGCCTCAGGTAAATGAATTGAGAGCTGGGTTTCCTTGGTAAAGGTGGTGGACACCATAAAAAAGATCAGTAGTAAAAACACCACGTCGATCAGTGGCGTTACATTAACTGTATTATCCGCTGTTTTTTGGCGGCGAAACTTCACTGGCTCTTACCTTTAGCAGAACCCTGAACGTCGCTCGCCGGCCGGTCGCCGTGTAAGGCATCGACCAGTTTAATGGCCTGGTCTTCCATGGTTATCACCAGCGAGTCGATGCGGCGCTCGAAATAGCGATGGAAAATCACGGCGGGAATCGCCACCGACAAGCCCGCTGCGGTGGTAATTAATGCCTCAGAAATACCGCCGGCCAAAATACTGGCGTTACCTGTACCCTGCAGCATAATGGCGGTAAACACTTTGATCATACCCACTACAGTACCAAGCAGGCCGATTAATGGCGTGATGGCGGCGATAGTACCGAGGGGTGATAAATAGCGTTCCAGCTTATGCACCACCTGAGCCGCAGCCTCTTCAATGCTGTCGCGCATCACTTCTCGTCCGTGGCTGGAATTGCTCAGGCCAGCGGCAAGAATACGACCCAGAGGCGATGAGTTACGTAGCTCCAGCAGCTTCTCTGCTGTCACGTCCTCATTCTTCAGCCAGCTCCACACCTGGGCCAATAAGTTATCGGGAGTGACTTTATTTTCACGCAGGGCAATAAAGCGTTCGATGGAAATCACCACCACCGCCATAGAGCATAAAATCAATGGCAGCATTAACCAGCCACCGGCAACAACCAAGTCGTACACTGAGATTCCTCCCTTAAAAACTCGCGTTACTCTATCACAGCAGCTTATTTCAAAATGGCCGAGTAGTACTCGTATTGAGCCATTGTTAAACAAAAATAAACGTGGAACGATGATATTAGTATCAACTTAGTGCCAATAACGTCGCTTCTTATCCCGCCAGGGGGTGACCTCAAAATGCCCCTCATTATCCCACTTAAAAATTATTGCACCCGATTCGCCCGTTACCCAGGCGCGGGCACCGCCACGCTGATAACGCTTAAATACCGTCTTTGCGGGGTGGCCAAAATGATGATTAAAACCCGCTGCAAACACCACATGGGTCGGGGACAGATGATCGACAAATGCCTGGCTCGACGAGGTACGGCTGCCATGGTGGGGCGCTATCAGTACATCGATATGTCTGGGCAACACACCTCGCGCTAACAACTGCGCTTCGACCTCGACACTAATATCACCGGGCAGAAGGATGGTTTTACCGCGATAGCGTATTAGCAGCACACAGGAGCTATCGTTATCAGAGCGCTTACTTAAATTTTTGTTTAAGCTCTTATTTAAGCGCTGATCTAAAGTACTAGCCAAAGCTGCCGACGCTTTCATCGGCCAGGGATAGAGAATCTCAAAATCCACCCCCGCACGTTGCCAGTGTTGTTCGGCCAGCCCATTGCCCAAAAAATCTTGCCCGGCCAAACAATAATCAACACCGGGCATTAGCAGCTCCAGGGGCTGGCCCGCCAAAATGCGCGCCGGCCTAACATGTTCTAGCAGACCCAGCGTGCCACCCACATGGTCGGCATCGCCGTGGCTGAGCATTAAACCATCAACAATCGATACACCCTGACTGCGCAGGTAGGGCGCAATAATGCCACTGCCGGCATTGAAGCTGTCGCTGTATTTTGGCCCCGTATCGTAAACCACTGCCCTGCCATTATTAATGGCTACCACACTCAGGCCCTGCCCTACATCGAGTACGGCAAGTGTCAAACTAGCGTCATCAGATGATGCGCCTTGCTCACCACTATACTGTCTATTTAAAGAGGACTGCTCAGACAGCACGACTGCCAGTAGTAATACCATCGCCAACGAGCGCAGGCCCAAGCCTTTTGGCATCAGCATTAAGGCACCGGCAAATAATAGGGCCACACTGAGCAATGTGCTTTGTCCTGCGGGCAAGGACCAGACAAAGTACTGCGCATAATTCGACAGCCAGGTCGTCACACGGTCAAACGCGTCCAGCTGCCATGCCGCCACTTTCCAAATTTCACCCGCTAACTCTGGCGACAGCGGTAAAAGCAGCATACCGAGTAAAGCCAGAGGCACCACCGCTATGCCCAGCCAGGGGATGGCCAGTAAATTAACCAGCGGGCTAAGCAGTGAAATTTCGCCCTGAAAAAATGACAACAAACCTGCCAGCGGTAAAAAAATAATCAACTGGGCACTGACTAAATCCCGCAAATAACCACCTCGCGGACGGGGAATAAACCAGAACAGAAACGTCGCCACGGCGATAAAAGATAACCAGAAGCCCGACGACAAAGCCGCCAGGGGGTCGCTCGCCGCGATAAGGGCCAGCGCCCAAAGCAGGGCCAATTCAGGCCTCGGCTTGCGCTTAAGCAAGGTCGCCAGTAGGAAAACGCACAACATCATCAAAGCGCGCTGGGTGGACAGTGAAAACCCCGCCAGCAGGGCATAAGTCAGCGCAAGCCCTCCACCGAGTACTACCGCAATTTGCTGACGAGCCACGGGAGCACCCAGGGCCGCCAGACAATGGCCCAATAAATTCCCCAGCAACATACCCAGGCCGGCAACCATGCCGATATGTAGGCCGGAGACAACGACCAAATGTACGGTGCCGGTATGGCGCATGTGCATCCAGGTTTCGCTGTTCAGACCCTGCTTATCGCCAATGGTTAGTGCTGCCAATAAACCTTTGCTGGCAGTACTAAAATCCAGCTTCTCAATTTTTTCGAGCACGGCCCAGCGGAATTGATCAATGGCATATTGCCCGCTTTGCCCCAGGTTTTTATTCACGCCACTGGAGCGGATATACCCCGTCGCAGATATTTGCCGATGAAACAGCCAGCCCGCGTAATCGAAACCACCGGGGTTGGCGAAGCCTCGAGGGGTGCGTAGCCTGACCGTTAACTGCCAGCGCTCCCCCGGACGCACCGGTCTGCCACCGTACCAACTGAGCATGACCCTCTGTAAATTGGGCAGCTCACTTTCATGTAGTGAGCCGCCAAGGGCTTCGAGACTCTCTATTTCCAGCACAAAGCGTGTGCGTAAGGTATCACTCTGTGGCACGCCGCTTACCACGCCAACCAGCACGAAGTCGGTTTTATCCTGCGACAAAGGCAGTTGTCGCCCTTTCATAGCCTCCCCCCACAGCGCGGCCCAAATCAAGCCCAGTGCAAACACCCAACCGACGCGCACAAAAAAGGGGCGGCGTCGACGATAAACACACCAGACACCTAGCGAGAAAAAAGCCACCGCGAGCTGAGGGAAAAATGGCGCACAAGACCACGAAAAACCCGTCAAAGTAAGACAGGGCCAATAGGCCGAAGAGAGAACAGCAACGGAAAATGCCAATAGATAAACGCGCATACCACATCCATGTAGTAAGAAATAACAGTGTAACCAGCTTTGCATCCCCGGCCAAGATTGCTTAGCCTTGTGCAATGAAGCGCTTAACTATCATTTACCACAGCCAAAGCGGCAACACCCATCAGCTCGCCGAGGCCGTTTCTGCAGGCGCCCGAGAGGAAGCTGCCGGGGCTGGGGATGAACAAGCTCTCATCGTCAGTATAAAAACAGCCTTTAATGCCGGGCTTGAAGACTTGCTCAGCGCCGATGGTTTACTCTTCGGCACACCTGAAAATTTTGGCACTATGAGTGGCGCACTAAAAGACTTTTTTGACCGCACCTATTACCCGGCCGAGCCCTATCAAATCAATCTGCCCTACGGCGTTTTTATCAGTGCGGGCAATGATGGCAGTGGTGCGGTGCGCGAAATTGAACGCATCGCCAAAGGTTACCCCCTGCGCCGCGTCGCCGAACCGCTGATTGCTAAAGACGAGGTCAGCCAGCAACATCTGCAACAATGCCGAGAGCTTGGTCTGTCGATGGCGGCAGGTTTGGTGATGGGTATTTTTTAAATGTCGACACCACTGTTTACTAAAGAAGGTTACGCAATAAAAGATGACAACAGCTTTGGTTTTATCCGGCGGTGGTGCCCGCGCCGCCTATCAGGTGGGCGTACTCAAGGCACTGGGGCAGCTACTGCCGCGCACCAGTCATAATCCCTTCCCGATTATTTGCGGCACCTCGGCTGGCGCCATTAATGCGCTGGCCATCGCCGGTCGACCCGGGCCCTTTCGCTTGCGCGCCCGCAAGCTAGAAGCTATCTGGCGCAATATGCACGCCGAAGATATCTACCGCACCGATGTCTGGGGCGTATTAAAAAACACCGTGCGCCTGGGTCTGTCCCTAATGCACAGTGGCTACGGTATCGGCCGCTCGGTGGCGCTGCTAGATAATTCACCACTGCAACACTTACTCTCCAATTACATACGCTTTCGCCATATTGACGAGGCCATATTGAGTGGTGAGTTAATGGCCGTTAGCACGACGGCGATGGATTATGTCAGTGGTAAATCGGTGGCCTTTTTTCAGGGCAATCATGAATGCTGGACACGCAGTCGCCGCCACGGTATTCGCACCGGACTCAAGATCGACCACCTGATGGCATCCTCTGCCATCCCGCTAATTTTCCCGGCCCGCGCCATCGATACGCGCTATTACGGTGATGGTGCCATGCGCCAGCTCAAACCTCTCAGTCCAGCACTGCACCTGGGTGCAGACCGTATTTTTGTCATTGGCGTTAGCGACAACCCCTCTCACGATCAAACGACCGCGGCCCCTCGCCACTCTCCCTCCGTCGCACAAATGATTGGCCATTTGCTCAACAGCGCCTTTATTGACTCGGTCGAGAGTGACCTTGAAACACTGAAAGCCATCAATAAACTCGTTCAGACTCAATCCGAAAATACACAATGCGCTTCAAGCGAGACAGACGAACAAGCCGAAGGCAGTCCCTTAAAATATATTGACCACCTGTGTATTTCACCCTCGACACCGATTGATGAAATTGCCCAGGAATACTTCCACGAATTACCCCGAAGTGTGAAGTTATTCTTACGGGCAATCGGGGCGACAAAAAAAGGCGGAGGCAGCAGTGCAACCAGTTATCTGTTATTCGAACCGGGCTTTTGTCGCCAACTGATTAAACTGGGTTACGCCGATGCAATGGCACAGAAAGAGGCCATTGAGACATTTTTTGGTCTGGATCAATTGCAATAAAGTGCCGCTAAAGCTGAAACAAACGATCAAAATTATCGCTGCTCGCCTGTGCTAAAGCCTCAAAGGAAATACCTTTTATGTCGGCCACACATTGAGCCACTTCAACGACAAAACGCGGCTCATTCTTTTTGCCCCGGTGGGGTACCGGCGCCAGCCAGGGTGAATCCGTCTCCACCAGCAGCCTATCGAGAGGGACTTTTGCCACCACCTCACGCAGGGCCGTGGCATTTTTAAAGGTGACAATGCCGGAAAACGATAAATAAAAATTCATCGCCAGCGCCGCTTCTGCCATCTCCCAACTCTCGGTAAAACAATGTAAAACACCGGCAACAGCCGGGTCGACATGCTGCTCGATCATCGCCAGGGTTTCCTGCTGGGCATCGCGGGTGTGGATGATCAAAGGTTTAGCGCAGGCGCGGGCGACTTGCGCATGGCGAATAAAGCTTTCACGCTGCCAGTCCATCGTCGCAGCACCGTAGTGGCGATCGAGACCCGTTTCACCGATGGCAATAACGCGCTCAGACTGGACCAATTCACTCAGTTCAGCGACCTCGGGCAGGGCGTGGCTCTCGGCATTCATCGGGTGTACACCAACGGAGGCATAGACACCGGGCAGCTCGGCACTCATTGCCAACTGCTGACGCGAGGATTCGAGGTCGATGCCCACCGTTAACACCCGACTAACACCACGGGCAGCGGTAGCGGCGAGCAGCTTTT
>CAYWXW010000041.1:14066-25702 GCA_964462265.1 uncultured Porticoccaceae bacterium | reverse complement strand
AACACGCTTTCTTAAAATAAACATCAATACCCACTCAAACACACGCCATCGACAAGGCTACAACCAGCGCAAGAGGTGGAAATGCTTCTTACCCCGACGCAATAGGTGGAAGCGACCGTAATAGGCGCCCGCGCGATTTAAGCCGAAGTTCTCATCTTTTTGTTGCTCGCCGTTAACGCGAACTGCGCCATCGCGGATAAACTTCCGCGCCTGACCCTGAGTCACTTCGCCCCTTGGAGTTAGGGCTAAACCCGTATTAACCAAGGCATCGATCAAAGACACATCATCCACATCAATATCACTAGACGGCATGCCATCCAGAGCTAACTGCTCCATATCATCCTCAGTAAGCTTATCCAGCGAACCACTAAACAAAGCAGCTGATATTCGCTCTGCTGCCTCTACACCGCCTTCACCGTGCACCAAACGAGTCACTTCTCGCGCCAATATCGCCTGAGCCGATTTCTTACCCTGGGCCAACTCGTCAGCTCGCTCAATCTCAATTAATTCCCTTAGCGGCAAAAAGGTGAAGTAATGCAGGAAGCGATAGACATCTTGATCTGCCACATTCACCCAAAATTGGTAAAAGGCGTAGGGCGATGTTTTTGCCGGATCGAGCCAAATGGTTCCCGACTCGGTCTTGCCAAACTTTGTGCCGTCAGATTTGGTAATCAGAGGCAAGGTCAAGCCAAAGGCCGGCACACGATGCATACGCCGCACCAAATCGATACCACCGGTAATATTGCCCCATTGGTCGGAGCCACCGATTTGCAACGTACAACCAAAGCGCTTGTACAACTCCGCAAAATCATAGGACTGCAGCAGCATGTAGGAAAATTCGGTATAGGAGATACCCTCGCCTTCACGCTCGATACGTGTTTTCACCGATTCCTTATGAATCATCGCATTGACGGCAAAATGCTTGCCGACATCTCGAAGGAAATCCAGCACCGGCATATTGCCCATCCAGTCGAGGTTATTTGCCACCTCGGCGGAACACGAACCATTATCAAAATCAACGAAGCGAGAAACCTGATGACGCAGACGATCGGTCCAGGCAGCAACCACATCTGGGGTATTTAGCTGGCGCTCCTGAGCCTTAAAGCTCGGATCACCAATCAGGCCTGTCGCCCCTCCAACCAGTGCTACCGGCTTGTGACCCGCCAACTGAAAACGCCGCAGGGCGAGAAGCGGCACCAAACTGCCGATATGAAGGCTATCGGCAGTGGGATCAAAACCACAATAAAGCACACGCTGCTCAGCGAGATGCTCAGCGAACGCTCCCTCGCCCGTGGTCTGCGCAACCAGGCCCCGACTCTGTAAATCGTCAATCAAACCTTGATTCACTTTCGCCATGACGTTACCAGCCTCATATACCAAAAGGAGCCGAACGATACAGGATAGCCCGGCAAAAACAAATGCCACTCATGCCACATATTTACCTGCAAAAACTTTAAGTTGATGCCGGATTTTGTTATAAATCACAACCTTAGCTTCGACAGCTCCAGCGGAATACACCAACTCATGCAAGCCAGCCGAAAATCAAGTTCAAAAGTGGAATCAAAGCTCCCCCGAAAACATATCGCTGCGGCAACTGCCCTGGCATTTTGCCTGGTTGGCGTCATATCCCTTTTACCCTCGAAAAACGTACAAGCTAAGCGCAATATTATTGCCGTTGAGCTGCCATCAGATGCACAAACGCCAAACCAGGCAGTCAGCTCAACACCCCTTACCCAAGCCAACCCAAGTGAAACCGATTCGATACCGAAGCCCTTGAACTGGCAAAAAACAACAATTGCCTCTGGTGACAACTTAACCACCGTTTTCAAACGTCTCGGCCTCAACGCCAGTGACGTCTACACCGTAGCCAACGCAAGCAGCGAACAAAAACCACTGCGACGTCTGCGCCCCGGCGAACACATTGCCATCTGTTTAAACGACGAGGGCAAATTGACGCAGGTTAAATATACGCGCTCAAGCCTTGAGCACTATCTTTACGAGCGCAGCGAAAATGGTTTTGAGGGCACAAAAGTCATACTCCAGCCCGACCTTATCCCGACCCATAAAACGGCCGTCATTAATAACTCCCTATCGCTTGACGCGAACAGGGCCGGTTTAAGCCAAGCCAAAATCATGGAGCTCGCCAACATCTTCGGCTGGGATATTGATTTCGCCCTCGATATTCGCAAGGGCGATGAATTCAGCGTCCTCTACGACGAAAAATTCCTTAACGGTGAGAAAGTTGGCAGCGGAGATATACTCGCGGCAACATTCGCCAATCAAGGCACAACCTTCAGCGCTGTGCGCTTTATTGAACAAGATGGCTCAATCAATTATTACACCCCCGACGGCAAGCCCATGCGCAAAGCCTTCTTGCGAGCGCCACTGGACTTCACCCGCATCAGCTCTAATTTCAGCTTGCGCCGCAAGCACCCTGTGCACAAGCGCATCAAGGCCCATCGCGGCGTCGACTATGCCGCACCACGCGGTACGCCTGTCTATGCTGCCGGTGATGGCAAAGTTATCGCTAGTGGCTACAGCAAGGCAAACGGCAACTATGTGTTTATTCAACACGGTGGAAAATACGTCACCAAATATTTGCACCTGACCAAGCGTCTTGCCCGCAAAGGACAGCATGTCGCTCAGGGGAAAACCATTGGCACCGTAGGCTCAACTGGCTACGCAACCGGCCCCCACTTGCACTACGAATTTCTGGTAAACGGCGTTCACCGTAACCCTCGGACGGTGAAGCTGCCCGATGCCAAGACCATTGCCAAACGTCAGCGTGACGAATTCCTCGCCCAAACCACACCTCTGCTCAACCAGCTTAGCCAACACAACGGCATACTGATTGCTCAGGCTACCCCCCGCGACTAACCCCCCCCCAAAATGAACAACTCCTCTCGCGAACTCTACGTAGGTCTGATGTCTGGCACCAGCATGGATGGCATAGACAGCGCCATTGTCGAGTTCGAGCAGAACAAGACAAAACTAATTGCCACTTACTGCCACCCAATTCCCAGGCTTCTCCAGCAAGCCATCAAAGCCTTATTTTTACCCGGTGACGACAATATTGATGCCCTTGGCAGTGCAGACCAACAACTGGGCATTTGCTTTGCGCAAGCCACAACCGCTCTTTTAGAACGGGCGGGACTGAACGCCAGTGATATCACAGCAATAGGTAGCCACGGCCAAACCGTGCGACATCGGCCACCGAGCAGCGACACGCCTCACCCCTTCACGCTGCAAATTGGCGACCCCAACATTATTGCTGCACGCACGGGTATCACCACCGTCGCCGATTTCCGGCGCAGGGATATGGCTCTCGGAGGACAAGCAGCACCGCTAGTGCCAGCCTTTCACCGCGCCGTTTTCCACAGTAAAACCCGCAACCGAGCTATTGTTAATATCGGCGGTATCAGCAACATCACCTTCCTACCCGCAGAAGGCGAAGTGCTCGGCTTTGATACAGGCCCCGGCAATCGCTTACTCGATGACTGGATAAAACAACACAAAAACAAAAATTTTGATGACGGCGGCCAATGGGCAAGCCAGCATACAAGCGACCCACTGCTACTCGAACAACTAAAAACCCACCCCTTTTTACATCGCCCTGCGCCAAAGAGCACGGGGCGAGAGGAGTTCAATCGACAGTGGCTAGATCAAGAGCTGAAGCAATTTAGCCATCTATCGCCCGGATCTGTGCAAGCGACACTGCTCGCCTTCACTGCCGAGACCATCGCCGAAGCGCTAGTAGCTTTGCCCGTAGGGATTGATGAGGTGTTTATCTGTGGCGGCGGCGCACTGAATACAACATTAATGACCCACCTTAGCGACTTGCTGGCGCCCGCAAAGGTCGACGGCACCGCCGCGCTGGGTTTTTTACCCGACTGGGTGGAGGCTGCAGCCTTTGCCTGGCTTGCGCGACAAACGCTGGCGGGACTGGCTGGCAACTTACCCGCAGTAACGGGGGCAAAGGGCTTAACTATTCTGGGTGGGATTTATCCGAGCTATATCGACTAATCGTCAGTCGCCATCCAACTAAAAGCGCACATAACCCTCCTCTTCTGTCAGCCGTGCTATTTCATCAGGGCCAAAGGCAACAGTGTCAACAAAGGGAAAGAGGCTCATTTCATCTTGCTCAAGAAAACGCAACCGGGTCCGGCAGATTTTAATATCAACCACCTGAAAGGCGCTTAGCCGGGCAGCAAGATCGACAATATTTTTGTAGCGCTTGTAGTTTTCGCGGAAGAATATTTCAACTTCAGGGCCATGTAACACAAGAGCAATCGGTGGTGATTTTGAAAGAAATGGCAAGCGTTCCAGATAAAAGGCTTCGGCACGCAACAGGGCCGCCTCTACCTCCTCAGGCTTATTCTGATCAATACGAACGAGATAGCCAGATACGGCGCTTCGCGGAGACTCAGCTCGGCGCTTTACTTCTTCTCCAGCCAGAGCCGTTAAGTGGCAGAGCGCCAGTAAAAAAAACAGCGGTGTAAAACGACTAAACCAAACTGAGTTAAGGCCTAGCCGCAGCAAGCGATGTTCGCTCGTATGTTTAGATCGAAAAGGACGCACCACAACCACAGGTGGTCGCAGCATTGGGGTTATTAACCACAAACCGTGAGCCTTCGAGCCCCTCGGAGTAATCGAGCTCGGCGCCCGCGAGGTACTGAAAACTCAAAGAGTCAACCAACACAGTGGCACCCTCTCGCTCGACCTGAGTATCGTCTTCAGCCACTGCCTCATCAAAAGTAAACCCGTATTGGAACCCGGAACAACCACCACCAGTCACATAAACGCGTAACTTAAGGTCGGGATTGCCCTCTTCTTCAACCAAGGTCTTCACTTTATGCACAGCGCTGTTGGTTACATTAAGCGCGCTGGGAATAAATGTCTCTGCTACTGTCATTAATATTCTCTGTCTTCTAAGGCTTGTTTTGTGGAACCTGTGCCTTAGTATGGGGGCAAATACGTAAATAGCAACGTTTAAGCTTGTCGCATACCCGCATCGCCAACGGCCTCAAGGTGTGCTGCCACCTCAACTTCTTCGACTTTAGGGGTCGAGGTAGCCGCTGTTTCCTCTTCCTGCACGAAGCCACCATTCACCTGAGCGCCTTTCTCAATTTCCAGCAAAGCATAGTGGATATCCCCTTTGACGACAGCCAGCGAGGCAAGTTCAACCTGCTTCGCAGCATAAATATCACCCTCTACACTCCCGCTGACAATGACTACGGGAGCCTTCACCTGTCCAACAACAACACCCGTGTCGCGTATTCTTACACAGGCATCGACATCATCACCGGCCGCTTCAATATTGCCCTTTACCTGGCCTTCTATCTCCAGGCTGCCACTAAAATGAACTTCACCAACAATACATGTACCTTTGGCGATCAAGGTTGGTGTAGCCGTCCCTCTTCTGGTTTTTTTGTCCCTGCGCATCACTCACCTCTATTAGTGTCTGTTTGTCCTCTGGCAAGATCCCACGACAAGAGCAACTCGTTGCTGCGGGCTTTCTTTGCCGAGGGCCAAATTGTTGCGCGAATCGACTCCGGTTCAAAGCCGTCGGGTAAATGAATCACCCCTTCGATAAGTTGAAAGTATTTAAAGCGGCTGTTTATCGGCATCGATTCCACATCCGGATCTAATTGCGCCAACGAATACTGCACCGCTTTACCCGCTAACACACCTTCCCAACTAACAGAGAAGCTTACTTTCGTCGTTTTCGACAAACCTTCCGTCTTTCGCAGGGCAAAACGGTAGCGGTAAACACCGGGCGTTTCTGTCGACCGGATCAGAAAATTAGATATTTGCAGGCCTTTTTCCAACTGATCACTTTTCACCAAATTGCGGTAAAGATCGAGCTCCTCCTGATAAGCCGACAGTTTCCGGTCGAGTACAACGACGGTTCTGCGCATTTTTTCCAGAGCCTGGCGATCAACCTCGGCACCCATCTGTAGCGCCAACTGTTGGCGCTCTTGCTCGGCCAACTGCACTGCCTGATGATCAAAATCAAGCCGCAATTTACGCTGCGTAATTGCCGCCTCAGCAAAGTGCTCACTACCTAGCAGGTAGCCCCCACCCGCCCCTAGCAACAAGGCAAGTGCCAGCAAAACTATCAGGCCAATACTGCTATCCAGCAGACGATCTAAAAACTCATTCAATGTTATTACCCTTCCCTCAGGCCATTCACCAACAAGAAAAACCTGTTACCACAGGTGATGATTTAAGGCAGTAAGGGTGGTGCTTCGAGACCAGCGGTTTCTGGCAAACCAAACATAACATTCATGTTTTGCACCGCCTGCCCGGAAGCCCCTTTAACAAGATTGTCAATCGCCGACATAACCACGACTTTATCGCCATCTTGCGGCCTAACGACACTGATGCGGCACACATTTGACCCCCGCACACTGCGGGTTTGCGGATGGGCACCCGCAGGCATCACATCGACAAAGGGCTCATCGGCATAGCGCTCTTCAAACAAAGCCTGTAGATCGACACTCGTGTCGAGCAAAGTGGCGTAGAGCGTCGAATGAATGCCTCGCACTATCGGCAATAAATGGGGTACAAAGGTTAAACCCACCGACTTGCTGGCAAAGGACTCCAGACCCTGTACGATTTCTGGCAAATGGCGATGCCCCCCTGCGGCGTAGGCCTTGAAACTATCGCTGACCTCGCTGTGCAGGTTATCGATCTTGGCCTGTCGACCAGCGCCGCTGGCACCCGAGGCGGAGTTGGCGATTAAATCATTAGCCGCCACTAAATCATTTTCAAGCAACGGCAGAAAACCCAGCTGCACACTGGTCGGATAGCAACCCGGGCAGGCGATCAAGCGGGCAGCGCCTATCGCCGCACGATTAACTTCCGGCAGACCGTAGACAGCTTCAGAAATCAACTCCGGGCAGGCATGGCTCTGGTTGTACCACTTTTCCCAAAGCTGCTGATCCTTTATACGAAAGTCAGCCGACAAATCGATAACCCGCGAACCGCGTTTGAGAATCTCGGGCACCATCGCCTGAGCCACACCGTGGGGCGTGGCAAAAAACACCACATCGGCCTCAGCTAATTGATCGGGGTCAGGCTCGCTAAAGCACAGATCATAATGGCCGCGTAGACTGGGGAAGAGATCGGCAACGGGCAGGCCGCTTTCACTGCGCGAAGTAATGGCCGCGACTTCCACATTGGGATGCACGGCCAACAAACGCAACAACTCCACCCCGGTATAACCCGTTCCACCTACAATACTTGCCCTTATCACGCCTGCTTACCTCATCATTAAATCGTGGGAACCAGATATCATACCGCAACCTGAGCCCGTGGTATTCTCGCCAGTCACGCAGTCAACATAATAATTATGCCCCGACCAGACAAAAGCACATCGAGCTCACCACAATGGCGTCCTGATACTTTCTTCACCCATTTTCGTCATCGCCTGGCCCATGTTGACGCACTACCGCAACTGGCTTTACTCGGCCTTGTTAGCGGCGCGGTCACCGGTCTTATCGCGGTTGCTTTTCGCCTTGCTATTGAATGGCCCCTTGAGCTTTCCCTACCTGCCCAGCAAAGCGAGGGCTTTGAATCCCTGCCGCTGGAAGCTCGCCTGCTACTGCCTTTAGCAGGTACCATTCTGCTAATTCTAGTGCTGCGTAGACGCTCCAGGGCCGAGCGCCAGTGTGGTGTCGGTCACGTTATCGAACGCTACCAGCAACACCAGGCTCACCTGCCAGCGCGCAACGCCATCGTCCAGTTTGTCGCTGGCACACTCGCCGCCGTATCCGGTCATTCGGTGGGTCGCGAAGGGCCCGCTGTTCACCTCGGCGCAACCTGCTCCAGTCTGCTCGGTCAAAAACTCGGCCTGCCGAACAATAGCCTACGCATTATGGTCGGCTGTGGTGTTGCTGCCGCCATTGCCGCGTCCTTCAACACCCCTTTGGCAGGGGTTATTTTCGCCATGGAAGTGGTGCTGATGGAGTACACGGTAACCGGGTTTATCCCCATCACTCTTGCCTCGGTCTCCGGGGCATTAATCAGCCGGGTTTGTTTCGGCGATGCCCCCGCCTTTTCGATTCCGGCTCTCGCCATGGGCAGCATGCTGGAGCTGCCCTTTCTCATCTTTTGCGGCATTATTATCGGTCTCGCCAGTAGCGCAGTACTCAAATTGCACCAATACATCCAGAGCTTTCAATCCCTGCCACTGACCACGCGTTTATTTGCCGCTGGCGTCCTCACCAGCCTCGCCGCCGCCTTCGTACCGCAAGTCATGGGCGTTGGCTATGACACCGTCGAAGCCGCCATGCTGGGCGAGCTGAGCCTCACTCTGCTGGTCACTATTGCGGCCACCAAGCTACTACTGTCAACGGTAACTATCGCCCTCGGCGTGCCCGGTGGCAGCATTGGCCCGACCCTGGTCATCGGCGCCTGCCTGGGAGGGGCAATTGGCATCGCTGGCACCAGCCTAAGCCCCGAAAATTCAGCCAGCAGTGGCTTTTACGCCACCGTCGGCATGGGCGCGATGATGGCCGGCGTACTCAATGCACCTCTCGCCGCTCTGGTTGCACTGCTGGAGCTGACCTATAACCCGGCCATTTTACTACCGGCTATGCTGGTCATTGTCATCGCCACCATCACCGCCCGCTTGACCAGCCACTTGCCAGGACTCTTTTTAATTGGCAGAAATCCCGACCGCTATACCTCCCCGGTTTTTCAGAGTTTGAGCAGGGCCGGTGTGACCAGCTTGATGAACCGCAACTTTATCGCCCACACCCCTCTCCTACCCTTCGCCCAGGCTCAGGTGCTGCTCAACCAACACCCCGAGTGGATCGTCATCGAAGATGACAGTGATGAGCGGTTTATCCTCCGCGCCAGCGACCTCGCCCACCACATGCAGACACAGACCACCGACGAGACCAACAATGAAACTATTGATTTATTGGAAATACCCGGAGAACGCTGGCGCCTGCATCCGATTGATCCGCGCGCCACTTTGCAAGAAGCACTGATGCTGATCCGCGAGAAAAATGGCTTTGCGGTGCATGTTACCCAGCCCCAAACCCCAACAAGCTCACCGGTTGCAGGTATCATCACTCGCGATCAGATCGACAATTATTATCAGTAGGCTCCTTTAAGCGGTAAACTGCTCGCCATTTTCATCAACACCTCCACCAGCACCACAATAGGGACCCCCACACAATGTCTCGCGAATGGGTCGAAGCACTGCATATTATTAGCCTTGTTTGCTGGTTTGCCGCGCTGTTTTATTTACCCCGCTTATTCGTCTACCACGCCATGGCCGACGATGCGATTAGTGACGAGCGCTTTAAAACCATGGAGCGCAAGTTGTACCGTGGCATTGCCACCCCCGCCATGATCGCCACACTGGTGTTTGGTGTTTGGCTGGCCAGTTTCGCCACTGAGCACTATCTCGCCCAGGGCTGGTTTAAAACAAAACTCGTGCTCGTGGCTTTGCTAATCGCCTATCACTTTACCTGCCGACACCTTATGCGCCAGTTTCAGGCCGGACTCAACACCCACAAGCATCTGTTTTATCGCTGGTTTAATGAGGCGCCAGTGCTACTGTTAATTGGAATTGTGGTACTGGTCGTCGTGAAACCCTATTGACCGCCCCTTCAAAAGTCTACACCGTCCCTCTCATCATCAAGGACACGATATGCACATCTGCCCCACAGCTAATACGGTTATAAATTAAGATGATAGATACACTCTGGATAACCCTAGCCGCAATACTCGTCTTCATTATGCAGGCCGGCTTCCTGTGCCTCGAAAGTGGCCTGGTGAGAAGCAAAAACAGTATCAATGTCGCCGCCAAGAACATCAGCGACTTCATTGTTTCCGGCACCCTTTTCTGGGCAGCGGGCTTTGCCCTGATGTTCGGCGATAGTATTGGCGGCTGGTTTGGCAGCAGCGGTTGGTTCTTTGGCGACGCGGCTAGCCCCCACCTCATTAGCATCTTTCTGTTTCAAATGATGTTCTGCGGTACGGCGGCAACGCTGGTCTCCGGCGCCGTCGCCGAGCGCATGAATTACCTCGGCTACCTCGTTTGCACCATCACTATCGCCCTTTTTATCTACCCTCTGGTCGGCCATTGGGTCTGGGCCGGTGCCATTTCCGGCACGCCAACGGGCTGGCTTGAACGGCTTGGCTTTATCGACTTTGCCGGTTCAACGGTGGTGCACTCCGTCGGCGGCTGGGTCGCTCTGGCCGCACTGCTGGTTATCGGCCCACGCTTTGGCCGCTACGAGCAGGACAAGCAACGTATCCCCGGCAGCAATATACCCATGGCCGTGCTCGGCGCCCTGTTGATTTGGTTTGGCTGGTTCGGCTTTAACGGTGGCAGCACCCTGGCCTGGAATGATGACGTGCCCGCCATTTTACTCAACACCTGCATCGCCTCCTTTCTGGGCGGTATTGGCGCCACCGCACTGAAATACAAAGCCGATGGTTATATTGACGTTGCAAATATCATCAACGGCACCCTCGGTGGACTGGTTGCCATTACGGCCAGCTGCCATGCCGTGAGCGTCAGTGATGCCGCCCTTATTGGTCTGGCCGGTGGCATCATTGCTTTATTCGGTGAGCGCTGGCTGGAACACCTGAAAATTGACGATGCGATTAGCGTGGTTCCCGTCCACCTGTTTGCCGGTATTTGGGGCACCCTGGCGGTGGCTATTTTTGGCAAGCCCGAGGTATTGGCAAACGGTTTGTCGACTTTTCAGCAACTTCAATCACAACTGCTCGGCATCGGTGTTGTTGGGCTTTTTAGCTTTTTTACAGCCTTTACGCTGTTCACTATTATTAATCGTTACTATCCATTGCGGATCAGCGAAGAAGCAGAGCGTAGCGGCCTCAATGTTGCTGAACACCGGGTGAGCACCGAAGTCTTCGACCTGCTCTCGTCAATGAATCAACAGCAGCAATTTGCCAATTTCTCCACCCCGGTGCCCGTAGAGCCTTTCACCGAAGTGGGTCAAATTGCCCAGCAATACAATCGCGTTATCGACCGGGTCAACCAGGAAATTCAACAACGGGACAACAATTTTGCCGCCTTCAAAAACAGCGAGTATTACAAGGGCGCTATTCTCGATGCCTCGATGGACAGCATTATCACCATCAATGACCGGGGCGAAATACTCGCCTTTAATCCCTCTGCTGAAAAATGTTTTGGCATCGGCGCCAAGCAGGTCATTGGCGTCAACTTTTTTGAGCTGTTTATGGCCAATGGCGAAAGGAAAACGGCCCTGCAAAGCCTGGCCCACGGCTTTAGCTCCAGCGAAGGGCTGATACTCAAAAGGCGTAATATTAGTGAACTAAAACGCCTCGACAAAGAGTTGTTCCCCGCCGAAGTGGTGATCACCCAAACCACTGACAAGCTCAGCCGTCACTGCGAGTACGCCCTGCATATTCGCGATATCACCCAACAAATAAAGCTGCAGAATCGCCTCAAGTCCCTCGCCTATAGCGACCCACTAACCGGCCTCTACAACCGCGCCTATTTTATGAATAATCTGGAAAAGCGCATTCGCTTTCACCAGCAAACAGCCGGTAGCGTGGTCTTACTGTTTCTCGATCTCGATCAGTTCAAAAAAATCAATGACACTATGGGCCATAAAGCTGGTGAT
>CAYWXW010000041.1:0-14025 GCA_964462265.1 uncultured Porticoccaceae bacterium | reverse complement strand
GGTACTGAGCAGCATTGGTATCGCGCTGTCAGTAAATGGCCAAATCGACGCCGAGCACTTGTTGCAGCACGCCGACCTGGCCATGTACAAGGCCAAGCAGAGCGGCCGTAACACTTTTCATCTGTTTACCGAAGACATGGAGCAATCCGTGCGCCAGCGCTTCAAGCTGGAAGTCGCTCTGCCCGATGCCATCGCCAAAAATCAGTTCTTCCTGCACTATCAACCCAAGGCCGACTGCCACTCCAATAAAATTATTGGCTTTGAAGCCCTGCTGCGCTGGCAGCACCCCGACTACGGGCTTATCCCCCCGGGTGACTTCATTCCCATTATCGATGAAGATAATTTGGTGATAGAAATTGGCGAATGGGTACTCAATGAAGTGTGTCGCCAACTGGCCGAATGGCGACAACAGGGTTTGTCTATTTTACCTGTCGCGGTGAATATTTCCGGCCATCACCTGCACTCGCCCTCACTGCTGCCCTGCGTCAAGCAAACCCTTAATGCTCACGCCATTGAGAGCGAACTGATCGAGATTGAGATCACCGAGGGGGTACTAACCAGTCATACCGAGCACAGCATTGCCATGATGAGCGCCGTAAAAACGCTCGGCATTAAGCTCTCGGTGGATGACTTTGGTACGGGTTATTCGTCACTCAGTTATTTAAAGAATTTCCCCATTGATATTCTTAAAATTGATCAAACCTTTGTTCGCGACGCCGCCTCTAACATCGAAGACGGCGCCATCTGCAAAGCCATTATTAGCCTCGCCAAAAGTCTCGATTTACAAATCATTGCCGAAGGGGTGGAGACAGCGGAGCAGCTCGCCTTCCTCAAACAACACGACTGCCAAAGCTATCAGGGTTATTTGTTTAGCCGCCCCCTGTCTGCGGACAAAATTCCCGCCGTTTTAAGCCAGAAGGAGGACAATGCGGGTAATATGGCAAGCCCATCCTAAAAATAAATTGATACCCCCGTTGAAGACCAAATCCAGCCAACGCACCCAGGCCATTGTCAACGACCCCATCGGCCGCACACTCTTGCGACTCACAGTGCCGATGATTGGCGGCATTATTGCGCTCATGGCGGTGGGCATTGTCGACGCCTACTTTATCGGCCAGTTGGGCACCGCACCCCTCGCGGCACTGGGTTTTGTACTACCCATCGCCCACGGCGTTAACAGCATTGGCCTCGGGCTGGGTATGGCGACATCGGTACTGGTGTCACGTTATCTGGGCGAGGATCGTTTTGATCGTGCCGCGCGGCAAATCACCGATGGTCGCCTATTGATCACACTGATTGGCGTGGGCTTATTTTTTTGCCTTTATTTCGGCGTGCAAGGCCTGCTGCGTTTATTGGGTGCCAGTGGCGAGGTGCTCGATGAGGCACTGCGTTTCATGGCTCTGTGGATGCCGGTGATCCCCCTGTTACTGCTAACGCTGACCGGCAACACCATTCTTCGCGCCATCGGCTGCCCCGGCAAATCGGCCTTTTTGCTGGCCCTGCTGGCCACGCTTAACGCCTGTCTCGACCCCCTGCTGATTTTTGGTTTTGGGCCATTACCGGGTCTCGGCATTGGCGGCGCGGCGCTGGCGACATCCATCGCCTGGATCATCACCTTCCTGGTATCCCAGTATATTCTCGGCATCCAAGAACAATTGATCCTTAAAAGTAAAAACACGCTACAGGCACTGCGCGCCAACTGGGCCGCACTACTCACCATCGGCATCCCCGCTATCTTTGCCAATTTAATGACGCCGCTGGCCGCCGCCGTACTCACCGCCATGGTCGCCCGCTTTGGCACCACCGCCGTGGCGGGTTTTGGCGTCAGCACCCGTATTGAATCCCTCTGCCTGCTCATCGCCTTTGCCCTGTCTTCGACCCTGCCGATGTTTATTGGCCAGAACATCGGCGCCGGCAGACCCGAGCGAGCGCGAGTGGCGCTGTACGGCGCTATTCGCTTCACCCTCATTTTCCAGCTGGTGGTGTGGTTGTTCATTGCCTTCTTCAGCCGTTCAATCGGTTCTGCCTTTAGCACCAACCCCGAGGTGGTCGACATCATCAGCAATTACCTGTGGATAATACCCGCCAGCTACGGCGCTCACGCGGTCACCATTTTGGTCATGGTCTCGCTCAACGCGCTGAAGCAGCCCAAAGTCGCACTGCTGACCGCACTCATCAGATTATTACTGCTGAATATTCCCATCGCCTATATTGGCGGCCAGCTCTACGGCATTAATGGTTTGTTCTACGGTTTTGCCATCGGCAACGTGCTCTCGGCCATTGTCGCCTGGCGCATTATCAACCGCGCGTGGGCAGAGCTGGTCGAACAGCCCCATTAAAGCAGTAGTCCTCAAGCTCGCTTTTATCAACGCGCGCAACAGCTCATAATGTGCGCCTAATAGTCGGACAACGCTCACTCACCGCTTACTTAAGAAAAAAACAAACGGCCTTTTATGAATCGTTCAGAACAGTTATTTATCGACGCCCAACGCCACATCCCCGGCGGCGTTAACTCACCCGTGCGGGCTTTTAAAGCCGTTGGTGGCAGCCCGGTTTTTTTCGATCACGCAAAAGGCGCCTATCTTTACGATGCCGATGACCAGCGTTATATCGATTATGTACAGTCCTGGGGGCCGATGATTCTCGGCCACGGGCACCCAGCGGTGATCGAGCGTATTCGCCATCAGCTCGACAAGGGCCTGAGTTTTGGCGCACCCACCGAGCTGGAAACCCAGCTCGCCGACAGGCTCTGCGACCACATACCCGGGCTCGACATGGTGCGCATGGTCAACTCCGGCACCGAAGCCACCATGAGCGCCATCCGCCTCGCGCGTGGCTTCACCGGGCGCGACAAAATCATCAAGTTTGAAGGTTGCTACCACGGCCACTCCGACTCACTACTGGTCAAAGCCGGCTCCGGCGCTCTCACTCTTGGCGTGCCCAGCTCACCCGGCGTGCCCGCAGCACTGGCCGACCACACCATTACCCTGCCCTATAACGATAGCGCAGCGGTAGAGGCCGCCTTTGCTGAAATTGGCGATCAGGTGGCAGCACTCATCGTCGAACCCGTGGCGGGCAATATGAGCTGTATTCCACCCCTGCCCGGCTTTCTGGAAACCCTGCGCAGCGCGTGCACACGCCACGGTAGTGTGCTGATTATTGACGAAGTGATGACCGGCTTTCGCGTTGGCCCGAAAGGCGCTATTGGCCACTACGGTATTGACGCCGACCTTATTGCGCTGGGCAAAGTGATCGGCGGCGGTATGCCGGTCGGCGCCTTTGGCGGCAAGCGAGAAATTATGGAGCAAATCGTTCCCCTCGGGCCGGTGTATCAAGCGGGCACGCTGTCGGGTAATCCGGTGGCCATGGCAGCCGGTCTCGCCACTCTCGAAATACTCAATGAAGAGGGCTTTTATCCGCCTCTATTCGCTAAGGCTGAACAGTTGGTTACAGGCTTGAGAGCCGAGGCAGCGGCGGCGGGCATCCCCTTCACCACCAATCATATCGGCACTATGTTTGGCGTATTTTTTACCGAGGAGAGCACGGTCAGTAACTACCAGCAAGTGATGGCCTGCAACACCGAGCGTTTTAATCAGTTTTTTCACGGTATGCTGGATGAGGGGGTTTACCTTGCGCCAGCGGCCTACGAGGCCGGCTTTATATCCGCAGCACTCACCGAGCAAGATATTGAACAAACACTGTATGCTGCCAGGAAGGTCATGCAATCGCTCAACTAAAGGCAATCATTCAAACAGGGAAGCAAAATGAAGGAGCTTATCCTCGCCTATCACTGACATTACGGTTATGAGAAAAATTATTGAGAAGCTCGGCCGTGTTTTGACCATCACTTTGGTGACGCTGGTCAGTATCATCGCAACGCTTGCTCTCACCAATATTGTCTTCTTTGCCATTGGCGTTGATGTACCACCATCGAACACAAAAGTTGCCATCATAGTCACAATTATTATTACGCCTGTAGTGGCCACCCCCTTTTTCAATCTGCTATTTCGAGTCTTCGAGCTCGAAAAAACCAATAGAATACTGGCGGCCTATGACCCTGTTACGGGATTAATGTCCCGGCGAGCCATGATTTCCCAGGCCATCAGTTTCCTAAGTTTTGCTGAAAGAAAACACGCGCCAGTATCGATGCTGTTTATTGACCTCGATAACTTTAAAGCCATAAATGACAAATATGGACACCAGATTGGTGACAGCGTGTTACATCGGGTTGGGCAATACATTAACACTATAAAAAGAGAAAGCGATCTGACTGGCCGTTATGGGGGAGACGAGATCATCGCTTTGCTACCCGACACCGACACAAAAGGTGTCCAGCATTTTGCTGAAAAGCTCCACGCCATTCTCAAAGAAAATCCCATTAGTGCTAACAACGAGACGGTGTATCTGACACTCAGCATCGGCACTACTACCTACAAACCCAACGCCCACCCTATTAATATCGACGAGCTCATCAGACAATCAGACCTTGCCTTGTACGAAGCCAAACAACATGGGAAAAATTGCACAGCCAGCTACATGGCAGATGACAAATTCGACTTCGGCTAAACCCTGCGGCCCCTAGCCAGCAACACAAAGACAAAAAACAAACTGCCACTGACTACGATGGATGGACCCACTGGGGTATTCACCCACCAGGATGCAGCCAACCCGGTACAGACGGCCAGCATCGCCACAACACTAGCCAAACCCGCCATTTGCTCCGGGGTTTTGGCGAAGTGACGCGCCGTCGCGGCGGGAATAATCAGCAATGCAGTAATCAGCAACACACCAACCACCTTCATCGATATCGCCACCACCAACGCCAACAATAACTTCAATGCCGTTTTCAACCGATCGACCGGCACCCCTTCCACCCGGGCCAGATCTTCGTGCACCGTAATAGCCAATAGCGCTGGCCACAGCCGCCACAGAGCGATGAGTACGCCGACAGCCATCAGCCACACCACAGTGACCTCCGCTACCGTCACGGTGAGAATATCGCCAAACAGCAGGGCCTCCATATCGGTGCGGGCACCGGGTATCAAGGTCAGGGCAATCAGACCGAGAGCCAGTGAGCTGTGGGACAATATGCCCAGCACCGTATCCGTCGCCAACAATTGCTGGCGCTCAAAGGCAATCAGCAGAGCCGCAATCAACAGACAGACCACGATCACCGCCAGAGAATTGCTCCACGCCAGCCACATGCCCAGGGCGATGCCCAGTAGCGCGCCGTGGGCGAGGGTATCGCCGAAATAGGCCATGCGTTGCCACACCACCAGCGAGCCCATCGGCCCGGCAGCGATGGCGACACCGAGACCCGCCAGCAGGGCCAGATAGAGGAAGTCATACATCGGACTCACCCTTCCCTTTTGAGTCGTTGTGAGTTGAATCGTGCTGGGTTGAACCGTTATAAGCTGAATCGTGATGACAGGATGAGCTAGCAGGCGAATTAACAAGCCCGCTGTACAGGTCGTGCTCATGATCGTGGTGGTGGGTATAAAGCGCTGTTTTAGCGCCAAACAGGGCGACAAACTCCGGATCAACCGAGACCTGCTGCGGCGTACCGTGGCAGCAAACGTGCTGATTCAAACAAACCACTTCATCGGTCGCTGCCATGACCAGATGCAGGTCGTGAGAGACCATTAAAATCCCGCAATTGAGTTCATCACGCAGCTCGCCGATCAATTGATAAAGCGCCTCCTGCCCGGTGACATCCACCCCCTGCACCGGTTCATCCAGCACCAGAAGGTTCGGCTTGCGCAGCAGCGCCCGCGCCAGCAGCATGCGCTGCATTTCACCACCAGAAAGACCGCTAACAGGCTGCTTAATGAGGTGGGCAATGCCAACGCGCTGCAGTGCCGCCAAACACGCCGCTAAGTCGCTATTGGCAAACTGTAAAAAGCGTTCAACCTGTAGCGGCAGGGTTGGATCAATGTGCAGCTTTTGCGGCATATAACCCACCCGCAGCTGCGCCGAGCGCTGCACACGCCCGGTATCGGGCTGCAGCAGACCGAGGACAATTTTCACCAGCGTAGTTTTACCCGCGCCATTGGGGCCGATTAGCGTGACGATACGCCCGGGCACCAAACTCAAATTAACGGCCTGTAATACAGCCCTGTTGGCAAAGGACTTACCCGCCCCCTGCAGTTCAATTAGCGTCGTCATTTACTCGCCCGCCTCTTGCTGCCTAGCCTCTTCACTGTTCGCTTGCTGATTTTTTTCACGACAGGGTGTGCACAGGCCGAGGATTTCAACGGTTTGGCTCTCCACCAAAAAGCCCGCCCGCTCGGCCGTTGAAACAATGGCTTTATTGACATTTTCAGCGCTACACTCGGCGACACTACCGCACTCACGACAAAGCAAAAAATAATCACTGTGCACGCTATCGGGGAAGGGACAGCCGATGTAGGCGTTCAAGGTCGCCAGGCGGTGGATCAAACCTAGCTCGAGCAGAAAGTCGAGGGCGCGATACACGGTTGGTGGCAGCACTCGCTTGCCACTCGTCGCCGATAGTTGTTCGATAATTTTATAGGCACCCAGGGGGCGATGGCTCTGCCACAGTAAGTGCAGCACTGATTCACGAATGGGGGTGAGACGCGCCTTGCGGGCACTGCAGCGATTTTTCGCCTGCACCAATGCCGCCTTCAAACAGCGGTGGTGGTCATGCTGCTGGTAGGCAGTGGTAGAATTACTAATCATTGTGCCGAAGCCTTTTCCCAAGCCTAAGAATTACTGTTATATTATTACACTTATTATTTAATGCTATAACATAACAAAAGAAGAAACCACTGCCGTGAAACTATTACTCCTCTTCTCAAGCCTGATATTTAGCGTCCAACTCATGGCAAAGCCCCTGGTGGTCACCACCATCCGCCCCATGACTATGCTGGTCGAGGCCATTGCCGGTGACCGCGTCGAGGTACGGCAATTACTGCCCGACAGTGAAGTGCCCCACCATTATTCACTGCGCATTGCCGACCGGGCACTGCTTGCCCAGGCCGATTTATTGCTCTGGGTTGGCCCTGATCTAGAAAGTTTTCTCAGTAAAAGCGTCACCGCCCTGCGCCCCGAAAAGGTGATTACCGCCACAGAGCTACCCGATATTCAGTGGCTCAGCGCCACACCCGAAGGACAAGCCGTCAACAGCGACCCGCATATTTGGATGAACCCGAACAATGGCCGTGTCATCGCCACCGAAGTCGGTAACTGGTTAGCCGCCCACTACCCGGGTCAGCGCGAGCAGTTATTCGCTGCCCAGCAGCTTTTCAACCAGCAACTGAGCGAGGTGACGGCCAAAACCGCCGCGCAGCTCAACCCGCTACAGCAAACGAATTTCATCGTTGATCACGATGCCTTCGGGCACTTTGGCGAGGCCTTCGGTTTACAGCGGTCGGGCGCGCTGAAAACTAGCACCGGGCTCAGCAGCGGTGCTCGCGATTTCCATCAACTGTTAAACCAAAACGACGTGCGCTGCATTATTGCCGAACCTAGACACAACCATGGCAGAGTTGAACAACTCGCCGCCAAGCTGAATGCAAAGATTGCGGTGATTGATCCGCTGGGGGCTGACATAGCTTTAGGCAACAAAGCCTATATACAGCTAATCGAAGATATCGGTAAAAAAATCACGACCTGTTTATCATCCGCCCCAACAGCGCCCGAGCCTGAATAACAGCCTTTATTCGCTCACAGCCGGAATAGCGACAACCCCGATTAAACGATGCTGCAATTTCTGGCGATATTCGTTCGGGTCTTTATCTTCGCGCCGGGTTAAATCGCCAGCCTCCAAATGCCGCGTGACCAGACGCGACATCCAGAACAGGGCAGCCGCAAAGCACAGCATATCCTGCCAGTTTTGGCGCTCTGCCTGGGTAAATGGCCGCTGCTGTTGATAGGCATCGAGCAAGGTTTTAACCAGCACGGGGTCGAGCTCGCCGCGCTGGTTACAAGCCCAGTCATTGACCGCGATGGCCACATCGAGCAGCAGGTAGTCAGTGCAAGCGCTGTTAAAATCGATCACCGCTTTTAGTTCTTCACCCACAAACAAGGTGTTATCTCGAAACAGGTCGGCGTGAATAGGGCCGGATGGCAACTCAGCATCTTGCTCACAGAGGTTTCGATAACGCTCTATTTGCTCTTGCAGCAGCGCCTGATCACCCACTGACAATTGCTCTTTAGCGGGTAATTCTCGCAATAAGGTAGCGAGCGTCACACTAGCCCAGGGCAAACCCTGCAGGTTGTTATGACTCAGGGGAAAACCCTCACCCGCAGAGTGCATAGCGCCGAGGAACTCGCCAATTGCCCGACAATGGGCCGCCGTGACTTGCCGGGGATGAGCGCCATCAATGCGCTGACAAATTAATGCGGGCTTACCCGACAGGCGATGAATGGCAGTGCCCGAGGCATCGCTGAGCAGGTGCGGCACGGCTAGCCCTGCCCGCTGCAGTCGCTGCGCCAGGGCAGTAGAAAACTCAGCCTGCTGGCGGTTGCCTGCCTCGAGCAGGGTCAAGACATACCGGCTGGGTAGCTCAGTAGTCGACGCCGGGGCGGGTGCCACCTCAATAAAGTAGGTCGAGTTTTCCACCCCGTCCTCAACTTCTGTTGTGGACAGCAAGCGACCCAGGCCGAGGGCGGTCAGCAGAGACTGCAACTCGACGGGATCAACACGGGTAAATACGGCCATTGCTCTCCCCAGCCTGCTCAATGTTAAATATCAGTGATGCTAAATGTTGCTTTATAAAGATAGTGTATCCTAGCCCGCCTCAGCCACTGCCATCAATAAAATCTATCTCATGAGTACTACTATCGCCCCTGCTACGCCTCCTCTCGTTCTTGTCGACGGCTCGTCCTATTTATACCGTGCCTTTCATGCCTTGCCGCCATTGACCAATTCGAAGGGACGGTCGACGGGTGCGGTAAAGGGTGTCACCTCGATGTTGCGACGCCTGCAGAAAGATTATCCCGATAGCCCCATTGCCGTGGTCTTCGACGCCAAGGGCAAAACGTTTCGCGATGAGCTTTACGCCGAATACAAATCCCATCGCCCACCCATGCCCGATGAATTGCGCGAGCAGATTCAGCCGATTCACGACATCGTCGCTGCCATGGGCCTGCCACTGTTAATCATTCCTGGCGTGGAAGCTGACGATGTGATCGGTACTTTGGCACAGCAGGCCACCGAGCTTGCCCTGCCGGTGATTATTTCCACCGGCGACAAAGATATGGCACAGCTGGTGAACGAGCACATTACGCTGGTTAACACCATGACAGCGACCGTTCTCGACCCCAGCGGGGTAGAGGAAAAGTTTGGTGTGCCACCGGAGCTGATTATTGATTATCTCGCCCTGGTCGGCGACAAAGCCGACAATATCCCCGGTGTTCCCGGTGTTGGCGAAAAGACCGCACTGGCCATTTTGCAGGGCTTGGGCGACATGGACGCTATTTATAGTGATCTCGAAAAAGTGCGCAGCCTTGAATTTCGCGGCGCCAAGAAAATGCCGGAGAAACTCGCCGAGCATAAAGAGCAGGGCTATTTATCGCGACTACTCGCCACCATCAAGCTTGATGTGCCGCTGGATATTTCTGCCGACCAGCTTGCCAATACGCCTGAAGATCAAGACCAGTTACTCGCCTTATTTAAAGACGCTGAATTTAAAAGCTGGGTCGAAGACTTGCTCGACAGCCAAAACACAGAGACGAGCGACGTCGCCCCCACAGCGGCTAATAAAACAGAGGCCCACTACAGCACTATTTTGACGCAAGCCGATTTCGACCGCTGGCTGCAACGCTTAGAGCAAGCCGAACTCTTTGCCTTCGACACCGAGACCACCAGCCTTAATTATATGCAGGCACAATTGGTCGGCGTGTCGTTCGCCATTAACCCCCATGAAGCGGCATACCTACCTTTCGGCCACGACTACCTCGGCGCACCCGGCCAACTCGACCGTGCAGCGGTACTTGCTCAACTCAAGCCACTACTGGAAAACCCAGCACTGGCCAAGGTCGGGCAAAACCTGAAATACGATATGAGCGTGCTGGCCCGCTACGACATTACACTGCGCGGCATTGCCTTTGACACCATGCTCGAATCCTATGTGCTCAACTCCACCGGCTCGCGCCACGATATGGATACCCTGGCCCTGACCCATCTCGGCGAAAGCACTATCCACTTTGAAGATATCGCCGGTAAGGGCAAGGGCCAGCTCACCTTTAATCAAATTGCCCTTGAAGAGGCTAGCCCCTACGCGGCGGAGGATGCCGATATCACCCTGCGCCTGCATCAAAATTTATGGCCTCGCTTGAGTGACGAAGAACCCCTGGCCAATGTGCTCACTGATATTGAAATCCCGCTGGTGCCCGTACTATCGCGCATCGAGCGCAATGGCGCATTAATTGACGCCCACCAACTGAACGAACAGAGTCAACAACTGGGACAGCGCATCGACGAGCTGGAGCTACAGGCTCATGAGGCTGCGGGCAAAGCGTTTAATCTCGCCTCCCCGAAACAGCTGGGCGAAATTCTTTTCACCGAGCTGGGTTTGCCAGTGGTAAAGAAAACCCCCAAGGGAGCGCCATCGACAGCAGAAGCCGTGCTAGCGGAACTCGCCCTCGACTACCCACTGCCGAAAATCATTCTCGAACACCGCAGCCTCAGCAAATTAAAGTCCACCTACACCGACAAACTGCCGACCATGATCGACCCCGAGACCGGGCGCATCCACACCTCCTATCATCAGGCCGTGACGGCGACGGGGCGGCTGTCTTCCTCCGACCCCAACCTGCAAAACATCCCGGTGCGCAGTGAAGAGGGACGGCGCATTCGCCAGGCCTTTATCGCCCCCAAAGGCTACACACTGATTGCCGCGGATTACTCGCAAATTGAGCTGCGCATTATGGCCCACCTGTCCGGTGACAAAGGCTTGCTGGATGCCTTCGCCCATGGCCTGGATGTTCATCGGGCCACCGCCGCCGAAGTATTTGGCGTTGAACTCGACGCCGTCACCAGCGACCAGCGGCGCAATGCCAAGGCCATTAACTTTGGCTTAATCTACGGCATGTCTGCCTTTGGCCTCGGGCGACAATTAAATATTGGCCGCAACCAGGCGCAGGAATATATCGACCTCTATTTCGAACGCTATCCCGGCGTGAAGACTTATATGGAAACCATCAAATCCAGCGCCGCCGAAAAGGGCTACGTCGAAACTTTATTTGGCCGCCGCCTCTACCTGCCACAGATCAATGCCCGCAATGGCATGCAACGCCAGGCCGCAGAGCGCACGGCCATTAACGCGCCGATGCAGGGCACCGCCGCTGACATTATTAAGAAAGCGATGATCACGGTGGACCAATGGTTACTGGAAAAAGGTGAGGACAGCGGGACAAAGATCATTATGCAGGTACACGATGAACTGGTTTTAGAAGTGCCAAATGAAGAGCTGGATGACATTTGTGCAGGTCTCAAGCAGCGCATGGAGGCTGCCGCCGAGCTAGCCATCCCACTCATCGTCGATGTTGGCAGTGGCCAGAACTGGGATGAGGCCCATTAATATCTAACGGGTATTAAAAACAAACCGTGACAGACGAATAAAAGTCTAATTTATTTTATCAGTCAGTGAACTTTCACACCTCGCCTCGGTCTTATCCTTTGCAAGTGACAAGCTCCTAGCTTAAATCACAGATGGACTACCCCCCCCTCTTGGTATTTCCATCTGCACACTTCAACCGGCGTTCTGCGCCGGTTTTTTTTGTCCCGGTTTTATTCTCCCGACACCTCGGTCGACGGCTCAGCCAACCACGTGCGTAAAACGCTTTCTAACTCATCAATACCGCTGCGCTTAAGCGACGAAAAAATTTGCACCGAAGCGAGTTCATCCAAGCCTTCCTCCTGCAACACCTTGCGCACCTGTAACAAAGTACTCTTTGCCGGACCTTTTTTAAGCTTGTCGGCCTTGGTCAGCAGCACATGAACAGGCATAGCGCAATCCGCCGACCAGCTAAGCATTTGCCAGTCGTATTCCTGCAAGGGGTGGCGAATATCCATCAGTAAAATCAAGCCTTTGAGCGACTGCCGGCCCTGTAGATATTCCGCCAGGTTTCTGTCCCAGCGCGCCTTCATCGCCTTTGGCACCTTGGCGTAGCCATAACCGGGCAAGTCCACCAGCCGTTTATCCTCTGTTAGTGAAAACAGATTAATCAGCTGAGTGCGGCCCGGCGTTTTACTGATGCGCGCCAACTTACCCTGGCGAGTCAAGGTATTGATAGCACTGGACTTGCCGGCATTGGAACGTCCGGCAAAGGCCACTTCACCACCCGTATCAGCAGGGCATTCATTTAAGGTCGGGGCGCTTTGCAAAAAGGCCGCCTGGGTAAAGCTCAGTGGAGTAGTCATAGCCGCTCAGTATAACGCTTAATTTTAGACTGCAGGTTGGTATATAATGCCGCGCTAAGTTAACGGCACCATTGCCATCAATTATTGCCAACCACCTGCCTACGGAATATCAGATGAAAACATGCTTGCAAGCACTGATACTAATCACCGCCACATTGTCATTAACTCAAGCGGCCTTCGCACAAGGCGATGCCACTGCTGGCAAGAGTAAAGCAGCATCCTGTGCAGGCTGTCATGGCGCCGATGGCAACAGTTACCCCGGCATGGGCAAGTTCCCCAAATTAGCGGGCCTGGGTGAGAAATACCTCGGCAAGCAAATGAGCGATATCAAAAGTGGCAAACGCACCGTTGTTGCCATGACCGGCATGCTCAATGCGCTATCTGAGCAAGACATTGCCGATATTGCCGCACACTACAACGCGCAAACCCGCACCCTCGACGGTTCAAAAGATGATGCAAAGATTCTCGAACGCGGTGAAAACCTCTACCGCGCAGGCAACCTGGAAACCGGCGTACCTGCCTGTACTGGATGCCACTCACCAGCGGGTAACGGTAACAGCCCTGCGGGTTACCCAGCACTGGGCGGGCAGTCCGCCGAGTACATCGCCAGTCAATTACGCGCTTTCCGTACTGCTGCACACGACGCTGATGACCCTGCAGGGCGCAGTAACGACGAGGGCAGCGTAATGCGCGGCGTTTCTGCTCACATGAGCGAGCAAGAGATTATTGCTGTCGCCAACTATATTGCAGGCCTTCATCAGTAAGGCTTATCTGTGAACACTAGAAAAAGGCGGCCTCGGTCGCCTTTTTTATTGCCTCTGCCACGCGCCAAACACAAGGCAAATTACAAACGTGAGCACTCTACTTCTTGCACCCTGCTCGGGAACCTGAATAATAGACGCTGTCTATTATTCAACACCAACCACATCACTGAGAATTAGCGTTATGACCTACCGACTCAAAACCCTGGCTATATTAAGCCTACTCCTAGCTTTGGCCCTGAGTGCCAGCAACACCTATGCTGCCGACACATACATTGCTGGCAAGCATTACGAAGTCCTCGAAACCCCGGTTCGCACCAGCGACCCCAAGCGCATCGAAGTGGCGGAAGTGTTTTGGTACGGCTGTAGTCACTGCTTTAGTTTTGAGCCCATGGTCAGCACCTGGGCCAGCCAGCTTCCTGAAGACGTTAACTTCATGCACAGCCCTGCCATTTGGCACAAAAGCATGGAGCTGCACGCCCGGGCCTACTACACCGCCAAAGCACTTAAAGTCTTAGATAGCGTGCACCTGGCCATCTTTGAGGCCATGAACCTGAAGAAAAACAAACTCGCCAGCAAAGAGGCCATCGGCAAAATTTTCGTCGCCCAGGGTGTCGACCTCGACAAGTTTAATAAAACCTTTGACTCTTTCGGTGTCGTCAGCGCCACCAAGCAGGCCGATGCCCGCCAGCGCAGCTACGGCATAAAAGGCACACCGGAGATGGTGGTTAATGGAAAGTATCGGCTAAGCGCAAAAATGGCGGGGAGCCAGCAAGGTATGCTAAAAGTAGCGGAGTATTTAATCTCAATAGAACGAGAAAAGGCCTTAACAAAGTAAAAATTGCCAGCTCTGCCTAAAACTGCAGGCACAAAAAA
>CAYWXW010000040.1:9661-26046 GCA_964462265.1 uncultured Porticoccaceae bacterium | reverse complement strand
CCCCCTCTTTTTATTAGCGGCCTTGTTGAGTCGCTCCCTACTACGAATTTCCCGCAACTCCTCACACAAAGGTATCAATCGTCGAGCCAGTGGCCGTGCTGTTACTGCTGCGCTGGGCGTCCAGCAATAACGCATTTAGATCGGCCCTGGCCTCGATAACCAGTTGTTGAGCACTGACTGCCACTCTGCGGTCTTGCTGTGAGGGTTGCGCCGGTGCCAGTGCAGCACGCTTGAGTTGCAGTGCCTTTTGCAGAGTTGCTTCGGGG
The DNA here is from genome assembly GCA_964462265.1 of uncultured Porticoccaceae bacterium. Taxonomy (GTDB): domain Bacteria; phylum Pseudomonadota; class Gammaproteobacteria; order Pseudomonadales; family Porticoccaceae; genus Reddybacter. The sequence goes on along the minus strand of CAYWXW010000040.1, from coordinate 25,780 downwards.
TCACCCGTTATTTTGCTACTGTCAATATTAACGTGCCCGGAGCTGGCATATTGTCGGCCATCGGGGCCTTTGGTGTATTGGTAGTTGGGCGCGCCAGCATAGGGGCCGCCAACACTGGCATGGGCTTGTTCGTGGGCTCTGACTTCGCGGTCGCGGTTTTTCAACAGACGTAGTTGCGACAGCTCATCGGCTGTCAGCGCTTGAGCAATAGCATTCTTGCGCGTACTGACTGCGAGCTGTTGCGGCTCGTTGCGAGCCTGGCTTTCGTCAGTGCCCGGCGCCTCAAGAACTTTGTCGCTGACTTGATCGGCGTTGCTCGTAGGCCCCCTACTAAAAATAGCGGGGACCAGTTGCTGGCTTGCGGATACTTGCACCGATAGTGACCTGAAACAGTGACCTAAAAGTTGTGTTGCGCATCATCAGTGTAGTCGATGCCGGAAAAATCACCGACGCGGTGATGATTAACCAGAGGCTCCTTAATTACTTTCGATGATGCGATTGATAAATTCTTTTAGTTCGCGCTGGGCCTCATCATCAATAAACGTAAACTCCAGTTGGCAGTAAAACTGCTTATCCAGCTCCTGAACGTGAAGTACTTTGGCATACACTTCGCTGGTTTGGTTGGACATCATCGACAGGGCAAAGTGGATTTTGATTTCGGCGCTGGGCTGTATGGGCATGGGCAGAACGGCCATCATGCCGTTATAACTGATGTTGTTAATGCGTCCTTCGTACTCTTCAGTCTGCACGGTTTTACCGGCTACCGTTTGAAAATTAAGAGGCATATTGACCGCGATACGTGGGCTTTTACGTATTTCCCGTTGCGGTACTTCCAGCTGCTTTGGCCGGTTTGTCGATAGCAGTTCATAAAGACGAACACTTTGGGAGCGGCCTTTCACCAGCACGTCATTAATGGTGCCAACGGTGACGTATTCAGCAGCCAGGTCGTAAGTGCTCTCGCTGAGCATAATTTGCCCTCGTAAGCTGTGGGCTTCAATGCGCGAGGTTAGATTAACTTCGTTACCGATTACCGTGTATTCACTGTGCAATTTGGAACCGAGATTGCCGGCCACCACCGTTCCTGTATTGAGGCCGATACCCATATAAATATTGGGCAGGCCCAGGGCTTTATTGGTGGCGTTAACCTCGTTCATTGCCAGCTGCATTTCCACGGCACAGGCGAGAGCTCTCTCCAGGTCATCTTCACCGCTGGAGGGCGCGCCAAACAGGGCCATTACCGAGTCGCCCATAAATTTATCAATGGTGCCGCCGTAGTGGAGGATGATTTCGCTCATTTTGTGGAAGTAGCGATTGAGTAGATCGATTAACTCTTTGGCAGTATGTTTTTCCGACATGGCACTGAAACCACGTAAGTCAGCGAGCAAGATGGTGACCTGCTTTTGTTCTGACTTGTGGTTATCGCCCGTGGCATCACTGATGAGTTCGTAAAATTTCTGGGCTAGGGCGCTTTCATCGAGTGTTTTTTGTACGCCGTTGGATGTAGTGGGAGCAGGGCGATTGCGAAGACTGTGGAGCAGGTTTTCAATCAGGATTTGTTTCTCATTCTCTTGCATAAGTTGTTGTCTGCTCGATGAAATATTGGCAATGCCCTAGTGTAATCGGCTGCCCGTCAATTTAAAACCGCTCGCCAGTTTTCGCTCAATTAGAAGGAGACTACCTTCGGCAGTCGGCTTTAAAGTTCGCTGGCAAGAAATTGCGCCGTCGTGTCGTGGTCGCCAACGCCGAGAATGGCGCAATTTAAGTCGCTGACGCCAATATCGCGCAGGCGCTGAATCTTGCGCCGCAGTTCGGCCTCGGTGCCAATAAACGCTATATCTGCCGGCCCGTCGGCACCCTCTCGGTCGAGCATGGCGCGATAGGAGTCGAGCCGGCCGTACATTTTCATGCCCTTGTTAATGCGTGCTATCGCGCTTTCTTTATCGCTGACAATGGCGGTGGGAATACCGGCGACGATGCGTGGGCTCGGTCGACCCGCTGCCTCGGCGGCCTTGCGCAACTTGGGGATAATATGTTGTTCCAGGGTTTTTGGGCCGGTCATCCAGGTGATGGTGCCATCGGCGTAGGTCCCCGCCAGTTTGAGCATGGCATCACCGAGGGCTGCGACTAGCAGAGGTACCGATTCCGACTCGGCGACGGCAATTTGGCCGCGGGCGCTATAGAGTTCACCGCTGTAGCTGACTTTTTCATTGCGCAGCGCGGGTGCCAGTATTTGTAGATATTCGTTCATGTGTCTGGCGGGCTTACTGTAATCCAGGCCAAACATGCCTTCGATGATGGGCTTATGGGATAGGCCAATACCCAGAGTAAAGCGTCCTTGTGCTGCAGCGTTAGTGGTGGCCGCCTGTTGGGCCATCACCAGGGGGTGGCGGGGGTAGGAGGGCACTACTGCAGTACCGAGCTTGATGGTGCTGGTTTGCTGTGCAACGAGGGCGAGGGCCGTCATGGCATCCAGACCGAACATATGGGCCATCCAGAAGCAGTCAAAACCTAGCTTTTCCATGTTTTGTGCGCGGCTGATTAAGCCATCCAGGCTTGCTTCTGGGCCCGATGCGGCGCCAGAGTTGATGCCAATCTTCATTGTATAGTCCCTGTAAATCGTTCCTGTCATTGGGTAGCAGTGATTTTTTTTATACTGCCAAACGGCCCATTTTTGAGGGCGTTTTATGGCTACCTGCCAGCCTCATCCTAAACAAGCTTATGGTGAGGGGCAATTAGAATATTCGCTGGATAGCTAATTGTCGGCTGGAGAAACTGAGGCGACAAAATTTCTGGTCACAAAAAAAAGCGGAACGCAGCCGAAAAACTCGTAGATGATTTGACACAATGGCCGCTGGTTTGTAAAAATGTCAACACCTTTACAGGGTTGTTTGCATTACCCGCTTTAGGGGCCCGCAAATCTAGGGGCTCGCAAACTCGAATTATTAAATTAAAAAAGGATGGAGGTTACATGGCTACTCGTAAACCAGGTATTTCAGCGGACTCTCATATCGTAGAGCCGCCAAACACATATATTGATTTTATTGATCCCAAATTCCGTGATCGCGCCCCAACGGTTATTGACGGCCCAACCGGCGGTTCTATTTTCAATATCCCCGGTCTTGATGACATTATTCCTCTGGCTCTGCTGGGCGCAGCCGGTGTACCCGCAGCAGAACTGCCCAAGTATCGCGATGCCAAGTTTGACGAGCTGCCTAATGCTGCCTGGAACCCGAACTTCCGTGCTGAAGTACAGGATCAAGACGGCGTTTGTGCAGAAGTCATCTATGCCTCTGTTGGCATGGTCATGTGTGGTCACCCCGACCTAGAGTATAAAAATGCCTGCATGCAGGCCTATAACCGTTGGTTGGAAACTTTTTGCGGTACTCAGCCCAATCGCCTATTTGGTCTGGCTCAGTCTGCTGTTTTATCTGTTGATTCAGCGATTGAAGATGTCAAGCGTGCTAAAGCCCAGGGCCATGTTGGCATGATGATGCCGGGTCGCCCCGGTTATGCCGATTACGATCACGCCGATTACGATGCCCTATGGGAATGTGCTATCGATCTCGATATGCCCATGTGTTTTCACATCCTCACGTCTGATGACTGTGGTGTTAAAGAAGTACTGGCACCCAAGCGTGGCCATGCGGCCAATGGCTTCATGAACATTATTCGTGGTGTCCAAGACGTACTGGGCGTGTTCCTCTTTGGTGGTGTTTTTGAGCGTCACCCCAAGCTGAAAATGGTTGTGGCCGAAGGCGATGCCGGTTGGATCCCTCACTATAAGTACCGTGCCGATCACGCTATTGCTCGCCTGGGGCCTGCGACTGAATGTCAGTTGACTCGTCCACCGAGTGAGTACATCGATCAGAATGTCTCCTTTACGTTCCAGGATGACGAAACGGCCTACCGCAATCTCGATGTGGTCGACAGTGGTTGCCTGATGTGGGCCAACGACTACCCGCACACTGACGCTTGCTGGCCTGTTTCGCAGAAAATTCTCGACGAGCAGATGGGTCACCTGAGCATCGAGCAGCAGAATGCCTGTGTACACGACAACGTCAAGAAGCTGTTTAACTTGAACGTCAATGTCTAATGTAGGTTAAACCTTTAATGGTTTGAAAAAACCCCGTGGCAGCTTTCTGCTACGGGGTTTTTTTTGCCTTCTGGTTGCGCGGGCGGCATGATTGATTATTTTTGCGAGGTGCAGCAAGTGTCAACAATAATGAATAATCGTTTCGCAGCACTACACGGCGAACAAGCCGTAGAACCCCGGCTTATCGCCGAGTGGCAATGCAGCCATGTGACCCCACCGAGTGCTCTGTTTGGTGCCAATGGTATGCAGTTTGGCACCGACGGCAGGCTCTATGTTGCCCAGGCCATGGGTAGTCAGGTGACGGCCATCGATACTGAAACTGGCGAGCTTGAGGTCATCGCCCCCAACGGCGGGCCAATTACCGGGCCGGATGATGTCGCCTTTGATTCACTCGGCAATATGTATTCCACCGAAGTGATGAGCGCCCAGGTGACCATGCGTAAGCCCGATGGTGAGGTGACGGTGGTCTCCGACGAATTGCCCTCGGCCAATGGCGTCACCGTGTTTAATGATCGGCTGTTTATTGATGAACACCGGCCCAAAGGTCGACTGTTTGAACTTTATCCTCACGACGATAGGCCGCCACGTTTAATTGCCAAAGACCTCGACAGCCCCAATGCCCTGGCGGGCGGGCCCGACGGTAAGCTTTATTTTCCACTGGTGCCCAAGGGTGAAGTTTGGCGCGTAGACCCCGAAACCGGCGAGCAGGAACAAGTGACAACAGGCTTGTCTCACCCCACGGCGGTGAAATTTACCCCCTCTGGTGAGCTATTATCGCCGCAAGCGGGCAATGGTGAAGTGGTAAAAATTGATACTGAAAGCGGCGCGCAAACCGTGGTCGCTAGGGTGCGCCCGGGTATCGACAACCTGGCCATTGACGCCGATGGCAAACTCTATCTCTCGCATTTTGTCGATGGCGGCGTTGCCGAAGTGGCGATGGACGGCAGCAATAAAGAGCGTGTGCTAGTCGCACCCGGCTGGGTGGGCCCCTGGGGCATCGCCTGCGATACGGCCTCTGGCACCTGCTTTGTGGTCGACGGCCTCAGCCTGGCAATGATTGCTCCCAGTGGCGAACGCAGTGCCGTCGGTAGTCCACTGGATACCACTGCACCACGCTTTGTGCGTGCTATTGCCGCCGGCAAGCCGGGTGAATTCTTGATGAGCACGGCCCGAGGCGACGTGCTGCGCTACGACTTTGCTACGCAAACGACGGACATGCTGGTTGCCAAGCAAGGGCAATTAAAAGGCCTGTGTGCGGCAGAGGATGGCGGCGTACTGGTGGTGCGGGAAAACACCAACTCGGTGCTCGCCATCACTACCTCTGGTGAGATAAGCACTTTGGTTGAAGGCTTGAGTGCACCCACCGATGTTTTGCAGTGGCAGGGAAAATGTTATGTCTCTGACACGGGTGTCGGCCGTCTGCTTGGAGTCAGCCCAGAGGGTGAAGTGACGACATTGCTCGATGGTCTGTTTGACCCTCGGGGCCTGGCTGCTATCGACAATACCCTCTACGTACTGGACAGATCGGCCCATTCCATTTGGGCGATTGATCTCACTGGTGACGCCGAGCCCACACAAATCGCCACCCACTTGCCCATTGGCGCTATTTGCCCGCTCGATTTTGCCGGTGGTCTCTGTGTCGACGGCAAGGGCGGCCTGCTGGTTGCTGCCGATGGTGAGGGCAGTGTTTTGCGTTTAAGCAGGGCTTGAGTTGGCCAAACAGATGACAATAATTATGCGATTATTGTCATCTGTTTTCTTTAAAAAGTACGTCATACGCGTAGCAGCGCTGCTGATTATTGTTTTTCTGCCAGAGATTGTTGTGCCGGTGGCTTTCTATTTCTACAAAGACGCTTTTTACGAGGATGTTGTTGCCAGCCTGGATCAGGTCGTTAATGACGAGCCCTATTGTATTATCGTCCCAAGAGTCAAACAGCAGCTCATCCCCGCCTTTTTTATTTTCCCGGAACGGATCTACTCTTCTCGAGAATGGGTGATTGTTATGGATCCGGCAAAAATTGATTACCGTCATATTCTCGATCATGCCATTCGACAAGAGTGGCTGTTTTATGCCAAGGAGGGGCGGGGTTATCGGGAAAGAGGGGAGGTTGGTACGGAGATGCATTTTGGCGTCGCCAAGAAAGATGCTTTTTATGTTTGGAGTTTTAAGAACCGACGTTTTGTGGAGCACGTTGTCCCTATACCGCAAAATTTATATTGGATGAAAAAATACTATACAGACTTAAGGCATTATCAGCGTTTCAGTAATAGGCCCCCGTATGCCGATCCCGAGGATTACTTTTGTCCTTTTATGTATGAATAGTGTCGATAGTTGGACTCTGCAAGCTAATCTTTCTTTCCATTAAGCACTTAATAAAAAGCCCCCATTGATCGCTCAGTGGGAGCTTTTTATTGCGGCTTAATTAAGGCGGGGTTAAACCTCGTGCCCATCATCGCGCAGCCAGACATACATCGCGGGTATCACCATCAGGGTCAGTATGGTCGATGAGGCAAGACCAAACATCAGCGCTACACCCATGCCGTGGAGCATGGCGTCGGGCAAGATAAAGGCGGCACCGGCGATGCCCGCTAATGCGGTGAGGAAAATCGGTTTGGCGCGAATCGCGGCTGCTTCCAGTGCCGCGGTGCGCATCGGCACCCCCTCCCGACTTTTCATGTGGATAAACTCGATCAATAAAATCGAGTTGCGCACCACGATGCCCGATAGGGCAATCAGGCCGATGGTGGAGGGCATGGAATAAGTAGCATCCATTATCCAGTGGCCGAGAATAATGCCGGAGAAGCCCAGCGGTACGGGCAGCAGCACTACCAGCGGGGTTTTAAAACTACTGAATTGGCCAACCACCAAAATGTAAATGCCGAGTATGGCGTAGTTAAAGGCGGAGCCGAGTTCGGTAAAGGTCTCCCGGGTGACATCCCATTCACCCATCCACAACAGGGTGGGCTTGCTCTCATCTTCGGGTTGGCCAAAGTAGCGAACATCGGGCTTCATGCCCTCGGGCCAGTCCATTTCCTCAATGATTTGCTCAACCTCGTACAGGGCATACATGGGTGCATCTTCGTGCTCACCGCGAATGCTGGCCATCACCATATCGGCAAAGCGCCCATCGCGGCGATAGATGGGGTAGGAGGCGGGCTCGCGACTAATGCTGACAACATCGCCCAGTTCTCGGGTTTCACCGGTCATGGTGGGGATGGGGGTGGATAGCAGGCGCTCTCCCAGCGTGAGCGATTCTTTCGGTAGATGTAGCACAATGGGGATAGGATTGCGGCCATCGCCACGATGGGAGTAGCCGAGGTCTACGCCCTGCAGCAGGGCGGCGAGGGTGCTGTAAACCACGCCTTCATCAACCTGGTGGAACTCGAGGTTCTCCTGGTCAATGCCTATGCGCATACGCATGGCTGGATTACCAAGAGAATTGTCAGTTTCCGCCAGCGCAGGCACCTGGTCAATAGCCTGCTGAATTTTACGCGCACTGTCGCGGCGGGTTTGGGCATCGGGGCCATAGACTTCGGCGAGCACAATATAGGGTGCCGGTGGCCCGGGTGGCGATTCAACCAGCTCTACTGTGGTGTTCTCGGGTAGCACCAGGGCTTTTAAGCGCTGCCTTATTTCCATGGCGATATCGTGGCTTTCGCGGTCGCGCTCCCAGGTGGACGACAGGCGAATGCGAATTTCCCCCAGCTCGGGCGAGTTGCGCAGGTAGTCCTGGCGCACCAGTCCGTAAAAGTTAAAGGGCCCTGCGACACCGGCATAGAGTTGCATGTTTTGAATTTCTTCAATATCGCCAATTAAATTTGCCGCCTCGACCAGAGTGCGGTCAGTGGCTTCGAGGGTGGCACCCTCGGGCAGATCAATCTGTATTTGAATGTCCTGCTTGTCGTCAAAGGGCATGATTTTGAACAGGACAAGTTTGTAATACGGGATTAAAAAGGTCAGCAGGGTAAAGCCGATAATAGCAAATACGGTGTATTTGGCACGTTTGGGTGTGCTTATCATGCCGCCCAGAGTGGCGCGCACGGCCTGGCCAAAAATACCGCCCTGAACCTCTTTTTCGTCCTCGAGCATTTCTGCGCTTGATTCACTTCTTGTACCGCCTTCGTCGTTAGCATCGGGGTGCAATTTCAGCATGGCCCAGGGCACAACGCTAAAGGCGAGGAAGAGGGAGAAAATCATTGCAGCAATGGCGGCGATAGGAATGGGTTCGAGAAAGGGTGCGATAAAGCCGTGGATAAAAAGCATCGGCAGCATCGCCATAACCACCGTAAAAGTGGCGATAATAGTCGGATTACCGACTTCAGAAACACCGTCAATGGTTCTTTGTAACAAGCTGCGCTCGTCAAACATTTTCCAGTGCCGGGAGACATTCTCTATCACCACAATGGCATCGTCGGCGAGAATGGCAATGGAGAAAATAATGCCGTACATGGTCAGTCGATTAAGAGTGACGTCGAGCATCCAGCAGGTAAAAAAGGTCAGCAGGATGGTCGATGGCACAACCAGCAGTACCACGATGCCCTCCCTCCAGCCTAAAAATGCAGCCATAATAATCACGATGGCGGCGGTGGCGAGAATCAGGTGGAGCATCATTTCATTGGATTTGTGACCGGCGGTTTCACCGAAATCGCGAGTGATTTCGACATTGATATCATCGGGGATCAAACCGCCGCGCACCAGCTCCAGGCGCTTTAATATGTCTTCGCTAATGGTCACGCCGTTGGCACCATTGCGTTTGCCAATGGACAAGCTGACCGCCGGTAGGCGCTCGTAACTTTTGCCATCTGCGCTGACCGGAAGCAGCTGCGAAACCCGATGCTCACCCAGACTGGCGCCGATCACAACCTTGGCGACATCGCGCAAATACACGGGTCGGCCATCGACTGTAGTAATGACTAGCAGGCCGATCTCCGTGGTGTCGTGTAAGGTTTGGCCGACAATCACTGGTGTCAGTTGGTTGGTGTTACGCAAACTGCCAGCGGAAAATGACGAGTTGGCGTTGCGCACTTTTTCGACCACCTGGTTGAGGGTAATGCCGTAGAGCGAGAGCAATTCGGGGTCGGGTTCAATGCGCAGCTCTTTAGGGTGACCGCCGATAATATAGGTCAGGCCGACATCATCGACCTTGATGATTTCGTGCTTTAGCTCTTCGGTGAGATCGTAGAGGGTGTCGGCGCTCCAGCGGCCTTTGTTGCCAGGTTTGGGTGACAGAGTGAGCACTACGACGGCGGCATCATCAATGCTGCGGCCGATCACTAGTGGTGGTGGCAAGTGGGCGGGCACGCGATAACGGTTGGCATCGATGGCATCATTAACTCGGGCTACGGCGGCGTCGTCATCGAAGCCGGTATCGAAACGCACGGTAAGGGCGATGCCGTCATCGCGGGTCATTGAATAGACGTGCTCGACATTGTCGATGCCTTTTAAAATGTCCTCAAAGGGCTTGGTGACCAGTTCAACGACATCTTCCGCCTTCAGGCCGGGGGTGGGGATGAAAATATCGACGAAGGGTACGGTGATTTGGGGGTCTTCTTCCTGGGGCATGCTCAGCAGTGCCATGCCGCCGAGAATGACCGAGACAATAAGAATGAGTGGCGTCAGTGCTGATTGAATAAAGACCTGGGTAGTGCGCCCTGCGATGCCCATGGACATGATTATTGCCCCGCGCTATTGGCGTGGGCTGGGCTTGGTAGCGGTTGTTGCACGAGGGTGTCGCCAGTGTGCAGGCCCGATAATACCTCTATGCCGCCATCGACTTTACTGCCCGGTTGGATGACAATTTCAGTACCGTCACTGAGGTAGACAAAGCTCAGCCCGTAGCGGCGGTGAATATAAGATTCGGGGATGACGTAGGTCTGGCGCTCGTCGGTTGAGACCCAGACCCTGACCCGCTCACCGACAAAAAAATCACCGAGACCCTCGACTTGAACATCGGCCACTACGCGGCCGTTGTCGAGCTCAGGGTAAACCTGTGACACGATGCCCTCGCGGCGCGTCGATTGGCTGGTTTCATCGTTTACGTCGAGCATGCCTCGTTCAGCCACTAATACGGTGTCGCTTTTTTTGATAAAGCGGGCATGGCGCTCGGGCAGCATTAAACGCAGGATATAACTATCGGCGGCGATGTCGGCAATCGGCTCGCCGGGCATGACCACCACGCCCCGGGTGACGTTAACGTTCAATACTCGGCCGCGGGCCGGGGCGAACACATCGCCCTGGGACTGGGATTCGCGAACGACCGCTTGATCCAGTTTAAGGGCGGCGATATCGGCGCTCACCACGTCGACTTTGGTCGCTGCCTTGTCGAGTGCTGACTGGCTGGCCTTGCCGGATTTCTTCAGGGTTGAAACCCTTTTCAAGGTGGTTTGGTCCAGTTGTAATTGTGCGTTTAAGGAGCGCAATTTCGAGGTGAGAGCGGCGATTTGCAGCTTTTGTTTGGCATCGCGTACCGTGGCCAGTTTCTGCCCGGCCTCGACAATATCGCCCTCATCAACCAGCAGTTCCACCAGGGTGCCGCCGATGCGCGCTCTGCCCTGAGTGACGTCCATCGATTGTACCGAGGCAAAAACCGACTTTAAGTCATAAACAGTTTGTGGTTTAACCTGGTAGGACGTGGCTTCGGCGCTGGCGCTGGGACTCAACAACGTGAATAAAATAATTGCTTGTGCGGTGTGGCGAAGAGTCATGGATAAGCTCTTTAAAGTCAGCATCATTGCCAGTGGTTCCCTGTCTGTGAGGTCTATTTAGAATGGTTTTTTATTCTATGTATTGTTATCGGGGTACTGCATAGTTTACGAAGCAGGAACTTTACGTAAAAGGCTCGAGCTAGAGGAGGACATTAACTGCCTTGGAGGGTGCCGAATAAGACAAAATAGTGAGTTTTAAAAAGTTTTGGCGTAATAAGCTCGGCTTAGGCTGTTTGACGATTCTCGCTGTCATGTATCAATGAAGGTGCGCTGCTTTATTTGCGGCGAATGGCGTCTGTTCTGACGGGATATACGCCGGCTTCTCTGTCTTTAAAAAATTGTTTCAGTGCCCTCTTAACCGAAGGGAAGGCAATGTCTTGCCAGGGTATTTGCTGTTCTTCAAAGAGTTCGACTTCGAGAGATTCAATACCCGGCGAAAATTCGGGTTTTGCCAGCTCGCCGCGAAAAAACACATAGACCTGATTGATGTGGGGAATGTCTATCATGCTGTACAACTCCAGTGAATGCAGGTGGGCGTTGGCCTCCTCCACACATTCGCGCCTGGCACCTTCGAGCATAGTTTCACCGTTCTCCATAAAGCCTGCCGGCAAAGTCCAGTAGCCGTAGGCGGGTTCAATTGCACGGCGACAGAGCAGCACCTGACTTTGATAGACGGGGATGCAGCCAGCAATAATGCAGGGGTTTTGGTAGTGTATGGTTTCACAGCCATCGCAAACGTGGCGGTGGCGATCGTCCCCTTCGGGGATGCGGTGAGTGATGTCGCCGCCGCAACTGCTGCAGTATTTCAAGGTGCTGGCTTATCCTGAATGGTTTATGACAATGCGTTTCCCCGATTATAACCTTGCCCATCCATCAGTTGGCAATTAAAGAAGCAGGTTTTATTAGTGTTAAAGAAAATTACTGAGCAGCTCGATGCCTTACCGCCCGAACCCCTGCAGCCAGCCGAAGGTGGGCGCGAAGCTGCCGTATTGCTTGCCTTAACGCGAGAGCCCGACCCCCAACTGGTGTTTACCCAGCGCGCTCAACATATGAAAAGCCACCCCGGGCAGGTGGCTTTTCCCGGGGGCAAGTGGGAGCAGAGCGATAGCAGCTTGTTATTTACCGCACTGCGGGAAAGTGAGGAGGAGGTGGCACTGGCGCCGAGTGAAGTCGAGCTGATTGCGAAATTGCCCCAACGACGCACCCGTTTGGGGGTGCAGGTGACGCCCTATCTGGGCTTTATTCGCCCCGGTCTGCCACTGCGGGCCGACCCTGCTGAGCTGGAGGCGATCTTTCACGTGCCCCTGTCGTACCTGCTGGAACCGCAACATTTAATTAAAAAACAGGTGGATGTACTGGGCAACTGGTGCTGGATGCCCTGTTATCATTACGCGGGCTATACCATCTGGGGTTTTACGCTGACAGTGCTGGTGGATATGCTTAACCGCGTGTTTGATGTGGGTTTGTGTGCCGAGATCGACCGAGCTGATTTGCCGGCAGAGATACGCCGGCAGTTTCCGCACTTTCCTGAAAGTAAGCCCTGAAAGAAAGCCCTGAAAGTAAGAGCCCTGAAAATAAGCCCCGAAGGTGAATCCCGACGGTGTGCAGGGTCAATGCTTTAAAACATCAGCGAATTAAAGAAGCGTTAATAACCAGTGAATAAATAGGTGAAGAGATGATTTATCAATACGAAGACCGCGTGCCGACATTGGGCAAAGATGTGTTTGTCGCCCCTAGCGCTGATGTCATTGGCTCAGTGAACTTGGGTGACCAGGTGAGTGTCTGGTTTGGCGCGGTGATTCGCGGCGATACCGACATTATTAATATCGGGGCCGGCACCAATGTGCAGGACACCGCCGTTATTCACACCGATCCGGGCATACAGGCCAATATTGGCTGTAATATCACCATCGGCCATTGCGCGATGATTCACGGCTGTACCATTGGCGATTACTCGCTGATTGGCATTAATGCGGTGATTCTCAACGGCGCGGTGATTGGTAAAAACTGCTTAATTGGCGCCAATGCGCTGGTGCCCGAAGGCATGGTGATTCCCGATAATTCGATGGTGCTCGGTACTCCGGCGAAGATTGTGCGTCAGCTGGACGAAAAAACCATTGCCGTATTACAGAGCTCGGCGGCGACGTATATTGAAAAAGCCGCGAGTTTCCGCACCTCGCTCAAGCCCCTGAATATAGGCGCTTAGTGGACGTGGCTGATAAATCGTTCAGCGGTGTAGGCAAGGGTGATGCCGAAGAGTCACCAGTGGTTTCACCCTGTGTCGCCGTTTGTGCCCTCAATAAAGATGACATCTGCACCGGTTGTCATCGCAGTGGCGGGGAAATTCGGGAGTGGGTGTCATTAGATAATACTGAGCGTCGGGCGGTGCTAAAAAAGGCGCACGCTCGGGGCAAAATCGGCAATCCCTTTGCCTGATCGTCAAGTTGCTTTTAGCGGCCTGCTAGGAGCCTGTCGGACTTAGGATGATCTACTGCGGCAAAGCCGGATTTGGCCAGATTTTGTGCTCTTTTTCGTTAAATAGACTGACTATTCTCCTCAAAAGAGCACAAAATCCACCTCAAACCGGACTTCCCCTCGCTACGATCACTTAAGTCCGACAGGCTCCTAGAGCTCTTCTTCTCGGGACGCTGTTACCTGCCAAACCTTTAGCTTGCTGATCATTTTTTCTGAGAGCGCGAGTACTTCCAGCCGATAGGTGTCGATAGTGAAGCTGACCCTGGCATCGGGGAAACTCTCGATGTGCTCGAGGGCCAGGCCGTTCAAGGTTTTCGGCCCGTCCGCGGGCAAATCCCAGTTGGTGGCCTTATTAATATCGCGAATACTGGCAGCACCGTCGATCAGGTAAGAGCCGTCATCCTGTTTGGCAATTTCGTCTTCGTGCTCGAAAATATTGGTGGTGAAATCGCCGACGATCTCCTCGAGGATGTCGTCGAGAGTGGCCAGACCCTCTACTTCGCCGTATTCATCGACCACTAGCCCGAGGCGATATTTGTTTTTCTGAAAGTTAATCAGTTGAATATGCAGCGGCGTTTCGGCGGGAATAAAATAGGTGGGATTGGCGAAGCGCTTGATGGCCTCCTTGGTGAGTTCGCCTTCGCCACGGCGCAATATACGGCTGACTTTACGCATGTGAAGGGTGCCGACTATCTGATTAATATCGCCCTCGTAGACCGGTAGCCGGGTGTGTTCGGTATTGATGATGCACTCGACCAGCGTGTCGATGTCATCCTCCAGATTGAGGCCGAGGATTTCACTGCGCGGCACCATAATGTCGTTGACGGTGATTTTTTCCAGATCCAGAACGCTAATCAACATGTCCTGGTGACGCGAGGAGAGGTTTTCTTCCTTGGCTTCATCCACCACTGTGCGTAGCTCTTCTTTGCTGAGGCTGTCGTCAACTTTCTTTAGGGGATTAAAGCCAAGGATGCGCACCAGGGCGTTGGATAGGTGGTTCACTATCCACACCAGCGGATAGGCAATTTTCAGTAGCGGTTTGAGAATATGACTGGCCTTAAACGCGACGGCTTCAGGGTGCAGAGCAGCGATGGTTTTCGGCGTCACCTCTGAAAAAATTAAAATGGCAAAGGTGAGGCCAAGCGTGGCGACAACAATGCCAATTTCGGGGCCAAACAGACGAGTGCTGATGATGGAGGCAATGATGGAGGCGAGAATATTGACCGCGTTATTGCCGATCAGGATGATGCCAATCAGTCGATCGGGGCGTTGGAGAAGTTTCTGCGCGCGTCGGGCGCCACGGCTTTTTTTAGCAAGATGTTTCAGCCGGTAGCGGTTGAGGGACATCATGCCTGTTTCGGAACCAGAGAAAAAAGCAGAGATCATCAGAAGGCCTGCCAGCATACTGGCAAGCAACCATATCGGGGCGTCGTTCAAAGAGGGGCTAAGCTCTCGTAGTTAGGGTCGGCCATGTTGAAGTAGTTTGCACGGTATGGCAACTGTGTTTAATGACTGGTTTTAAGCCAGAATAACCTCGAGGACAAACTTGGTGCCCCAGAACGCGAGCATTAATAAGGTGAAGCCGCCGAGCGTCCATAACGTTGCCGTTTTACCGCGCCAGCCCCAGCGGAAATGTCCCCACAATAAGATGCCGTAAACCAGCCAGGCAACGATGGAAAAAACCGTTTTGTGTACCAGGTGCTGGGCAAAAAAGTTGTCGACAAACAGCAGGCCGCTAGTCAGTGCCAGCGTGAGCAGGGTAAAGCCGGTGATTATCAGCCCAAATAGCAGGCTTTCCATGGTTTGCAGAGGTGGCAGTATGCGCATTAAAGCGCTGCTATGGTGCTGGTGCAGTTGACGGTTTTGGTAGGCGAGAAAAAGCGCCTCAAGGGCGGCGATACTCAGCAGACTGTAGGCAATAATTGAAAGCAGTATATGCAGGCTTAAACCCAGGGGCAGGTTGTTGCGGGGTGGGCTTTGCCAAAGGGGTAGTAAAGACAGGGCCAAAGCCAGGGCGCTGAAAGGAAACAGCAGCAGGAAAAGGCTGTGAAAGGGTCGACGCAGGCTGCCGGCCACAACGATGAAATTGATGACCATGAATATCGCTACCGAGAGAGGCAGCAGGCTGAAACTGGTGCCCGAGTCGGTAAAAACCTGTTGCCAGCTGGTGGCAAAGTGGGCGGCTAAGGCCAGGCCGCTAAGCCCGAGTACCGAGCCTTTGGCGATGGATGCAGTGCTGCCAGAGGCTTGTAAGCTGGCGCGAACCTGCAGGCCGAAGGCGGTCAAATAGCAGACGATGGCAAGCGTGGCAGTAAGTTGTACGGACATAACAGCTGTTCGTGTTGATCAGATTCGTCGAGTTTGGCACAGAAAGCCAGTGGCGCAAAGCCTCTGGCTCACTCCGGCTTTGCCTGATCGTGGTTCGCCAGCTTGTTGGTCGTTAGTGACACGACATGACTGGGGGTGGGGCTGTTGATCGGTTATACTGGGCGGCTGAATTGCCAAATTCTAACGCCTAACCTTAAAGCGGGAATAACCTTTTAAACGGGGATAACAAGACCATGGCTCTATTCGAAAATCTTAGTGACCGCCTTTCACACAGCCTGAAAGCCATCTCTGGCAAATCGACCCTGAGTGAAGAGAATATAAAGGAAACATTGCGCGAAGTGCGCATGGCGCTGCTGGAGGCCGATGTTGCCCTGCCGGTGGTGAAGACCTTTATTGACCAGGTGCGCGATAGAGCGGTGGGTCAGGAGGTTAACCTCAGTCTTAATCCGGGTCAGCAATTTCTAAAAATTGTGCAGGAGCAGCTCGAACTGGTGATGGGCTCTAGCAACGAGACCCTC
>CAYWXW010000040.1:0-9651 GCA_964462265.1 uncultured Porticoccaceae bacterium | reverse complement strand
TGCAGGGGGCGGGTAAAACCACCTCCGTCGCCAAACTAGCTCGCTACCTGAGCGAGCGGGAAAAGAAAAAAGTCATGGTGGTCAGCGCCGATGTCTATCGTCCGGCGGCGATTAAACAGCTTGAAGTGCTGGCGGCAGAAGTGGGCGCTGAATTCTTCCCCAGTGCCACCGAACAGAGCCCTGTCGATATCGTCAATGCTGCCTTGTCAGCGGCGCGCAAAAGTTTTGCCGATGTACTGATCGTCGATACCGCAGGTCGTCTGCATATTGATGAAACCTTGATGACTGAAATCAAGGATCTTCACGCCGCCGTTAAGCCGGTAGAAACCCTGTTCGTTATCGACGCCATGATTGGTCAGGATGCTGTTAATACGGCCAGCGCTTTTAATGAAGCACTGCCACTGACCGGGGTTATTTTGACCAAGGTCGATGGTGATGCCCGTGGCGGTGCGGCGCTGTCCGTGCGACAGGTTACTGGCAAGCCGATCAAATTCCTCGGTGTAGGTGAAAGAACCGATGCCCTCGAGCCCTTTCATCCCGAGCGGGTAGCCTCGCGTATTCTCGGCATGGGCGACATGCTCTCGCTGATCGAAGAAGTTGAGCGCAAGGTCGACAAAAAGAAAGCCGACAAGCTGATCAAAAAGGTTCAAAAGGGTAAGCGCTTTGACCTGAATGACCTGCGTGACCAGTTGCAGCAAATGCAAAATATGGGCGGTATGGGTGACATGCTCGAAAAACTGCCCGGTATGGGCAATATGGCGCAGATGGCCGAACAGGCGAACCTGAATTCGCAGCTGGGCCGTATGTCGATCATCATCGACTCGATGACACTAGCCGAACGATCCAACCCCGATATTCTCAATGGCTCGCGCAAGCGACGCATCACCCAGGGTTCCGGCACCAGTATTCAGGATCTCAACCGTCTGCTCAAGCAGTACAAACAAATGAGCAAGATGATGAAGAAAATGAAGGGCAAGGGCATGCATAAAATGATGCGTGGCATGGAGAGCATGATGGGACAAAGCGGAGCTCAGGGCGGTGGTATGCCGCCCGGCGGCTTCCGTCGTTAGTGGTTTTGAAATTGTTCTGAGAAGGTGGTTTTCTTTGTGCTGGAATTAACGTAAAATACCGCGCCTTTCCGTAGGGCTGTGAGTGGCTTGGCTGTGTCTTTTGTTTTTAGAGCGCTGTCAAAGCTTTTAATCAAGTCCCGCGCAATGTACAACCGGATGGGTATTTACCCCCGGTAGGCTTACCCCGGCATAATTACCCCGGTAAAAACAGGAAAATAGATTTCATGGTCACAATACGTCTGGCACGTGGTGGTTCAAAAAAACGCCCTTTCTACCATCTCACGGTTAGTGATAGCCGCCGTTCACGCGATGGCCGCTACATTGAGCGCGTTGGTTTTTTTAATCCTCTCGCCCGTGGGCAGGAAGAGTCACTGCGTATTAATCAGGAACGCATTGATTACTGGGTGAGCAATGGTGCTACTTTGTCTGAGCGCGTTGCTAGTTTGTTGAAAAAGGCCGCTAAAGCCGCAGCCTAATTTCTCGGCCCGCTTAATCAGGGCCTGGTAAATAGGTTTAGTGTAGGGATGGATAAACCTGACGAATATGCAGTGGTGGCCCGGATTACTGGAGCCCACGGTATTAAAGGTTGGGTAAAAGTACATTCCTATACTCAGCCTGCAGAGAATGTCTTTAGCTATAAGCCCTGGCGGGTCGAACTCGATGGCCGCTGGCAGGAGTTCGAAGCCGAGAGTTTTCGCGCTCAGGGTAAAGGCACCGTCGCACACTTGTGCGGCATTGATAACCGCAACGAGGCCGAGGCTTTAAGTGGTCTTGACATTTGCGTGTTGCGTGAACAGTTTGATGTCCTCGAAGGTGGTGACCACTACTGGTACCAGCTTCAGGGTTTAAAAGTTTACAGCATGGTTGAAGAGGCTCGTGTACTTCTCGGTGAAGTGTCGGGTTTCCTCGAAACCGGCGCCAATGACGTGCTGGTGGTCAAAGGCTGCAATGAAAGTATCGATCAGAAAGAAAGATTGATTCCCTATGTGGATCAGTTCTTGCTGAAGGTCGATACCGATGAGGGAGAAATCCTCGTCGACTGGGATCCAGAGTTTTAGGTTTGCTGCGGTGTTATAGCGAGTGAAAATAGCACTGGTGACGCTGTTTCCCGAAATGTTTAAAGCGGTAACGGATTACGGCGTAACGGGGCGAGCACTCAGCAAGGGTTTGGTGGAGGTCGGGTTTTACAACCCCCGTGATTACACCGCCGACCGTCATCACAGTGTTGATGACAGACCCTATGGCGGAGGGCCGGGCATGGTGATGACCCTGGAACCTTTACGCGAGGCCATAACGGAGGCCAGGGCCTGGATGCAGGGCCCATGCAAAGTGGTGTACTTATCGCCACAGGGACAATTACTGAAACACCAGGCGGTTGCCGATTTTGCCGGGCGCAGAGAAAACCTGGTGCTGATAGCCGGACGCTACGAAGGTGTTGATGAGCGCCTGTTGTCGCTAGAGGTCGACGAAGAATGGTCGATTGGTGACTATGTACTCAGCGGCGGTGAACTACCGGCGATGGTGCTGATGGATGCACTGCTCAGGCAGTTGCCGGGCGTACTGGGTCACCAGGCATCGGCTGAAGAGGATTCGTTTGTTGGTGGTTTGCTCGATTGTGAGCACTACACGCGACCCGAAGTTTATGAAGGCATGGCGGTTCCCGAGGTACTACTCTCGGGCAATCATGAAAAAATACGGCGTTGGCGTTTGCAGCGCTCGTTGTTGAGAACACGGTCGCGACGGCCGGAGCTGTTGGCAGCGTTGACACTGACAGAGGAGCAGGCGGCAATATTGGCCGAGGCTTCAAAAGAGTAAGCGTGGGACGGGTGGTTTAGACCCGCTCATAGATACAATGAATAGAACATTGAGCAAAAATTTTAACAACAATTGCGGGCTTCACAGCAAGTTGTTGACGACATTAACCCGGCTGTGAAGCCGTACAGAGAGTTATCAGGAGCTGGTCATGAGCAAGAACAAAATTATCGCTGAACTTGAAGCGGAGCAAATGGGTCAAGACATTCCATCCTTTAGCCCCGGTGATACCCTTGTTATTCAGGTCAAGGTCCGCGAGGGTGATCGCGAGCGTCTGCAGGCTTTTGAAGGTGTGGTGATTGCCAAGCGTAATCGCGGTATCAACTCAGCGTTTACTGTGCGCAAGATTTCTAGCGGCATCGGTGTTGAGCGTACTTTCCAGACTTACAGCAAGGCGATTGACAGCATAGCGGTTAAGCGTCGCGGCGACGTGCGCCAGGCCAAGCTGTACTACTTGCGTGAACTGTCGGGTAAGGCAGCGCGCATCAAGGAAAAACTCGCCTAAGAGTTTTGCCCTGTCGTGTTAAAAAGGCGGCTTCGGTCGCCTTTTTTGTGTCTGTTTTGTATCTGTGTAATGGCTATTAATTGCAGTGACGTGGCGGGTGCTGCCAGGCGTTAATGGCATTTACAGTGGCTGGGCCGAAGCACTACACTCTCGCCATGAGTATTGCGACGGATGACGAGCGCATCGATAAATATATTGATGCGCTGTGGCTGGAAAAAGGCTTAAGTGATAACACGCGAGAGTCCTATCGCCGTGACCTGTCGGCCTTTAGCCAATGGCTGGGGTCGCTTGGCGCAACGCTGATGAACGCCGATGAGGTGTTACTGGCTAATTATATGGCCTATCGGCTGGATCCCTCGAAGAGTCCCCGCTCGGCGGCCCGCTCACTGTCATGCTTGAAAGGCTTTTATCTTTACTGGCTGCGGGAAAAGCAAATTAGTGTTAATCCGACGGCGAATATCCCCAGCCCGAAACTGCCTCAGCCGATACCGAAAAGTTTGAGTGAGGCCGAGGTCGATCAATTATTGCTGGCTCCCGATATCGACACTGCTATCGGCCTGCGCGATAGAACCATGATTGAGCTGCTCTATGCTACCGGTCTTCGGGTCTCCGAACTGGTGGCTTTAACCGTCAGCCAGGTCAATATTCGTCAGGGTGTCGTGCGGGTAATCGGCAAGGGCGCCAAAGAGCGCTTAGTGCCCGTTGGCGAAGAGGCGCTGGATTGGTTGACGCGTTATTTACGCCACGCTCGCCCCGAGTTACTGGGCATGAAAGCCAGCGAAGTGCTCTTTCCCAGTCAGCGCGGCCGCGGCATGACCCGCCAGACTTTTTGGCATCGACTCAAACATTGGGCGAGCGTGGCGGGTATTGAGCAAGCCCTGTCCCCCCACACCTTACGTCACGCCTTTGCTACACACTTGTTGAATCATGGGGCAGATTTACGGGTGGTGCAGCTTTTACTAGGCCACAGTGATTTATCGACCACGCAAATTTACACCCATGTTGCCAAGGCGCGTCTGCAAGAGTTACATGCCGAGCACCACCCCAGAGGCTAGTTGTCATTGCGGTAGGGAACAGACGGTTCCCAATGTGTTCCAATGGCTGTCTTTCAAGCAGTGAGTAGTGGAGTTTTTATTTATGTCTAAAATATTTAGGTGCGATGCGATGAGCCGTTCGATTGCAAGCTTATGGCGCTTGGGTTTTATCGGCGTGATTATGGTGGGTCTGGCCCAACCTTTATCGGCAGCAGAGGTGGGTAATGGTGCTGGTGAAGTGAGTAGCGAACGCAAAGCACGCATTATGGCCAGCCTGCGCTCCGCGCGCCCCGATCTCAACTATGGCGATATTCAGGCTAGCCCCATCCCCGGCATAGCGATGCTACAGGTCGAAAATGGCCCCTTGCTCTATGTCTACAACGACGGCGAGTTCTTTTTTGATGGTGATCTTTATCAGGTCGGCAAGGGCCGCTTTATCAACCTTAAAGAACAGGCCTTAACAGCGGTACGCAAAGACCTGTTGGCCGAAATTCCGCTAGCTGACATGATTGTCTTCAAGTCGACTGTACCGGTCAAAGGTGTCATCAATGTGTTTACCGATGTCGACTGTGGCTATTGTCGAAAGTTGCACAAAGAGGTACCTGAACTTAACGCCATGGGCGTCGAGGTACGTTATCTGGCTTTCCCGCGCGCGGGCATCGGCTCGGCTTCCTATCAAAAAATAGCCTCGGCCTGGTGTGCTGATAAGCCCCGGCAAGCCTTGACGGCACTGAAAAACGGTAAGGAAATTGAGCAGAATGTCTGTGCCGATAACCCTGTGCCAAAACAGTACAGCCTAGGGCAGCAAATGGGTGTCAATGGCACCCCGGCCATCGTGCTGGCAGATGGTTCTCTGATACCGGGTTACCGGCCTGCGGCCGACCTCGCCCGAGTGCTGGGCATCGATGGCGGGCGTCGCTAGTAGCAAGAATACCGCCGCCCGTTGACACTCGGCATGGCCGCCATTAAGGTGGCCCTCTTTTTTTATTATCTGCAGGCGGGGACTCCTTGAAGTCAGTCAATATTGGGATTTGTGGTCTAGGTACCGTCGGTAGCGGCACCTTTAATGTGCTGGCTCGCAATGCTGGCTTGATCAATGCGCGTGCTGGTTGTGACATTAATGTCACGGTAGTCGGTGCCCGTCGTGACAATGCCAGCTGCGATACCGCTGCGGTCGTTGTCGAACGCGATATCTTTGCCCTTACCCGTCGCCCCGATGTCGACATTATTGTCGAGTTGATCGGCGGCACCACCACGGCTAAAGAGCTGGTGCTAGAGGCCATTGCCAACGGCAAGCACGTCGTTACCGCCAACAAAGCATTGATTGCCGAATACGGTAATGAGATTTTCGCCGCCGCCGAAAAGCAGGGTGTCAGCGTTGCCTATGAGGCCGGCGTCGCCGGTGGCATCCCCATTATTAAAGCCCTGCGCGAAGGGCTTTCGGCGAACAAAATTGAATGGTTGGCGGGCATTATTAATGGCACCGGCAACTTTATTCTCACCGAAATGCGTGACAAGGGCCGTGACTTCGCCGACGTATTGGCTGAAGCCCAGGCGCTGGGTTATGCCGAAGCCGACCCGGCCTTTGATGTCGAAGGAACTGACGCCGCCCACAAGTTGGTGATTCTTGCCTCCATCGCCTTTGGTATGCCCCTGCGTTTCGACGCTGTCTTTACCGAGGGCATTACCGACATTCAGCCCGAAGACGTGGTTTACGCCGAAGAGTTGGGCTATCGCATTAAACATTTGGGCATCGCTAAACAGTGTGAAGAGGGTGTTGAACTGCGTGTTCACCCCACTTTGATCCCCGAACGTCAGTTAATCGCCCAGGTTAACGGCGTAATGAATGCGGTGATGGTCAAAGGCGATGCCGTTGGCCCCACTTTGTACTACGGCCCGGGTGCCGGTGCCGAGCCGACGGCTTCTGCCGTGATTGCCGATATCGTCGATGTGGCGCGCAGCATCGGCTCTAGCGCTGAAAATCGTGTGCCCGCACTGGGCTTTTCTAGTGAGGCGATTGTTGACCCCGGCGTGCTCGATATTACCGACATTGACAGCGCTTATTATCTACGCGCTTCGGTGCTCGATCAGCCCGGTGTTCTGTCCAGCGTGGCACAGATTATGAGCCAGCGGGGCATCAGCATAGAGGCTATTATTCAGAAGGAGCCACCCGCCGGTGCTAGCGATGTGCCGTTGATCATGCTCACCAATACGACCCGTGAACAGAATCTGCGGGCTGCGGTTGAGGAAATCGAAGCTTTGGCATCGGTGAATGGTTCAATCGTGAAAATTCGCCTCGAAAGTCTCGATGCATAAATAACAGCAGCTGCGTTTATACCCATTAACACAGCTCCAAACTGTTCTGTAGAAGGTCAAAAAGTGAAATATATCAGCACCCGTGGTCAGGCCCCCGCGCTGTCTTTTGAAGAGGTGGTTCTGACGGGCCTGGCACCCGATGGCGGCTTGTTCGTGCCGCAAACCCTGCCCCAGTTCAGTCGTGAAGAAATTGCCTCCTGGGCGGGCCTGCCCTACAACGAGCTGGCCCTCAAAGTGATATCGCCCTTTGTCGACGGTGCTATTCCCGCCGCCGATTTGAAGGGCATTATTGACGCCTCCTACAGCGACTTTCGCCACCGTGCCATCGCGCCACTGGTGCAGAGCGGCCACAACGAGTGGATACTCGAGCTTTTCCACGGCCCTACCTTAGCGTTTAAAGATTTTGCCCTGCAATTTCTCGGCCACCTGCTCGACTATATTCTCGACAAGCGCGGCCAAAAGGTCGTCATCATGGGTGCCACCTCGGGCGATACCGGCTCGGCGGCGATAGAGGGTTGTCGGCGCTGTAAGAATATCGATATTTTTATTCTCCACCCTCACGGCCGGGTCTCCGACGTACAGCGTCGCCAAATGACCACCGTGTTGAGTGACAACATCCACAATATTGCCGTTGAGGGCAATTTTGACGATTGCCAGAATATGGTCAAAGCCAGTTTTGGCGACCAGTCTTTTCTGCCCGATGGGCGCCAGTTAGTGGCGGTGAACTCCATCAACTGGGCGCGCATCATGGCGCAAATTGTCTATTATTTTTGGGCGGCACTTTCTGTGGGTGGGCCTCACAGACCGGTATCCTTCGCCGTGCCCACCGGTAATTTTGGCGATATTTTTGCCGGTTATTTGGCCCGAGGTATGGGTTTGCCAGTGGAGCAACTGGTGATTGGCACTAACGCCAACGACATTCTGCACCGCTGCATTAGCGCCAATGACCACAGCAAAAAGCCTATCGAACACAGCTTGTCGCCGAGTATGGACATTATGGCTTCGAGCAATTTTGAGCGCCTGTTATTCGATCTTTACGGCAAAGACGGTGCGGCCATCGATAGCCTGATGGCCTCTTTAAATACAGGTAGTGTTAGTGAACTCGACCCCGCAGCGCTGGCACAGGCGCGCAAAGTCTTTAGCTCCTACCGCCTCGACGATGCAGAGACGCTGCAGGTGATTAGTGACGAGTACGAGAGCAGTGATTACTTGCTCGACCCCCACTCAGCCATCGGCTTACAAGCCGGTCGCAAGTGCCGTAGCTCATCGACAACACCGATGATCTGTCTCGCCACCGCCCATCCGGCGAAATTCCCCGCTGCGGTAATGCAGGCGGGCTATCCCGAAAGTCCCGCCTTGCCCCACCATATGGCCGACCTTTTTGAGCGTGAAGAACGCTACCACGTCGAGGCCAATGATCTGGCCAAAGTACAGGCCTACATGGCGGCGAATATCACCGTTTAGGAAGGTAATATTAGGAACGTAATATTAGGGACGCAACATGTCGGAGCTAGCCGCCGCTCAATCGCCCCTGGTTCGCAACCGCGAAGCTGAGCTGAGTGATACCCATTTCGATGCCACCATGCCCGCGCTATTACAGCGAGTTTATGCCGGGCGGGGTATTTTTAGCCAACAAGAGCTGTCCTTAAAACTGGCTGAATTACCCCGGCCCGATTCCCTGCGCGGTCTCGATGCCGCCCTCGATTTACTCTGCGATGCTCTGCGCCAAAATCAATCCATATTGATTGTCGGTGACTTCGATGCCGACGGTGCCACCAGTACCACGCTGGCGGTGCTCGCTCTGCGCGCTCTCGGTTTCAAACAGATCGATTTTCTGGTGCCCAATCGCTTTGACTACGGTTACGGTTTAACGCCTGAGATTGTCGCTCTCGCCCAACAAAGTAAGCCCGACCTTATTCTCACCGTCGACAACGGCATTTCGAGTATTAGCGGCGTGCTCGCGGCTCAGGCGCTGGGCATTAAAGTGCTGGTGACTGACCACCACTTGCCCGGTGTCGAGCTGCCCGCCGCCGATGCCATTGTTAATCCCCATCAGCCGGATTGCGCTTTCGCTGCCAAAAATCTGGCCGGTGTCGGTGTGGTGTTTTATCTGCTGAGTGCACTGCGGGGGCGCTTGCGTGAGCAAAACTGGTTTGCAGAGGCAGGGCTGGCAGAACCGCTAATGGCCGACTGGCTCGACCTGGTTGCCCTAGGCACGGTGGCCGACGTGGTGCCACTGGATAAAACCAACCGCGTACTGGTGAACGAAGGCCTGCGCCGAATCCGCGCCGGGCGAGCGCGGCCGGGTATTCTCGCTCTGCTGGAGCTGGCCAATAAAGACCGGCAGTGGTTGGTGGCCTCCGACCTGGGTTTCACCGTGGGGCCGCGCCTCAATGCCGCGGGTCGCCTCGATGATATGAGCATTGGTATTCGCTGTCTGCTCAGTGATGACCCTGCCGAGGCCCGGCAGCTAGCCCTGCGCCTCGATGAATTAAATCGTGACCGCCGCTTGATTGAAGCCGATATGCAAAGCGAGGCGTTGGTACTGTTGGCTGAGCTCGATTTTGACGCCGACAATATGCCCTGGGGGCTTTGTCTTTACGATCAAGGTTGGCATCAAGGTGTGGTCGGTCTACTGGCTTCGCGGATTAAAGATAAGTTGCACCGCCCCGTGGTCGCCTTTGCCGAAGCGGGTGATGATGACTTAAAGGGCTCGGCACGCTCCATCCCCGGCTTTCATATTCGCGATGCCTTCGATGCAGTCGCCAGCCGCCATCCCGAGTTGCTCGACCGCTTTGCCGCACGGGGCAGCGAGGTCGCCAAGCAGACCTACTTCGCGCTCTTCGCCGTGCAGCACCGCGGCCAGGAGAGCGCCGGCATCGCCACCGCGGACGGCCACGACCTCCACGAGCAC
>CAYWXW010000039.1:9936-26334 GCA_964462265.1 uncultured Porticoccaceae bacterium | reverse complement strand
CTCATTTTCAACTCCTATAAATGTAATAAATCGGGGGGGGGTCATGGCAAATTTCAAGTAGGCACGAATCTGAAATTCCCGCTCGCCATTGGGCTCTATCGAGACCGTTTTACTCACCACCTCCATGGTGTGAATACCCCGTAATGTTTTATTGGCCCGCTGTAAAATACGCTCGAGGGCCTCTTCAAACGATACCACCGAGGTGCCGATTAACTCATTTGTTTTACCATGATTCATGGTCGCCCTTCCTTATTTGTTAGTACGTTACCGGCTTAAATACGGCACCGGGACCGGGTATAGCCAGTAGCTCGTAGTACACCACCCCAGCCACCTCTTGCGTCGCCACAAAACCTTCATCCAACAAGAGGTCGAGATGACCCATAACCTCGGAGATTACCGCATAAAGCTGATCTTCCCAAGCTTTTGGAAAGAGCTGTTGACCCACCTCAAGTGGTGTCAGCAAACCCCCTTTCTCAAGTATCTTTGATATCTTCAACAAACGCCGTTCGGTAGACAACTTGTAACCCTTAACCAACTCACGGTGATCCTGAAATACCTCGCCATGACTCGGGTAAATATAACGAGCCTCGTAGGGTAATACTTTATCAGCAGAGCGATAATACTGAGACAGTGTGTGAACTCGCTCACCCTCCACTGTTTCGGGAAATTCTAACAAGCACACCGGCGTTACATCCGGTAACAAGTGATCACCAGAGAACATTTGCCGGCTCTCCACTTGCCAGAAAACCACTTCTTCAGGACAGTGCCCCGGCGTGTGGATCACTTTTAAATCGAAACCATTAATGGGCACGATGTCATTATCCTGCAGCTCGCGATCAAGCTTGCAGGGGCTAAAAATGTCGCCAATATAAGCGCGATAATCGTAGGCCTTGTCATACATCTCAGCATTAAAGCCATAGCGTTTAAGAACCGCTCGCTCAACCTCAATACGCTCTGCGGAAGGCAGAAATCCATCGACGGTGGAACTGACATTTTCGTGACCCCAGATCTCACAACCCGAGGCTTCACGAATGCGACTGGCCTGCCCAAAGTGGTCGGTGTGGGCGTGGGTTAATAACAGCAAAGTGATGTCTTCAATGCCGTAGCCGGCTTCACCCAGGCCTGCCTGTAAACCCTGCCAGGCTTGTTCCGTACCAACGCCGGTATCAATCAGCACCAACTGATTGGAGCCCGCTTCGGGCAAGATGACATAACTGTTGATATCACCAACATCAAAAGGGGTGGGCGTAGGAATGCGTAAAATACGCCCGAAGCGTTTTACACCCACTGACTCGACGTTCATAAACTCAGCCTAACCATGACTCAGCCGAACGCGAGCCCGACAGTTGAGCCCGTCTTTCGACAAACTAAGTATCATTTTTACTGGCCTTCAGGTCTAGTACCTCAACCACTTGCGGCGCCTGATAATAACTGGGGAAATCTTCTTTTACGACGGGGCTTTGCGACGACCAGGTGAAGCAGCCATTGAGCATAAAGGGTGCCTGCTCTTTATCTGCCCCCTCTATCTCGCCCCGAGCCGCTGGCGCCAAACCCATCAGCTCCCGGGCATATTCTGCCGACAGGGTTTGAAAGGTCACCGTGGCTAATGGGCCTAGTAGCTCAGCAAGGTGAGTACAGCCCAGCACACCACCGACCACTTCACGCACACGTCTGTTCCAGCCGGCACCTATTTTCAGCCCGACAATGTTCTGGAAATTCCCCAGCACATCCGAGCAAATTTCGTAGGGCTGAACATCCATCACCACCTCGACCTCCTGCACCACCAGCTCCCGGTCAATGGTCAGGCGTATCGACATATCGTGCACCGGCAGCCCGGAGGCCACCGTACCCCGCCACTTATTCTCATAAGTGTAGGTTTTCTTGTCGACGATATGCGCCTCGATATCCCACAGGCCATCATCACGGAAATAACCCGCTAAATCGATGGTACGAGTGTGTAAATGCTGTCGAGGTTGCGGTGGCGATAAAGGCATAAGTTGAAGCGTTCCTGTTTTAAAGGTGGGTGGCTAAAGCAGTATTCAGGGTGTAAGTACTACACGGCCTTTAATTTCACCAGCGTGCAAGCGCGCGACGACATCGTTAATCGCCTCCAGTGGCTGACGCTCAATATGGGGAGTAATATGCCCCAGGCGCGCCAGTTCGAGCACTTCTTTCAGCTCTTGTCGGTTGCCCCAAATACTGGTGGTCACTTCAACCTCGAGGGGGATTTCCCAAAAGGTAAAGGGCAAGGTACCGCCAGCAATACCAACCACCACAATTTTTCCGGCGACGGCAACACTGGCCGCTGCGCTTTTCAGCGTTGCATCGGCACCGACAAAGTCGATAACCGCATCCGCACCGAGACCATCGGTGGCTGCCTTCACCTCAGCACCGACATCACCCCCGGCGTTGATCACCACATCGGCACCCAGCTCTTTGGCCATCGCCAGCTTTTCATCGCTGAGATCAATGGCAATCAAGCGCGCAGAGGGCGCTAAAGCCTTGGCAATTTGCAAAGCCATGTGACCGAGACCACCAACACCGATAATCGCCAGAGTGCGCCCTGGTGCCAACTTGGACAGTGTCTTTTTAACCGCTCGATAAGGCGTCAATGCCGCATCGGTGAGCGGTGCAGCAACCACCGGATCGAGGCCATTGAGCTTGACCAGATTGCGCGAGTGGGGCACGTAGAGCTTCTCGGCCCAGCCCCCATCGACCATAATTCCCGGGTAAACCGGGTTTTGACAGAGGTTCTCTTCACCCTCCTCGCAGAAGCGACAGCTGCCGCAACCCCAGGCACCAAATACCGCCACACCGTCGCCAACGGCAACATCTTTCACATCGCTACCCACCGCTTCGACAATGCCGGCATTTTCGTGGCCGAGAGTAATGGGCTTCTGCCGTGTACCCACTTCGCCGTCAATAACATGCAGGTCGGAGTGACACACTCCCGCGCCCGATATACGCACCAGCACACCGGTGGGGCCTACTTCGGGTTCGGGTACGTCTTCAATAGTTAGTGGCTTACCAACACCGTGAAATCTTGTCGCTTTCATTCTTTCTTCCTCAATACAATTTAATTTATAGCGTTATTCAGCATTTCAATTTGTAGCGCTCACCATCGGCAACGATGTAACCCGCCGTCGGTGGTGAAAAATGCGTGCCGATGACCAGCACCGGCTTATCGACATATTTGGCATAAAAATCCCAGCGGGTGTCGATAGCTTTCGGCGGATCATAATCGGCAAAGCAGGACCACTCGGGCCGCGCCAGCTGACAGGGATGGTGGGTCATATCGCCGGTAATCACCGCATCTTCACCAGCCGAGGATATGCGCACACTAATGTGCCCCGCCGTGTGGCCGTGAGTGGGCTCAAACCACACTTCGTCGTTAACCTGATGATCGCAAGCGACGAGGTCGGCCAAGCCGGCATCGATCACCGGCTTGACGGAATCCTCCAGCACCGGGCCAAAGTGCTCGGTGTCGGGTTCCTTTTCCCAGGCTTCCCACTCTTTGCGACCAAACAAGTAACGCGCATTGGGGAAAGTCGGCAGCCACTCGCCATCGACCAGCATGGTATTCCACCCCACATGATCGACATGCAGATGGGTGCAAATCACGTAGTCGATGCTTTCACGGGGGTGGCCCGCTTCTGCCAGGTCTTCAAGGAAGGAACCCTTACGCATCGCCCAGGCTTCGGTGGTGCGTTCTTTGTCATTGCCCAGACAGGTATCGACCATAATCTTCAAACCCTGAGTTTCAATAATCAGGGCGTGAATGCTCATTTTCAGCCAGCCTCTCTCGGTAATAAAATTGGGGCTCAGCCAGTCAATTTCCAGTAGTTTTTCGGGCGTCGCATCCGGTAGCACAAACTTACCGGGCACCGGAGAATCCTCTTCAATAATTTTGGTAATTTTGACATCACCAATCTGCCAATCTGCCATTTCAGCTCTCCTTCAATCGTTTGCAGACACCCAATTTAAGCGTTGCGAATCCACAGGCCGCCATCAACCGGAATAATCACACCGGTCATAAATGAAGCCGACGGCAGGGCAAAATTGAAAGTGGCGTGAGCCACTTCTTCGGGATCGCCATAACGGCGTACAGCAACACGGCGCTTGGCAAAAGTAACTTTGTGTTCGTCAGTAATAAAATCAGTCAGTGGCGTTTTAATGGGGCCCGGGCAAACACAGTTGGCGGTAATACCTTCGCGGCCAAGATCGACAGCCAGCGATTTGGTAAAGCCCACAACCGCGTGCTTGGCGGCAGTGTAAGGCCCGGCGTTCTCGGTAGCACCGAGGCCTTCGGTGGAGGCAATATTAATAATGCGACCGTGCTCGGCTTTACGCAGCATGGGTAGTGATGCCCTCACCAAGCGCTGTACCGAGTTGATCAGCACGTCCATGCCGAACTGCCAGCGCTCTTCGTATTTATCGCTATCGAGCTTCACAAACACACCCAGGCCTGCGTTATTAACGAGAATATCCAGACCACCAAATTCAGCGCCAATGGCGTTTGTTACTTCGATAATGCGCTCGGCATCGCAAACATCCAAAGCCCAGGCTTTGGCAACACCACCGGCGTCATTGATCTCTTTCGCCACGGCTTCGGCTTTCTGCAAGTCAATATCGGTGACCGCTACCTTGGCGCCTTCATCGGCGAAAAGTATCGCCGTTGCCCGGCCCATACCGCTGGCCGCACCCGTTACATGAACCACACTACCTTTAACCGAACGACTTAATTTACTGAGTCTTGCCACAATGCTTTACCTTTATAAATAAATGAATGTCCCAGCCCAACAGCCTATCTGCTGGGTCTGACTAACAAAAGAAATATTGAAACCTAAACCCAGGCCCCGAAAAACGGCGCTGGATTTAGGCAGTAACGTACTTTTTTAGAGGATAGGGCGCCTCTAAAAATAGTGATTTTCTTGTGAGAGCAAGGAAGTCCCGCACGGAGAACCGCAGTGTATAACGCATACATGAGGATTCGAGTACGGGGCTGACGCGGCTATCGCGAGAAAAGTGCATTTTTAGAGATGCCCGATAGTTAAAGCCTTGTTTAAGCGACCTTATCGGCAGGCTGACCGACCTCCGCCGCCTGTAATACCGGCAGACATTTTTCGGCAAACAGCTTCATCTGCTTATGCACGATGTCGTAGGGCAAGCCAGCAAAAGAGAAGGAAACGTTAAAGGTCACCGGCCCAGCCAGCGCCTGAATGCTGTTCATTTGGTCGATACATTCCTGCGGCGTACCGAAGATTTGATTATCAACGTAGAGATTGCCCATCGACTCGGAACTGCGGTCGCGCATCATGCCCGCCGATTTGGCATAAAACTCATAACCCTTCACATCGGTAAAATGAGTGCCATCCATTTCATAGTGCGCCAGGGCCGAGATCCAATAGTCGGTCATATATTTCTCTGCCAGCTCGCGGGCACGATCGCCATCTTCGTCAACCATCACAAAAACATTGGCGACAACTGGTGGTGCCTCGCGGCCCTGATGCTTGAGAAAGGCCTCGCGATAAACACGACAGTCTTCAGCCCGAGATTTCCACGGTGAAATGGCAAACACCATCATTCCATAACCCAGCCGAGCAATAATCTCCGCCGTTTCTGGGGACTGGCAGGTGACATAGGTGCGATCCAGATAGGGCGGTAGCGGTGCTGGACGAATATCGCGGGCGACCTGCTTAAAGTGTTCGCCGTCGTGATCCTTGGCCTTGCCTGTTTCCAGCATATCGAGAATCATTTGCGACGATTCCTCAAAAATACCCCGCGAATCATTCATATCAACGCCAAAGCCATCGTACTCAACTCGGCCAATGCCCCGACCTATGCCCAATAATAAACGCCGATCACAGAGGTTATCGAGCATCGCAATATCGGTGGCCACCCGCAGGGGGTCTTTGTGCCAGGGGATGATAATCGCACCCGTACCGAGCTTGATTTTGTCTGTTTTACCCGCCAGATAGGTGAGCATTTCGATGGGGTTGGGGCACAGGGTGTAATCGGTGAAGTGGTGCTCAACCGCCCAGATAGAATCGAAGCCCAGGGGCTCTGCCAGCTCGCAAACCCCAAGCTCTTTCTTATACATATCGTAATCGGCCATGGGCAGATTGGGGTGGTTCTGAAATAGCATTAACACGCCAATATCCATAATAAACTCCTTAATTTAAGTCTTGTAAATTCATAGGGTTAAAATTTTATTGGCCGCTATCTTTACACAGGCAGTATCTGCTAAACAAATCTAAATGGCGCGCATGAGCACCACCCTGTTAATTCTAAGGGCTTGCCAGGCTGATGGTTGTCTGAGCCATAAACGCTGCAATAAGGCATTGACTAACTCAAATACAAGAACGGATTACTGAAAGAAGTCGTGAAGAAATCGCTGCACAAACAGCCGTTCAGACAATGGAAGAAATAGCGTTGAGGGGCGACGAATGCGTTTTAGAACAGGGGGTTACATGGGATTTAACCGCGCGTTACCTGGAAACCCAGGGTATAACCAAAATCGCTGCCTATTTTAATTCAGACTTAAGCAGCTTTGCCAGGAGCCTGAATTCAGAGAATAAACAAGCCAGGCTGAATGTAGCCCGGCCTGTTTAAAGACATTGCTTGTTACTATGGGTAAAAGCTAGCTCAATGTTGATCACACTCGGCAAGAAAGGTGATCAAACTTTCTCGATAGTCATAATAATCGGGGTGTTCAAGCAAGGCTTTTCGGGTACGTGGGCGAGGCAGGTCGATATCGATAATTTTACCCACTGTCGCTTCCGGGCCATTGGTCATCATCACCACTCGGTCGGCCAGTAATATTGCCTCGTCAACATCGTGGGTGACCATCACGGCAGTCAACTTGGTGCGATCCCAAACTTCCATTAAAACCTCCTGCAACTCCCAGCGAGTCAGAGAGTCGAGCATGCCGAAGGGCTCGTCCAATAGTAATAGTTTAGGTGACAGTGCAAAAGCACGGGCAATGCCGACGCGCTGGCACATGCCATTGGATAGCTCACCGGCCTTTTTGTGTAGCGAATCGCCTAAGCCAACGCGGGTCAGATAGTATTCAACAATATCATTGCGTTCGCTTTGCTGGGCGTGGGGGTAGACACTTTCCACACCGAGAGCTACGTTTTCTGTCGCCGTTAGCCAGGGGAACAGACTCGGTGCCTGAAAGACTACGGCACGATCTGGGCCGGCGGAAACAACCTCCTTACCATCGAGGATAATACCGCCATGACTGATTTCATTGAGGCCAGCTGTCATCGAGAGAACCGTCGATTTACCGCAGCCTGAATGGCCAATTAACGAGATAAATTCGCCTTTTTTCATCTTCAGATTAAAGTCTTTAACGACGGCCACTGGGCCTTTTGGCGTTGGATAGACTTTGTCGAGCTGGGTGTATTCGAGATAGCGCTGCTGACCCAGGTTTTCCGTGGATGGCTTTAGAGCCGTTTTATCCACGCGCCAGTCTGTGGTGGTATTGGGTCTAACGGGAGGCAGGACAATACTGCTTTCACTACTGCTACTTTCGATGCCAATATCCATAAGATATTGAGTAATTTCTGCGCGCAGCGCCTTAAAAGCCGGGTCATGATTCATCGCACTACGATCGCGGGGGCGCGGCAAATCAATTTTAAACTCAGGGCCAAAGGTGGCATTGGGCCCCGGTTTTAAAGGGATAACCCGGTCGGCCATAATCAAGCCCTCATCAACATCGTTAGTGATGAGGATGACGGTTTTCTTTTCCTGCTCCCAGATTTGTAAAATTTCATCCTGCAAATTGGCGCGAGTCAGGGCGTCGAGAGCGCTGAGAGGCTCGTCAAGAAGAAGAATATCAGGGCTAGCAGCCAATGCACGGGCGACATTAACCCGTTGGCGCATGCCGCCGGACAACTCCGCTGGGCGTTTGTGCAAGGCTGGCGTTAAGCCGACCATATCGACATATTTTAAGACCCGCTCTGCTCGCTCTTTTTTCGGCCTGCCGGCAAATATCTGATCAACCGAAAGGGCGACATTACCCTCTACGGTAAGCCAGGGCATGAGGGAGTAACTTTGAAAAACCACGCCCCTGTCGGCATCGGGGCCGGTGATCGCCTTGCCATCTTTAGTAATAGTGCCTTCGTCAGGTTGTATTAAACCGGCAATGGCAGAAATTAGCGTGGTTTTACCGCTGCCCGAAAAACCAACAATGGCAACAAATTCGCCTTCAGTGATTTCCAGATTAATATCTTTCAGTACAGCTGTTTTGTCAGCACCTTCACCATAGGACTTACTGACTTTATCGAGCGCTAGAAGCGTCATTTCTTAAGTTTCCTGTATGCCAAATGGCTGTTAAACGTTGGTTTCACCGAAAGAGAATATTTTTTGCAAGGTCATCATTACCCGGTCTAGAACAAAGCCAATCAAGCCAATAGTGAACACGGCAACCATAATACGGCCCAGTGAATGGGAGCTGCCATTTTGAAATTCATCCCAGACAAATTTACCCAGCCCAGGATTTTGCGCGAGCATTTCAGCGGCGATTAGTACCATCCAGCCAACCCCAAGCGAGAGACGCAAGCCGGTGAAAATCAGGGGCAGCGATGACGGCAAAATGATTTTGGTCACCTGAGTCATCTTGCTGAGTCGCAGTACTTTACCGACATTAACCAAATCTTTGTCGATGGAAGAAACACCGACCGAGGTGTTGATCAGTGTTGGCCACAGGGAGCAAAGTGTGACGGTAATTGCCGAGGTGAGAAAAGATTTATCAAACCAGGAATCATCGCTGGTGACATAAACCGCGCTCACGATCATCGTCACAATGGGTAGCCAGGCGAGAGGAGATACCGGCTTAAATATTTGAATAACAGGGTTAATTGCAGTGTTGACCAGGCTGCTCATACCGCAAATGATGCCAATGGGTACAGCGACAATAGTAGCTATCACAAAGCCGGTAAATACCGTGTAAAGGCTGGTGACAATCTGATCGAGGTAGGTGGCCTTTCCCGTATAGGGGCGAATTTTGACGACGGCATCGGGGTTTTTTGCCAATTTCTTCGCATTCCGTACTTCCTGGCGCTCATAAAAGGCGACGGCTTTTTCCCGCTCTGCACTATGCTCCTCTATCAAACCCTGAGCTTCCTTATAAACGGCAACTGGCCCCGGTATAACGCCAAGGCTGGTTTCGATTTGGGCTGCCCCCCAACTCCAGAACATTAAAAACGCCATAAAAAATAACACGGGGGCACCAATGGCCATCAATAATTCACGGAATTGTGCCTTTGGGCTTTCGCCACCACAGAGCTTAACGAGGGGGACAAACCAGGTGAAGCCGATTAAATCCAGAACTTTGTTAATTCGCACGTACAGTGGTGTCGTATTGCTCGCAGACTTATTCGCCGGGGCCGATTCCTTGCTATCTGGTACTTTATGAGCAGGTGCTTCTTTTAACGATGTTTCTTCTACAGTATTTTTCATGGTGTCCGGTGTTGCTGCGGTTAATTCGGTCATTGTGGTATGCCTGTTGATGAGGCTGACGCGCCGTTGGCGCGTCAGCCCTGATTGCTATCCCAGCGCAATTGAGTGAAATATTAACGACACCTCTACTTCGCGCTTTCCTTGCCTTTTAAACCAATGGGCAAACTCTCTATGTAGGCATTGGGTTTTGAGCCGTCATAGCTGATGCCATCGATAAAGTCCTTTTGCTCGGGACGAAAACCACTCTCCTTATCCAGGTCAGGAAAGTCGGAGGCTTTCAAAGTACCCTCAGCAATTAAGTCCCTGGCTGCAACGGCGTAGAGATCGGGGCGATAGACAGATTTGGCCACATCGATATACCAGCTATCAGATTTGAACTCGTCAATTTGACCCCAACGACGCATTTGCGTGAGATACCAAATTGCATCGCTGTAGTAGGGGTAAGTCGCGTTGTAGCGGAAGAAGACATTAAAGTCGGGCACCTGACGCTTATCCCCTTTTTCGTATTCAAAAGTGCCTGTCATGCTGTTAGCAATAACGTCGTAGTCGGCTCCCACATAGTTTGATTGCGAGAGTATTTTTACCGCCTCTGGTCGGTTGGCATTATCGTTGGCATCTAACCAGGCTGCGGCACGAATTAATGCCTTGACCATGCGAGCGGTGGTATTCGGGTATTTCTCAGAAAATTCCTTGGTAATACCGAAAACTTTTTCCGGATTATCTTTCCAAATTTCATAGTCGGTAATTACCGGCACACCAATGCCTTTGAATACGGCCTGTTGATTCCAGGGCTCGCCTACGCAGTAACCAAAGATGGTTCCCGCTTCCATTGTGGCGGGCATTTGAGGTGGCGGTGTAACCGATAGCAACACATCGGCATTCAACTGACCACTGATATCACCCTTTGATGGCGCATAATAACCAGGGTGTATACCGCCGGCAGCGAGCCAGTAGCGCAGCTCATAGTTATGGGTCGATACCGGAAACACCATGCCCATCTTGAAAGGCTTACCCTGTTCGCGGTAACTATCAACCACCGGTTTCAGAGAACTGGCTTTAATGGGGTGAATCGGTTTGCCATCAGGCTGAAGAGGAACATGGGGCTTCATTTGCGCCCAAATATCGTTTGATACGGTAATGGCATTACCGTTTAAATCCATACTAAAGGGGGTAATAATGTGGGCTTTAGTGCCGAAGCCAATAGTCGCCGCCAAGGGTTGCCCAGCCAGCATGTGGGCGCCATCCAATTGCCCATCAATAACGCCGTCGAGCAAGACCTTCCAGTTAGCCTGAGCTTCGAGGGTGACGTACAAGCCTTCGTCTTCAAAATAGCCCTTTTCATAGGCAACCGCTAAAGGAGCCATGTCGGTTAATTTAATAAAGCCAAACTTTAGTTCTTCTTTTTCAGCCTCCCCTATTTCTGCCCAGCTCAGTAGTGAGAGTGCGGATCCAGCAAGGGCTACTGCAGTGGTTTTAAACGTTGGTAGAGGGACAGATAATTTTCTTCGACGTCGAATGACTGCCGAAAATTTTGATATTACAGGGTGGCTCGACATAACTTACTACTCCTTCAATTACCTTTGAACTTGTCAGCACCGTAGGGTGAGAACAAATAAAAAAGCCAGTCGTTAACAGATACTAAGTATTTGCTATCGACTGGCTTCGTTGCCTAAAAATAGAATGTATTTACTGTGCAACATTATTAATACAATTTGCATGCCAGCTTTTTTATTGCCCGAAAACTCAGATAAACAAGCGACTTTATTGGATCCTATTAATAAATATTTTTTATCACTGGAGTAAAACTGTTTTTCTTGGTGCGTAAAATACGTTTTTTAGGTCTGTTTATTTTGTATTGCACTATTTAAGGGCGCTATCGTTACAGGAATATTAGTACTGTTTGGAAAAGAATTTTTCGCCGTTAAGCAAAAGGTCTGGGCCTAGCTCTATCGTATTTTCAAATAAATAAGCGCTGCTGTTACCGCCTTCGTCTTTATAGTCGGTAGAGGGGCAGTTATAGCCAAGTACTTCTGCCGCCTCGCGATACAGATCGGTACGATAGACCTTTTCAATCAACTGACTGGCTTCGCTGTAATCGCTGATCTTCCCCTGTAATTCAAGATTCTTCCTGAGCAAGTATTCGGCGCTTGAACGCCATGGAAAACC
This sequence comes from uncultured Porticoccaceae bacterium, assembly GCA_964462265.1. GTDB lineage: Bacteria > Pseudomonadota > Gammaproteobacteria > Pseudomonadales > Porticoccaceae > Reddybacter. The sequence goes on along the minus strand of CAYWXW010000039.1, from coordinate 14,703 downwards.
TGCCTGGTATCGATGAAAGACAATAAAGTCCGGATTTTCCACCGGATTACTTTGCTTACTGTATTGAAAGTGGCCGAGCAGAGCAGGCTTTAACATGTGCTCTGGCAGGTCCAGATAACTACTACGGGCAAGTATGGGCACACTCGCCAGTCGGTTTTCCGGGTGGGACAACCAGGTCGCCGCCTCCATAATGGCCAGGCGCAAGCGCAGATGGGTGGAGGGGTAGCGTTTATGCCAGTGCTCGGCAACAACAAGGGCTTTTTCTGGTGCGTTATTCCATATCTGATAGCCAGAAACGACTGTAGATCCCATGCCGGCCTGTACCGCAACGGAGTTCCAGGGCTCCCCTACACAAAAGCCATCAATAGCACCCCGCGCGAGATTGTCGACCATTTGCTCTGGGGGCAGGACGATAACTCGTACATCTCGGTCGGGACAAATGCCGCCCAACTTTAACCAGTGACGCAATTGAAACGTGTGCATAGAGTAGGGATAGACCGTCGCCAGTGTGAGCTGCCGAGGTAAGGTATTGATGACTTGACCAAGTTTTCGTGCTGCCAATACGGGGTCGGGGCGATTATCGCAGGTTTCACTGGTTTCTAAATCGAGTTGCTTACTGAGGCTAGACGCCAGGGTGATGGCATTACCATTCAAACTCAACATAAGGCCGGTAATAAAAGGGCTTGAGCTATTTTTAAGACCGGGTGATGCTACCAGTGGCATAGGTGCCAGCATTGCTGAAGCATCTAGTGTACCGACAGCAACCTTGTCTCGAACGTTGGCCCAGGATACCTCTCTACTCAGAGTTACCTCCAAGCCATAGCGCTCAAAAAATTTTAGTTCCTGAGCAATGATAAGCGGCGCACTGTCACTCAAGCGCATAAAACCAATATTGAGGTGGTTTTTTTCTGCCGGACTCAGTCTTTTCAGGTTCATCAGCTCCTGCCTTTTTTAATCCTTAACCAAAATGGCGATAACGTTTTTGGCTACATCGACAATGGTCTGGCTGTTATTCATGGCAAGGGAACGCATATTTTTATGGGCCTCAGGTTCGGATATTTTTTGATGCTTCATCAATAAGAGTTTGGCTTTATCGAGAATATTTTTATCATCCAGTGCTTGCTGGGTAGTGCTAAGCTGTCGACGCAGAGCCTGAAACATTTCGAACTGGGCCAAAGCGACATCGATAGCTGGCTTAACTTTTTCAGGATTAATAGCCTCCATCATGTAAGCACTGACGCCTGCATTTATAGCCTGGCGGATAAACCCCGGGTCGTCCTCGTTCGAAAACATCACCACAGGGGTTGGGTTATGCTGGTTTATCAGCGACAGACTTTCCAGAATATCCCGATCAGGTGACTCGATGTCTATCATGACCACATGGGGCTTGTGCTCCTGAATTTGAAACAACAAGCCCGACGCACTGGTTAATATCGAAACGATATCAAAACCACAGGCCTTCAATGTCTGTTCGACCATGGCTGCGCGCTGCGGATGGTCATCAACCAGCATCACGCGAACGTCATTATTACTAGAGTGAGCCAATACTGCCTACCCTGTAACTTTTTACCTTATCGTTTTTTATCTTATTCAATTGCCGTAAATACAAACAATGTTTACCCTTTTATGTCGGGGCTTCACGCCAAGTTAACTTTTCGTCGGCTTGGCGCGGCTGACAAGCAAGCCCCTCGTGTACTCAATGGGATACAAATTAAAATGCCGCTGTCAGCATCAACCAGGCTTTATCCGTATCGGTAGAAAAATCATCGGCCTCATAGGCTGCGTATTTGAATAATACGCTGTAATTCTTACCAAATTTATACGCCGCAATGAAATCGAATTCACTACCGTAATCCATGCCACCTGTTTCCGCTTCAAATTCGTGGTAAAAAGCGATGAGTTTTACACCCGCTATTTTTGTTGCGACTTTTAGGTAAGTGTCCTCAATACCACCAGCAGGTGTCACCAGAAATTTATCAGCGAAACCCTGGAATTTATGCAGTGTTGCCAAGGGCGTTTTAAAACCTACGCCGTTGTCACTCTCCAGAACTTCGTAACCTAGCGCAACGGTAACTGGCTTCGTTTTAACGGCTAATTCTGCAAAGTAATATCCAGCGTCATAGTCGAGGCCACTGTCCTTGTAGTCACTTTGCTCAGCATAAGATAGGTTGACCCCAAGACTCACACCATCGCTGACCTTAAACCCGCCTTTGTATTCCAGCCCATAAGTGCTGCTTGATAAGGCCGGGGCTTCTTCGAGATCAAGTAAATAGCCAAAACCCGAGATGGTATGACCATCGGCAATTTTATAAGTGGTAATAAGTGCGTGGCTGTCACCCTCAAAATCAGCATCGGCTCCTTCAGGGCCAAAAATGCGGTTAACATCCCAAATATAGCTGTAGTCGATAGTGAGGTCGTCCAGAGGGGATAAATTAAAGCGGGCGGCATCAAAGGTTTGTTCATTTTGACGCCAGCCTACACCGCCGAGAAAACGCTGCCCACTGTGGTTAATACGCTGGCGACCCAGAGTCGCTTTGCTTTTATCATCAAAAGCATAACTGATAAAAGCCTGATTCACTTCAGTGTAATCCGGGTCGGCAACCACCGGATAGCTAGTTTTTCCGTTTTCAGTATTATTAAAATTATCGTTACCGATATAACTAACATTGTCGACTTCAACCAGGCCCATAAAACCACCTGCCATCCCTGATTTAAGGGTAATTCGGGATCTCAAGGTCGAGGCGTTGGCGTCTTTAGGCTTTCCATCCTGGTCGACGTATTCATGGCGGTAACGTAAATTTAAGGCCACATCGCCCCCGTCAATAGCTTTACTAATGCTATCAGCAAGAGGCTCAGCACTCGCAAGTGTTGATACAGACAGACCCAGTACAGCAACACCTAACGCAGCTGGGGTGATTTTCAATGAGCGATTCAACATTCAGAATTTCCTCGGGTTAATAACAGCAGGCAATATTATTGCGACTAGCGCCGTTGACTGATTTTGCAAAAACAGGGCAAAAAAAAAGCCCATAGGCCACGGGAGGGGTGACCTATGGACTACATTGCCCAATAGCGGAATGGTATTACTCTCTAATAAGCCCGCTGACTAATAACAATACAATTCTCATGCCATATTTTTAAGCCCTTGTTTTCTCGTAATAAATTGTTGAGACCACGGATTTCATCACACTTTAACCAACGCACAGGTCATAAATATGCCTCATTGCTATGCATCGCGCTCCAATTTAGGGCTTTTCATCCACTTTGACGGCCTCCCGACAGGCTCCTTCTGGCTTACTGTAAGCATCAAATTTACATTAACCCTGCAAACCCGGTCAGTGTTTGGTGTAATCACAGGGGCACTTACTTTTACGCCCATTTCCATGCACAGCGAAACCACCAACTGGCTATAGAGCTCATAAGCCTTTGTCAGCGTTGATACGGTAGGAGCCAAGCAATGCTCAGTGTTAGTCATAGCAACCTCCCAATCGTACTTCCATCCAACCAATGCTCATCACCTTGCCCGCTTTACAGAACAAGCATAAACCTCGCCTTTTTCATCAAAAGCCACTATATTTGCCCCTGCTTTAAAAAACCAAACCGACAGAGGCTGATAAGGCCTTTTGTAACTTTAACTTTAATAACTCAGGGGAAATTCAATGGGAGCTCTAGACGGAAAAGTAGCACTAATCACTGGCGCGGCACGTGGCCAGGGTGCAGCAGAAGCGCGACTGTTTGTTGAGCGCGGCGCCAAAGTGATGATGACCGATGTACTCGACGAAGAAGGTCAGCAAGTCGCTGCCGAACTCGGTGATTCTGCAGCCTATATGCGCCTTGACGTCGCCAGCGAGCAAGGCTGGAAAGACGTCGTTGCCGCTACTGTCGAAAAATTCGGCAAGCTCAATGTGTTGATCAATAATGCCGGCATCATTACACCCGTCGCAGAGGTTCAGGAAACCTCTCTGGCGACTTTCCAGAAAGTCACCGACGTCAACCAGATCGGCGTGTTCTTAGGCATGCGCGAAGTGGTAGAACCGATGAAAAAAGCCGGTGGCGGTTCCATCGTCAATATCGCCTCCATCGACGGCCTGATCGGCATGTACGGTGCTGTCGCTTATTGTGCCAGCAAGTTTGCCGTGCGCGGCATGACCAAGGTTGCCGCTCTGGAAATGGGCAAGTACGGCATCCGCGTGAACTCACTGCACCCCGGTGGCGTAAAGACTAAAATTCTCGATGACACTGGCATGACCCAAGAACAGGCTGAAGAAGCCTTTAAAGCCATCCCCCTGGGCCGCATTGCCAAGTCTGAAGAGATGGCAACACTGGCGGCTTATCTGGCTTCCGATGACGCCTCTTACTCAACCGGCTCTGAGTTTATTGCCGACGGCGGTTTGACAGCTGGTTTTGCACTGGAAGGTTAAAACCTCCTGAGTCCGAACCCAGAAAAGGCTTGTCAGATGACAGGCCTTTTTTTTCCAATATTTTCACTAACACAACCTCAACAAATAAGGATAAAACCATGAATAATTTAGAAGGTAAGGTTGCACTGATCACTGGCGCAGCACGGGGTCAGGGTGCAGCAGAAGCACGTCTATTCGCCGCTCGAGGCGCCAAAGTTGTTATCACCGATGTACTCGATAAAGAAGGCCAGCAAGTCGCTGCCGAAATTGGCGATGCCGCCCACTACATCCACATGGATGTCACCGATGAAAATGCCTGGGCCGCTGCCGTCAAAGAAACGGTTGAGCGTTTTGGCAAACTCAATGT
>CAYWXW010000039.1:0-9836 GCA_964462265.1 uncultured Porticoccaceae bacterium | reverse complement strand
ATGCCTGGGCCGCTGCCGTCAAAGAAACGGTTGAGCGTTTTGGCAAACTCAATGTATTAATCAACAATGCCGGTATCGTCCAGGTTAAAGCCCTGGTCGACTGTAGTGTTGCCGAATACATGAAAGTCATTGAAATCAATCAGCTCGGCGTTTTTCTCGGCATGCGCACGGTTGCAGGCCCCATGAAAGAGGCAGGTGGTGGTTCGATTATTAACATTTCATCTATCGATGGACTCATCGGCATGACCGGTGGTGCAGCCTACTGTGCCAGTAAGTTCGCCGTGCGCGGTATGACCAAGGTCGCCGCGATGGAACTGGGGCCGGATAATATTCGCGTCAACTCCATTCATCCCGGTGGCGTACTGACACCCATGGTCACCCAAACAGGCATGGACGAGTCCATGATGGAAAGTATTTTCGGCAAGGTACCTTTGGGCCGCGTTGGCCAGCCTGAAGAAATGGCGACATTGGCAGCTTATCTAGCCTCTGATGACAGCTCCTATTCGACTGGCTCTGAATTTATCGCCGATGGTGGCCTCACAGCAGGCTTTTCATTAGAGGGCTGATCGCACCCTAAGAACCATAAAATCCAGACAAAAAAAGAGCGCCTCCTATAAATCAGGTAGGCGCTCTTTTTTATTTCAATTTACCGCTAAAGATCAGGGCAAATTCAGCTTGGCAAGCGCCTCGCGATCAACAACAGGCGCACGCTTAGTGCCCGGTGCCAACTTGACACTACCCGGAGTACGATCGAAGGGTCCAAACAGCCCGATTTCATCGGCAAATTTACGGATATCAGGCAGTACTTCCTTACCCAAAAGCTCAACACTGCGTAGTCGATCTTTATCACTAACATTGCCCTGAACAGCAAAACAAGTGAAGACACCTGGGCGAATAACGGCGAGGATGTCCTTAATCTTCTGAGCGCAAGTCTCTGGGCTACCAACAACGATTTGCATGTTGTCCTGAACCTTCTCGTAACCAGCAATCAACTTGGCTTTCAATGCATCGTAAGCCGAGGCATCCCAGCTATCATCGGCGCCCGCCATCAGTTTATCTTTACTCACACCCAGCCAGCTACCACCGGGCTGTTGACCCAGCATGCGAATCGCGCTTTTCGAGTTATAACCTGGAGGCAGAGTGTGCTCTGGACGAGAGAATGCATTCTGGCCACCACCAAAAACAAAGCCCTTACCAATTTCCTGAGCTTTTTCATCAGTATCTGCACAGAAGATAGGCAACAGATAACCGAAGTTTTCTGGACCCGCCTGATAACCCAGCTCAGCCGACTTATCAGCGTACATATCCCATAGATCACAAGTTGGACCCAGCGCTGTACCTAAGCCGAGGTAAGGGTATTGCTTCTCAGCACACCACATAACGGTTTCAGCACTCAATACACCAGGGATCCACTGTTGGGGCATCTCTTGATAAGGCTTGACCCACGGGTTCACATGGCGATAGTGGAAGTGCTTGCCTTCATAGCGCCAAGGACCATCTTTAGTCCAGCAGTCCATAATAAACTGGTGGGCTTCATTAAACATTTCACGGTTATAGGCAGGGTTGGCATTGTTAAAGAACTGCTCACTACCCGCACCGCGAACCCAGCCAGAAACCAGACGACCGCGGGAAATGGTATCAATAGTCGCCAACTCTTCAGCAACGCGCAGCGGGTGCTTAACACCCGGCAGCATGTTGCCGATAATAACGATCTTGGCCTTGGAAGTGATGCGCGCCAAAATAGCCGCTTCAATATTAACCACGTTACCCGAGCAGAATGGGTTGCCGTGGTGCTCATTCAAAGCAACAGCATCAAAGCCAACCTCTTCACAATAGCAAGCTTCGTCGAGGTAAAAGTTATAGTCATCGGCTGACTTCTTGCGATCAACATAACTGTTAGAAACGCCAAAGAAGGCGCGATTTTGAAGAACAGGAGCCTCGTCGATATAGCGTACGGGGCGTTCAGTAAAATGTGCAATTTGCATAACTATTTAGTCTCCGATTCTTTTATTAAGCGAGGAAGTGTTTAACAGCGGCAACAAACTCTGCGCTATCTTCAATTTCAGGACGGTGTCCAGTACCCTTAATGGTAACGATGTCGGCCTGGGGCAGGGCATCGTGATACTTCCTGATGCAATCCTGAGGCACAATAGCATCTTCACTACCGCGAATCAGCAGAGTTGGCAGCTTGGCATTTTTCGCACTGCGCAACAGATCTGGCAGGCTAGGGTTAAACATATACGGTTCCCAACCGATACGCGCACTCTCTGCACGAGCATCTTCAAACAGCTCAAACTGCTCTGCCGACATCTCGCCGCCATAAATTTCACTGAACTCTTTCGCCTCGTGATTAAACACCGTCTCGCGTAAGCAAGTTTTAATAGTGCAGGCAAAAATATCAAAAATCTCACCTTCATCCGGCTTAATGCCCATGGGGCCAACAAGCGTGATAGAGCCGAGCAACTCGGGATTTGCAGCCGCCATTTCAGCAGCGGTATAAGCACCGGCAGAAAATGCCAGTACATCGGGCTTTTCCAGACCCAACTCACGAATAACATTCAAATAATAGTTGGCGAGATCACGGTGACGCCACATCCAGTCTTGACGCGGCGACTTACCAAAACCCGGCTGCAGAGGAATAATGAGTTCCCTATCTTTAGCCAGCTCTTCGTTCCAGCTCATCCAACCCGTATAGCCGAGCTCGTCGTGCAGTACCAATAGTGGTTTGCCAGAACCACCACGGATCATGACAAGGTCTGAGCCGGCTAGATTTTGCGTTTCTTCTTTCCAAGTAGCCAATGGTTTCCCCTTAAAATAACAGTTGGTTAAAAAAGTACTTAATTGAATCAGCCACTGATACAGCGATCAGTAAGGCCAATACTCGCGGTCAAAACACCTCGCAAACACCGTTTTTTACAGCTCCTGCCGAGGCTTTATGAAAACAATATAAAGCTAAACTGTGAACTGAATTCAAACATAGAGCAATAATCCTTAGCAACCAAAAACTTTGCTGAGGAAATGTTCTGGATCAACTACATTGGCAAGGTAAAACCTTGACTTAGCCAAGCGCGAAGCTACCGCTGGTTAAAGAGACTTATACTCAAGGGTACCCTATGGTACCATCGCGCTCAGGCGAACTCGCCCAATGACGGCAGAAAGTCAACCGACAACATGCCGCCGGACGAGAACTAAAAAAGATAGTCCAGAATATCGCCACCACACGACTGCCAGATATTTCAAACACGCCAGTTCGTGTCTTTAACAACCCAGCAAAATTGCTTTGACCGCCCTTCTACCGAACTGATGTAGCTCGGCATATAGCATCACTATTTATTAAAGGATTGATATGAGTTCGAACTTTCGTATTTGGCTGCCCGCTCTCGCCATCACTTTGTTTTTGGTAGCCTGTGGTGACAACAATGGCGCTGCGCCTGCGTCGACAGAAAAAGCCAAACCCGCTCAGCGGGCAACGATTATCAGCACTGCCGTGACCAAAACGATATCCGTTGAAGTTATCGAACACTCCGTCGGCTCGCTGGAAAGTATTATCAGGCCCGAAGTATCCGCCGAGATTGAAGGTCGCTATCTCGGCGGCTTCGTGATTACCGGTCAGCGCGTCAAGCCTGGGCAGTTACTCGCCGAACTCGATACCGAGGATTACGCCATCGCCGCCCAGGGTGCCCATGCCGAGGTCGCCCAACTTGAGGCTCTGGCGAGAAACCAGCGCCGCACGGTGAAACGCTTTACCCAGTTAATTAAAGAAAAGCTCATTTCCATCGACCGCTACGATGAGGCCCGAGCGCAGTTAGATTCACTTGAGGAACAGTTAAAAGCCGCCCAGGCACGCAGTAGTCAAACGCAGCGCGGGCTGACTAAAACTCGCGTGCTATCAGCCTATGACGGCATCGTCGATGAAGAGTTAGCCAGCCCCGGTGACTTTCTCAAAGTTGGCGACCCCCTGTTTCGCATCATCAAAGTTGACAAGCTCAGGGCGCGCTTGCCGCTACCTGAAACCCTGGCCAATCGACTGTCACTGGGTCTCAAACTCAGATTGGTGTCGCCCATGGCACCCGACGTCATTGTCGAGAGCTCAATACAGGAAATCAGACCCACCGTCGGTTCTCGCAACCGGGCAATCGATATCCTCACCATTATCGACAACCCAGGCCCCTGGCAACCGGGCGCCAGCGTGACGGGTGAAATCATTCTCACCACCCGTGACAATGCCATCCTGGTCCCCAAGGCATCGCTGGTGCTGCGCCCAGCCGGTAAAGTAATCTATGTCATCAAAGACGGCATCGCCCATCAACAAATTGTTGAGGTCGGTGAATATATCGACGCCAGTATCGAGATCACAGCGGGGCTGAAAGGCGGCGAAACCATCGCCGTTAATGGTGCGGGCTTTCTCACCGACGGCTCACCGGTAACTGTTAGCGAGGCAAACAAGCCGTGAACCTGCCATCGATATCCATCCATCGCCACGTGCTGACAACCATGTTGTCGGCGGTGCTCATCCTCTTTGGGATCATCGGCTATTCACGGGTTGGTGTCGACCGCTACCCCTCCACTGAATTCCCCCTGGTGGCGGTGCAGACCAATTTGATTGGCGCCAACCCCAGCGTTATTGATGCCTCGATCACCAATATTATTGAAACCGCTGTTAATGCGGTGCCCGGTATCGAGCATATTTCCTCGACCTCCTCGCCCGGCAATTCCCGCGTCATCGTCACCTTTGACATGGACAAAGATATCAACGTCGCCTTTGACGAAGTGCAGTCTAAAGTGAATCAGGTGATCAACCAGCTGCCCACCGATGCCGATCCACCCATCGTTGCCAAGCTGGAATTCGGCGCCTCGCCCATTATGTGGCTGGCACTGGAGGGCGACCGCACCATGCAGCAGCTCAACAGCTACGCCATTAACACTGTCAAGAAAAACCTCGAGACCATTAATGGTGTCGGCGAGGTGCAAATCGGCGGTAAACGCGAACGCACTATCCGCGTCAACCTCAACCTCGACAGCATGGCGGCCTTTAATGTCACCACTGCTGAAGTGCTAGCCGCTGTGAGAAATGAACACTTTATGATGCCCGGCGGCTTTTTAGTCAGCGGTGAAACCGAGCACATGGTGAAGCTCGACATGGAGTACCACAACCCCCGCGATCTGGAAAACCTGGTGGTTGCCTATCGCGATGGTGCGCCGCTCAAGCTCGGCGATATTGGCGAAGTTGAAGACGGTATGGCCGACCCTCGTAGCCTGGCCCGGGTCAATGGCAAGCCCACCGTCGGCCTCGGCATTACCAAAATTGCCGAAGCGAATACGGTTGAAATCATCGACGAAGCCATGCGTCGCATCAACGAAGAAATACGCCCACAGCTACCCCCTGGCATGAAACTCTCCGTGGCCTCCGATGACTCCCTCTTTGTTCGCGCCATGGTCAGCTCTCTGGAAGAGCATTTAATTCTCGGCACCGTGCTGACGGCCTTTGTCGTGTGGATTTTCCTGAAAAGTATTCGCTCCACCATTATTATCGCCATCGCCATCCCCATTTCATTGTTTGGCTCCATCGCCGCCATTTACTTCCTCGGCTACACCCTCAACTCGATGACCCTGTTAGCACTACTCTTGCTAATTGGTATTGTGGTGGACGACGCCATTGTGGTGTTGGAAAACATCTATCGCCACCGCGAGTCCATCGACCCCGACCCCCGCTCAGCGGCCATTCACGGCACTGCAGAGGTGGTGTTTCCGGTGCTGGCGGCCACTCTTTCACTGGTCTCAATTTTTGTGCCGGTGATCTTTCTCGGCGGCATTATCGGCCAGTTTTTCTCTTCCTTTGCGGTTGTTGTCACCGTTGGCGTACTGGTCTCGTGGTTTGTCTCCATGACCTTGACGCCCATGCTCTGCTCACGCTTCTTACAGGTCGAAGAACACACTGGCGGCCTCTATTACTGGCTGGAACGCAGCTTTCGCGCCATGGAGAATGCTTACACCAAATTACTGGGCCTGGCCCTACGCTTTCGCTGGAGCGTGATTTTCATTACCTGGCTGCTGGTCTTTGGTTGCACTTTCTTTCTCAAAGATATCGGTAAAGAATTCTCGCCGGGCCAGGACGAGGCCAGCTTTATGGTCATTGTGCGCACCCCCCTCGGTTCCGGTCTGGACTACTCCAGCGGCCGTCTGGCAGAAGTCGAAGCCATTTTGGCCGAACACGACGATGTCATCATGAGTGCCTTCTTCGGCCTCGGCACCAGCGGCCGCCAGGTAACCACCGCCGCAGGTTTTGTGCGCATGACCCCCGCCGCCGAGCGCGAGCAAAGCCAGCAGGAACTGATTGCCATACTCGCCAAAAAGTTTGCCACTATTCCCGGCGCCAAAGCCTTCGCCGCACCCATCCCGAAAATGGGTGGCCAGCGCGGCGAACCCCTGCAATTTGCCATTAATGGCCCCAACCTGAATGAAGTCGCCCGCCTCGCCTATCAACTCGAAGAAAAGCTAGCGGCGGTTGATGGCATTGGCTATATCGATCTCGACCTCAACCTGGCCCTGCCCCAATATCAGCTGCGTGTCGATAGCACCCGCGCTGCCGACCTTGGGTTTTCCAGTCGCGATATTGCCGAGGCAGTCAACGTCATGATTGGCGGTATGGATGTCGCCAAATTTAACGACGACCCCGGCGATGGCGAGCGCTACGACGTGCGCATTAAAGCCGCCGACGGCTACTTTCAGTCGGCTGATGACCTCGACCGTATTTACCTGCGCTCGCGCACTGGCACCATGATCCGCATCGACACCGTTGCCCACCTTGAGGAAACTCTGGGGCCAGCATCGATTTCGCGCCTGGATCTGCGTTATTCAGCGCCTTTTTACGGCAAGCCCGAACTACCTCTGGCTGAGGCTATTAATACGGTCAAACAACTGTCGGATGAAATTTTGCCGGTCGGCTACACCCTGGTCTTTAAAGGCCAGGCCGAGGAATTTGGCAAAACCGCCAGCAATATGATCTTCGCTTTCACCCTCGCCACGATCTTGCTGTACATGGTGCTGGCCAGCCAGTTCAATTCGTTTTTGCAGCCACTGATTATTATGACCGCCCAACCACTGGCCATGATCGGCGGCATCGCCCTGCTCTGGTTGACCAACAACACCTTGAATACCTATTCAATGATTGGCCTGGTGTTACTGGTTGGCCTGGTGGCTAAAAACGCGATTCTGCTGGTTGATCTCACCAACCAGCGGCGCAATGACGGCAAGTCCATCGACGAAGCCTTGGTCGACGCCTGCCCGGTTCGCCTGCGCCCGGTATTAATGACCTCATTTACCGTTATTTTAGCGATGCTACCTGCGGCAATGGGCTTTGGTGCCGGACACGAAACTAACGGGCCACTATCGGTTGTTGTCATCTACCTTGCTGACACTGGTCGTCGTGCCCGCCGTTTACTCGATTCTGGAAGGCTTTCTCGAAACGATCAAGACTCGACTGGCCGCTAAAGCCCTGGCCAAACAAGCAGCAAAATAAGTCCCTACGTACAAGCACTTAAACTCACATTCTCTACAGGGCTGACACTTGTCAGCCCTGTAGAGAATGTTGCACTATCCCACGGCAATACGCACGACAGCACCACCCCATGCCAACAACCCAATCCCATTTTCCCACCAGATAGAGGCCCGCTCGATGCGATTTGACAGCGTTAATTACGAAACAAACGGCACTACCGCCCTTATCACTTTCGACGAGCCCGACAAGCTCAACGCACTGAGCACGGGCATTCGCGCTGGCTTTTGTAATGCGCTGGATCAGGCTCGCCATGACGATGGCGTGCGTGTCATCGTACTCACCGGGGCTGGCGGAAAATCCTTCTGTGCGGGTGCCGACATCAGCGGCTTCGAATTCACCCCCACCTACGCCAAAAACTTTATTGACGAGGTGCTCGACATCCTCGCCCTGCCCGAGCAAATCAACAAGCCCGTCATTGCCGCGGTGAACGGCTACGCGTTTGGCGGCGGCTTTGAAATATCCATAGCCTGCGACTTTATTATTGCCTCCGAACAAGCCAAATTTTCAGTACCCGAAATTCAGCTCGGCCTGCTACCCGGCTTTGCCATCGCCCGGCTGAATAAATTAGTCGGCCGCCAACAGGCCAAATACCTGAGTATGACCGGGGTCAAACTCAGTGCCGAAGAGGCAAAAGACTTAGGGCTAGTACTGAAGGTTGTGCCTCACGAACAGCTGTTAGCAGAAGCCTTTGCACTGGCCGATGAACTGGCCAGCAAGCCGCAAATGGCCATCCGCTACGCCAAGTCGATCTACAATCGCGAACTCGGCGGCGACGACCTGACCTACGCCAAAGACGTTATGCCCTTTCTGTTTCTCGATGACGACACCAAAGAGGGTGTCACTGCCTTTCGCGAAAAGCGCAAACCGGTATTCAAATAAGTCAGCTCTGGCAAACGTTTAGACCGGCCCCATGGCGCTAAAAGACGCGGCAAAGACACGCGGGCAGTTTTCCTCACGCTTCGGTTTTATCACTGCCGCGACTGGCTCGGCTGTCGGGCTGGGCAATATCTGGGGCTTCCCCACCCAAACGGCCAGCCACGGTGGCGGCGCTTTTGTACTGGTTTATCTGGTTCTCGCCTTCCTGCTCGCCTATCCCGCCTTAATGGCTGAGCTGATCATCGGTCGCCACACCCGGCACAACATGGTCGGCGCCCTGCCCCAACTGACGAGCCGGCCAAGCCTGAAAGTTCTCGGCCGCGCCACGGGTCTGTACGGGGTAGTGATCGCCAGCCTGATTCTCAGCTTTTACGCCATCGTCGCCGGCTGGCTAATGGCCCAGGTGCCCGCTGCACTGGCAAACATTAGTGGTCAACAGCCAGCCGCAAACTGGCTTAAGCAATCGAGCTTGTCTCGCGATATTTTATTTTGCGGATTGTTTTCCCTGCTCACCGCAAGCATTGTCGCTCGCGGTGTTAAAGACGGTATCGAGCGCTGGTCAACCCGGCTCATGCCGGCCCTGGTATTACTGATGCTCGGCCTGGTTGCCACCGTGCTCACCCTGCCCGGCGCGATGGAAGGCCTGCGCCTTTATCTGCTGCCTGATTTCAGTCTCATCACCGATCCCGGTCTGCTGACCAGCGCCATGGGCCAGGCCTTTTTCTCTCTCTCCCTCGGTGTTGGCACCATGCTGGTTTATGGCTCCTACGTGAGTAAAACCGACAACCTGCCACTCACCGGGGCCTACGTTGCGCTGATTGATACCGGCATTGCCTTTCTCGCCGGTCTGCTGATTATTCCCGCCATGTTCGTCGCCCAGCACCGAGGCATTGAAATCTACAGTAGCGAAAATACGCTGATCGCCGGGCCCGATTTAATCCTGCAAACCCTGCCTAGCCTGTTTAACTCACTGGGTTCTGCCGGGGTATTTATTGGTCTGGTTTTCTTTTTACTGCTGACGATTGCCGCATTAACCTCGTCAATATCAATGCTAGAAGTACCCGTCACCTTTGCACTGGAGGAATTTAAGCTAAGCCGCTGCCGCGCTACCTGGCTTGTCGCCAGTCTCATCTTTGGCCTTAGCCTGCTGATCCTTAACAACTTTGACCAGCTTTTCGCCGGCGTGATTAGCCTCACCACTAAATACAGCCAACCCCTGCTCGGCGTTATGCTCTGTGTATTTGCAGGCTGGGTACTGCACCGTGATAAATTACTGAGGGAAATCAGCGCGGGTTTTACCGCAGCCGAGAACAGTCTGTTCTGGAAAATCTGGCCAGGGTATATCCGCTTTGTCTGCCCCCTGCTTATTATTCTTATGTTTGTGCAGAACGCACGAAGCTAA
>CAYWXW010000038.1:23013-26944 GCA_964462265.1 uncultured Porticoccaceae bacterium | reverse complement strand
GAAAGCTGATCGCTGCTAGATCCCCAATGCTGCCTAAGGGTCTATTTTTGTAGCTGGAACCTAGGCCCTGTGCGTTATCTTCTATTACAAGTAGCTCATGTCTACGGGCAATATCCATGATGGTGTCCATTTCACAGGCCACACCTGCGTAATGGACAACCACAATAGCCCTAGTTTTTTCTGTAATAGATGCTTCTATCAGCTTGTCATCAATATTGAGAGTGTCGGCTCTAATATCGACAAAAACTGGCACGGCACCGCGCAGCACAAAAGCATTTGCCGTCGAGACAAAGGTGTACGAGGGCATGATCACTTCATCACCCGGCTGAAGGTTGGCGAGAATAGCCGCGATCTCCAGGGCGCCAGTGCAGGAATGCGTTAGTAATGCCTGGTTGCAACCAATATAGCTCTCGAGCCAGCTATTACACTGGCGGGTGAATACCCCATCACCGGCTAAATGTCCATTTGCATGAGCCTGGCTGATATACCATAGTTCTTTGCCGGTCATGTAGGGTTTATTGAAGGGGACTCTCATGCTTTTTCTCGCGATTTTATGTGTGTTTCAGCAGGCAGCAGTGTACAGCAGATGATGAGCAGGTGGGCTTTGCAAGTAATCCTGTTGTTTCGTCCGATCTTCATTAACAGCCGTGAAAATGGTATTTTAACAGTTACTATTAAGCCCGTTTTACTTGATAGATCGACTATGGAGGGTGTATTTAATGCAACGCATGTTTATTCTGCGACACAAGTACATTCGCTAGGAAATGATATTTAGATATAATTCGTCATGTAAGTAAATTTAGCTTTAAGGCCGACAGGTTTTTTTGTATAAAACAGGGATGTTGAATATTGTGCAATTAAACGTAATTATCAGCTTATGTTGCGTGTTTCAATGAGTAGTTCTCAATGATTGATTTGTCGGTAGTCATCCCTGTTTATCAATCACAGGGGAGCCTTAGTGAACTGTGCTCTAGACTGAATACGGCGCTTTCATCCATATCGTCTAATTATGAAATAATTTTAGTTAATGACGCTAGCCCTGACGAATCCTGGTTGCGAATAAAAGAGCTTGCGAATTTAGATAAGCGGGTGAGGGGTATTAATCTTTCGCGAAACTTCGGGCAACATTACGCCATTACCGCAGGTCTAGACCAAGTGCGAGGCGACTGGGTCGTTGTTATGGATTGTGATTTACAGGATAGACCGGAGGAAATAGTTCGGCTCTATCAGAAAGCTCAGGAGGGTTATGACGTTGTTGTTGGCCGACGTGAGAATAGGCAAGATGGCTTTTTAAAAAAAATAGGGTCAAGGTTTTTTTACAAGGTTTTTACGTACTTTACCGGTGCAAAAGTCGATAATCGAATTAGTAATTTTGGTATCTATGCTCGTAAAGTAATTCGCAGTATTGATATGCTGAAAGAACAAAACCGCTCTTTTGGTTTATTTGCGTTGTGGGTGGGGTTTAGGCGTGTAGAAATCGATGTTGTACATGCAAGCAGGGCACAGGGGAAATCCAGCTATACTTTGAAGAGCCTGATTCGCCTTGCCATCGGTAGCATTGTTGCTCATTCAAACAAGCTGCTACGTATTTCCGTTAAACTTGGTTTGCTCCTTTCCCTGTCATCCTTGTTCTACGCCCTGTGGTTAGTTGTACGATACTTCTTGTGGGGTATTCCTGCAGCAGGTTGGACAAGCGTAATGGTCTCCATCTATTTCACAGCGGGTCTTATCATGGGTGGTATCGGTATTATGGGGCTGTATATAGGGAAAATCTTTGATGAGGTTAAAGGTCGGCCGCTTTATATCGTAGATTCCACTACTTTTGAGATTGAGCCAAAGAATGACTGAGCCACTTAATATTGGCTTTGTGGGAGGGGGGGTTAACTCTGCAGTAGGTTCAACACACTTTATTGCCGCGCAAATGGATGGGCGATTCAAGGTTCAATCTGGGTGCTTTAGTAGAAATAGAGATGTAAATATCGAAACTGCTGCGCAGTGGGGCATTTTGCCAGAGCGACAATACGGCAGTTTTCAGGCGTTCTTGGAACAAGAAAAAAAAAGAATCGATGCCATTGTTGTGCTGACACCGACTCCGTCACACATAGAAATGGTGACTCAGGCTTTAAAGCAAGGGTTTCCTGTCATCTGTGAGAAAGCGCTAGCGTGTTCAAGCGCTGATGCCATGCTGATAGGGAGAGTTCAAGAAGAAAAGCGAGGCTTCCTTGCGGTTACCTATAACTATACGGGGTATCCAATGTTGCGCGAACTCAAGTGCATGATTGGGCATGGGCGACTGGGTAGAGTGGAGCAAATCCACATAGAAATGCCGCAGGAGGGTTTCGCACGCCTCAATAAGGACGGTAATCCTATGCGGCCGCAGGACTGGCGTCTACAGGACTCGGAGCTACCTACTATGTCGCTAGACCTTGGTGTTCACCTCCATCACATTATCGATTTTTTAACTGGAGAGAAGCCCGTCGAATTGGTAGCCATGCAAAGTAGTCAGGGCCGTTTTAGTCAAATCATTGACAATACGATGTGCCTTGCCCGTTATACTGATTCGCTTGAGTGTAGTATCTGGTTTAGTAAAGCTGCTCTAGGGTATCGGAATGGCTTGCGGGTGCGGGTGTTTGGAGAAAAAGGCTCTGCTGAATGGCATCAGATGGATCCAGAGTTTTTAACCCATCATGACAACATGGGACGCAAAAGCATTATCGATCGAGCTAGTGTTGATGTTGGCATTGCACATAGCCCGCGATATAACCGATTTAAACCGGGCCACCCCGGGGGGTTTCTCGAAGCATTTGCCAACTTGTATTCAGATATTGGAGATAGCCTTGAAGTGTACCGCGATACAGGCAGTCAAGCATCGACGGATTATGTGTTCTCGGCTAAGCATGCTTTAGAGGGGCTTATCATGCTTGAGGCGATGGCGGATTCATCTAAAGAACGGTGTTGGAAAACAATAGTGCTACCGGAATAGAATAATTATGAAATCGCCTAATTCTTTTTTAGATATTGAGAATCATTCGTATAATGAAGTTGCACAAATTTTTTGTGATGATTTTCTTTCTGGCGTAAGTCCTCGTTATATCCTTGGCCGGAACGAGTATGCTAGCAGTATTGCCCAGGCCATAGATGTTGACGGCTTTATTGATGACTACACCCAAGATATAGAGTTTCTGGGTAGGCCAATCATTCGTATTGAGGCGGTGCCGAGAAATGCTTTGGTGGTTTCAGCCGTGGTGGGTCGCCCATTCGTGGCTGCGCAACGCTTGAAAAATTATGGTGTTCGGTTTCTAGACTATTTTTCTTTCAAGCGGTATGGGCCAGTTGATTTAATTCCAGTAAAATTTTGGGATGAATTTGCAATAGATTTTGAATTGCATAGAGATCGTTACGTTTGGGTTGATAGCTTACTGCAAGATAAAGAATCGAAACTGATTTTTAATAGGCTAATTAACTTTCGGCTATCAAGCGACCTTGAATATATGAGAGGGTTTACTGACACTCAATACCGTCAGTATTTCGAAAATTTCCTTGCATTGAAGCAAGAAGGTGAGACTTTTGTTGATGTCGGAGGCTTTGATGGATACACCAGCCTGGAGTTTATTAAGCGATGCCCGGGCTATACAGGTGTTCATATATATGAGCCAGAGCCGGGAAATATGACTGTCGTCCAGGAGGCACTTGCAGAGCACGAAAAGATTTATTTTCATCTGCACGGCCTCTCGAATTGCTCTCGGGTGCTGAAGTTTAAGGCAGATGGCTCGGCTTCTCGATTGAGTGAGCAAGGTGACATCAAAATTGAATAACATGATCGCAAAAAGATTAAACAAAAAGCAAAGGACATGGCAGTAGCCTGCCGTGTTAAAGCCGACCTTGTCGATGAATTCCCGGATATAGCCGTATCATGTGAGTATGGGAGCGT
>CAYWXW010000038.1:20087-23003 GCA_964462265.1 uncultured Porticoccaceae bacterium | reverse complement strand
TAAACCCCTGGATGATATGCAGCAGGAGCCATTTTCTTTTCTTAAAATGGATATTGAAGGGGGTGAGTTGCAAGCTATTGAAGGTGCTGGGCTAGCTATTGCTAAGTACCACCCAAAGCTTGCGATTAGTGTTTACCATAGATGTGATGATTTCTGGAAAATCCCTGAACTTATATTGTCCTACCGTGATGACTATGAGGTTTTTTTAAGGCATTACACAGAAGGAGTGGATGAGACGGTGATGTTTTTTATACCGAAAAAGCGCAGTTGATGCGATGGGATAAAAAATTGCTTCTTCTGGGTGGTGGCTATGCAGACGTCCCCCTCATTAAAGCAGCAAGAGCACTGGGGTACTATGTTATCACTAGCGGTAACAGGCCGGATGACCTTGGGCATCGCTACTCTAATGAGTGCCGCCTTGAGGATTTTTCAGACGAAAAAGCGATGCTTAATCTTGCGAAATCTCTGCGGGTAGATGCGGTATGTGCTTCCTGTAATGATTTTTCAGCACTTTCGGCAGCTTACGTTGCCGAGCAAATGGGCTTGCCAGGACACGACTCGTATGAGATTGCGAAAATCATCCACCACAAAGACCTGTATCGTAAATTCGCCTCCGAGCATGGTATACCTTCTCCTCATGCCGCGGGGTTTGAGTCTGTTAATGACGCGCTCAAGCAGCTAATTGATTTTCAATTTCCTGTCATAGTTAAGCCTGTTGATCTAACTGGTGGAAAAGGGGTCTCTACCATTAATTGTCTACAAGAAGCGGTTGTAGCATTGGAGAACGCCTTTGCGTGTTCGCGGGCAAAAAGAGTGGTGGTGGAGGAGTTTATTGAAGGTAGTCGGCATGGTCTATCGACATTTGTCCGCGATGGGCGGGTGGTTTTTTATTTTGATGATGATGAATATTATTATCTAAACCCATATTTGGTGTCAGGGGCTTCAACTCCTGGTAGTACGCCAGCAGGAATACTTCGAAGACTTTGTAATGTTGCCGAGAAGATTGCATCGCTCCTAAATTTAAAAACAGGTATTTTCCATATTCAATATATTTTGCGTGAGGGGGAGCCCTTTATAATTGAGATATGTCGACGGGCACCTGGGGATCTCTACACTCAATTTGTTCATGTTGCGACGGGGATTGACTACCCCTCTTTTATTGTCCGGGGAGCAGCAGGCCTTGATTGTAGTGACTTAATTCAAATGTCAGTAAAGGGATGTTTTACAAGGCACTGTGTAATGGCCGCCGATGCCGGAAGGGTGTCGAACGTTACGTTTGAACAGTCAATCCAAGGCAATGTTATAGATCAATTGATGTGGTGGAAAACTGGAGACAAAATTGATGATGTCATGACGCAAAAACTAGGAATAGTGTTTATGAAGTTCAATGCAATGGATGAGATGATTGATAAAACAAAAAATATGCCCAATTTGATAAGGGTAAACATGGCGTAATTATAGTGAAATATACTTATATTTTTGCAACCGTGGTTTTCACGGTATATGGTCAGCTTATACTTAAGTGGCGTTTGGGCTTTTATGGGCAGCTGCCCGACCCATTTTCGCAAAAGCTAAATTTTCTTTTGCGACTATTTTTTGATGGGTATATTTTAAGTGGGTTTGCCGCTGCTTTTGCAGCGTCGCTCGCATGGATGGCAGCAATGACCAAATTCGATATTTCACATGCTTATCCGATAATTGTTGGTGGCTTGGCGGTTTTGACTAGTGCTTTTGCAGTTGTTGCTTTTAGGGAACCTTTTAATTTAGTTAAGGTGTCGGGACTTTGTTTAATAATCACAGGTGTCTATTGTCTGAGTAAAGGTAGCTAGTTGATTTCTAGAAAATATAAAATTGTTGACGGAATAGTAGTCTTTCATGATTGTATCGATGAGGGACATGCTGACTACAAATCTCAAGGGTTAGATATTTTGTACAGGGAGGAAGAACGACATTTCTGGTTTTTAGCTAGAAAACAATTCATTGCTTCACGGATGAGAGAGGTTGTTGGTAGTTCGTCAAAAATAATTGAGGTTGGAGCCGGAACAGGTAATGTATCTCAGTTTTTAAAGCGTGAGGGCTTTGACAACATTGCTGTGGGTGAAATGCATATCAATGGTTTACGATATGCAAAGTCTTACGGAATTGATGATTGCTATCAGTTTGACCTGTTGCGTACGCCGTTTGAAAATGAATTTGATGCCGTTTGCTGTTTTGATGTGTTGGAACATATCAAAGAGGATGAAAAGGCCCTCGTTAACATTAGTCAAATGCTGAAAGATAGTGGAAATATTGTATTAACTGTCCCATCACATCAATGGTTGTGGAATAGAGATGATGTCTTGGCTGGGCACAAAAAACGCTACACACGAAAAAGCCTAATCGGACTTCTTGAGGCAGCAGGTTTTGATGTTGTTGTGGCAAGGTATTTTTTTATGAGTATTGTGCCGCTATTGTTATTAAGGAAAATAATCTACGGCTGTAGAGTAGATCCTGCTGTGGGAAATGGCAGTGCTGGGGATATTGCACTCCACCCATTTTTAAGCAAGATACTTCTTTATGTTTCATTGTGTGAAAATAAACTTAACAAATATTTACCTAATTTTTTCGGTGGTAGCTTGTTAGTTATAGCTAGGAAGAGCTCAGTTGGGCAGTAAATCTATCTGGAAAGAAAAACTGATCGTATTGTTTACTCTTAGGATTCCGTCTTTGTACTTTGTCGTATTGCGGGCTCTTGTGGCTTGCCGCAGAAGGTGGCAACGCTTACAAATCTGTTTTTCTCGCTGAAGGTGGCGCTGCCTGCTTGTGAAAAAATGCCATCTAGAAATTCCTGGGTTATATGTTCTAGGGGCTTCTGCTTCCGTATTTCGGTCAGTAACCCTCGCATGATAAGGATGTCGTTGAATTCAAGTCTCGACC
>CAYWXW010000038.1:6141-20064 GCA_964462265.1 uncultured Porticoccaceae bacterium | reverse complement strand
AATTTGCTCTGTTAATTCGAGCTGTCCGTCTCGTAAATGTGCCAAGGCAAGGGCTAAGAAATCCTTCCGATGCCTGACTTCAAATTCGATGCTGCTGAATAGCTCTATTGCCAGATTGTTTAAGCCATGATCAAGTGCTCGATATCCTGCAAATCGTTTACTATCGTCATACTGTGTGTCTTCAGTGGCTAGGTTCTTCAGGTAGTCCTCCCTGTTTTGTGCAGAGGAGTAGTTGGCTGCGATAGCTAACAAGGGCATAACTGGTGCGTTTGCAGGAAGATTTAGTTGTGCGGCTTGCCATTCAAGAGATAAGGTCGTCGACTGTTCATCGTTCCAGCAAAATGGTTTGGCCCATAGCTTGCCTGTCATAGGTAGGAGGGCATCTTTCCTGCTATATAGCGCATAATTTGTGTCAACAAAATCTAATGCCAGTCCGCCAACTTCCATTACGACTAAGGAGGCATAGGGGATGCTAGGTAACACAACAAAGTCGATACCATATTGTTCAATTTCAGCTGACAAGGCTTTAGCATCGCGTCGAGCTTCTATAAATAATTCAAAATGTTCGGGTGGATAGAGAATGCCTGTTCTGCCATCAATATAGACTTGGCTTTTTGGTGTTAAGCGGTGAATTAAAAACCCGCCAATACCGTAGGAATTGAAAATACGACCTGTCTTATTGTTGTCCAGCATGTAGCTAGCTAGACGCTCCGGGAATAAATGTGTATAGCTACGATTTTCTTGCATAGCATTGCGTACATAGGTAATATTTTCCCATAATGGTATGAAGAATATTGCTATGGACAGTAATAAAGGCAAAATTAGTTGCACACTACTTTGTGATTCAAATGTACTCTTAATTTTGGTATTACTTAGTAGGTGGGCAAACATACCAAGAAAGATGATCCCGGTTGGCGTGATCATTCTGACCATTGTTAAGCCCGAGTATAAGAAAATTCCACCGCATACAAGATAGCCAAACTTCCGTTGCTTTGCAGCCATGGCCAAGGTTGTTACGGCTATCATGACTAGTATGTAGACGGATACAGGTTGCTTTGACGCTAACGGTGATTGATATTCCTCAATTAACCCTTTCCATACTTCTGGAAATGTCAGCGAGCCATAAACGGGGTGTGCCATGCTCGAGTTTATAAAGCCGATAGCAACTAGTATCACCCCCCAGCCAGCCCAACTCAGCCATGAGTTTTTCTCTGCTTTTTCTTTGATGAGTTTGAATCCAATATCAATAAAAAGGCCAAAGAAAATGACGTAACCAAGGATCGCGGAATGATAATTTATCCAGAATAATAAGAACAAAGCAATTGGTGTAATGGCCTTTATAGAGAGCTGGAGCCGTGTTCTTTGGTACAGTATCAGAGCTATGATGCTGAGGCTGTAGCTAATTAATTCCGGCCGTAATTGGGCCCGGTATTGAATCAGCATGACGAGCATGGGAAGCACTAAGCAGTATACCAAAGCCGGTGCTTTAATTTGTTTTAACCAGGCGAGCATAAGCCCAATTGTTAGTAAAAAGGCTAGCAGTTTGAAAGCAATAAAGCCGCCCCACTCGCCAAAGAGCTTAACAAAACTGTATAGCCCGACCTGAAACAGCACGGGTGGGGAGGTAATGGTTTCGTTTTTGTAGGTAAAACTGTAATGATCCTGGTAGGGACTGAGTCTATTTTCTACCAGGTCTTTGCCCATTTGCAGGTGCCAGAAGCTGTCATAGTCAACTGGGTTGCGCAGAGAAATGACTATCGTTATCGCACAGCAAAGTAGAACCACTGCGCCAATGACAAATTGACGATTTGATTCGAGTTGGTTGTACCAGTTTGAAGGATTGCTTTTTTCGTCTGACATTTCTTTCTTCAATCCCTCGATACGTTGCGCCGATCAGCCCATGAGTGAATTGTTAGGTGATGGTTATGCGGATAACTCTTATGATTAGCGGGTTGTTCGCTATTGTCGATTATGTGAGATTCAACGATATCAGCTGCGGACTGAGGAAGGTAGCGCGCGTCGCTTATAGCTAAGCACTAGAGCTCAGTTTTAAGAATTATTGTGAACTGAGTACTAGTGCTGTGGTATTTAGGCTAAGTTTTTTCGAAGGGAAGGGATGCGGTAGCAGGCTTATGCTTGCTACCGCATTACATTCAAATAGGATTTCGCTCGATCAGCTGGCGCGAAATAATAATGCGCTGCATTTCGTTGGTGCCCTCGCCAATAATCATTAGCGGTGCATCGCGGTAGAGGCGTTCGGCGTCGGCTTCGCAGGAGTAGCCGAAGGCGCCGTGGATACGCAGGTTTTCGTCGGCATTTTTGGCGGCGGCTTCGGTGGCGAAGTACTTGGCCATGCCGGCTTCCATATCGCAGCGTTCGCCGCGGTCAAAGGCCTTTGCGGCTTGCTCCAATAATAGACGAGCTGCTTCGGTGCGGGTGGCCATTTCGCCGAGCTTTAGCTGTATTGCCTGGTGTTCGCAAATGGGTTTGCCAAAGGTTTTACGCTGCTGGGCGTAGGCGGTGGCTTGTTTTAGTGCGGCTGTGGCAACGCCGACACCGCGGGCGGCAACGTTGATGCGGCCCAGTTCGAGGCCGCCAACGGCATTGTAAAAGCCTCGGCCTTCAACGCCGCCAATCAGGCAGTCTTTGTGTACGCGGTAGTTGTCGAAGCTAATGTCGGCCGTATCAATGCCTTTATAGCCCAGTTTTTTCAGCTTTTTACTGACATTAAAGCCCTCGCCATTTTCGGCGATAAACATGCTCATGCCCTTGCGGGGCGGGGTGGCGGTGGGGTCGGTTTTAACCAGCAGGCCGATAACGCTGCCTTCAACGGAGTTGGTGATCCAGGCTTTCGAGCCGTTGACCACATAGTAATCGCCATCTTTTTTAGCGGTACAGCGAATGCCCTGCAGGTCGGTGCCGGCATCGGGCTCAGTGAGGCCAATGCCGCCGCGCAGCTCGCCCGTGGCGAAGCGCGGTAGGTACTTTTGCTTTTGCTCTTCGGTGCCGAAGCTCTGTACGCAGCGCGCCATAATCAGGTGGGAGTTGAAAATGCCCGACAGTGACATCCATACCTCGGCCACAGCGGCAACGATTTTTGAATAGGTGGAGGCACTGAGCCCGAGGCCGCCGTATTCCGGGTCAATCGTCGCGCCGAACAGCCCCAGCTCTTTCATTTGCTCGACCATGGCGTGGGGGTATTCGTCGGCCTGTTCAAGGTCGTGGGCATAAGGTACAACATCGCGTTGCAACCAGCGGTTAACACTGTCGAGGATGAGCGTTTCTTCTTCGTTTGACATGGGGGTTCTCGTATTGGGCGGCTGCAGGGCGATGGCTAAGCCGAGCAGTGAAAATGAAGAGGGGTGGCGTGGCTGTTAATAAAGGGGGCAATTAACAGCCGGGCCTTACTTGCTACGGTTTGCGCTAGTAGTTGGCTTTATCGTCTACCGCGTGGCCGGTTTTGGGGATCAGCATGGAGCGTACAAAATCCATAATCACTACGTCGTCCTGATTTTTGCCCAGGGTTCTGACGGAGACAATGCCCGCAGTGGGGCGGCTTTTTGATTCGCGAATTTCTAATACTTCAGACTCGGCATAAATGGTGTCGCCGACAAAAACGGGCGCTGGCATTTTGATCTTGTCCCAACCCAGGTTGGCGATGGTTTTCTGGCTCACATCGGAGACACTCATGCCCGCAACCATCGACAGAGTCATGGTGCTGTTGACCAGTATTTTGCCGAATTCGCTGTGCTTGGCGTATTCCTTGTCGAAATGCAGGGGGTGCTGGTTCATGGTGAGCAGGGTGAACCAGGTGTTGTCCGTCTCGGTAATGGTGCGGCCGGGGCGATGCTCGTAAATGTCGCCGACTTTAAAATCTTCGAGGTAACGACCGTAAGATTCGCGATAACGACCGGGTGCAATTTCAACAGAACTGGGCATGGGTTTCTCCACTATGGTTTGTAAAGTGCGTTGTAGGGTGGCTAGTTGAGCTGGGAAGCCCGCAACCTTAAGCGAGCAGGGGGCGGGGTGTCAATTTGAGGCGCAATTTGAAGTGCTATTTGAAGTTTATAGAACGGCTAGAGTCGGCCGTTTACTTACTTTCATTTACGCTTCAATCTGCATCGAGTTCTTCCCAGCGGGCATAGATCTCTTCAAGTTTGGCCACGAGGGCTGTCATTTCGTCGAGGGTTTCTTGCTGTGTCGCTTGTTCCTGACTGTAGAAGTCTGCCTGGCCGATGATGGCTTCCAGTTCAGTCTGGCGATTCTCTAACTCTTCTATTAAAGCCGGTAGCGAGTCGAGCTCACGTTGCACTTTGTAGGGGAGTTTCTTTTTCGCCACGACGGGTCTTTTAGCAGCGGTTTTGTCGGCGTCTGTTGAAGGGGCTCCGGTACTCTTCACCGGGCTAGTCGTTTGGCTTTCGGCCTGTAGCTTGCCGCCCCTGGCTACCCAGTCGCTGTAACCGCCCATGTGGGGGCTAATTTTACCCTGGCCGTCAAAGGTGAGGATGCGGGTCACGGTGTGATCCATAAACTCCCGGTCGTGACTGACCAGCAGTACGGTGCCGTTAAAGTCTAATAAGATTTCTTCGAGCAGCTCCAGGGTTTCGATGTCGAGATCGTTAGTCGGCTCATCGAGCACCAGCACATTGGCGGGTTTACTGAAGAGCTTGGCTAAAATGGCGCGGTTTTGTTCGCCGCCGGAGAGGGTTTTTACCGGAATACGCACCCGGTCGGGGCTGAACAGGAAGTCGCTTAAATAGCTGATGGTGTGACGGTCTTTGCCATTGATATTGATAAAGTCGCGCCCCCCACAGACGTTGTCGAGCAGGTTTTGTTCCGGGTTGAGCTGGTTTCTTAGCTGGTCAAAATAGGCGATTTCCATTTTGGTACCGAGCTTCACCGTGCCCGCCTGGGGCACCAGTTCACCGAGCAAGACTTTGAGCAGGGTCGACTTGCCCGCGCCGTTAGCGCCGACAAAACCGATGCGGTCGCCGCGCATCACTTTCAGCGACAGGTCGCTGATGACCGGTGTGCCCCCAAAGGCGTGACTGACGTGTTCAAGCTCGGCGACGATTTTACCCGAGGTGCCACCGGCTTCGATACTGAAATCGGCCTTGCCTTGGCGGCTGACGCGCTGGGAATGCTCATCGCGCAGGTTTTTCAGGGCGCGCACCCGGCCCTCGTTGCGGGTGCGGCGGGCTTTAATGCCCTGGCGTATCCACACTTCTTCCTGGGCGAGTTTTTTGTCAAACAGGGCGTTGGCTCTCTCCTCTTCGGCCATTTGCTGTTCGCGATAAACCAGAAAGCCGTGGTAATCGCCACGCCAGGCGTGCAGTGTGCCGCGGTCTAGCTCGACGATTTCATTGGCCACTTGCTGCAAAAAGGCCCGGTCGTGAGTGACCAAAATCAACGCGCCGCGAAAGTTTTTCAGCTGATTTTCGAGCCATTCAATGGCGAGAATGTCGAGGTGGTTGGTCGGCTCATCGAGCAGTAATATATCGGGGTCGGTAACGAGCGCCTTAGCCAGCGCCACGCGCTTACGCCAGCCGCCGGACAGTGACTTCATCAGTGCATCGGCGGGTAGTTCGAGCTGGCTAATAATGGTGTCGACCTTTTGCTGCAGCGCCCAGCCATCTTTGGCCTCTAGTTCTTGCTGCACCCGGGCCATGGTGTCCATATCACCGTCATTAATACTGTGGTGATAGGCCGCGAGCAGGGCGCCGACATCGTCGAGGCCACTGGCAACCAAATCGTAGACGGAGGATTCGTCGGCATCGGGCAGGTCCTGCTCCAGCCAGGCGATTTTGCAGCCGGGGCGCAGCCAGTACTCGCCGCTGTCGGCCTGAATGCGCTGGCCGAGCAGTTTTAGCAGAGTGGTTTTCCCCTCGCCATTGCGGCCCAGCAAGCCGATCTTCTGGTTTTTGTGCAGGGTCAGATCGACCTTTTTAAGGAGGTCGCGGGTGCCGAAGTGGAGGCTGACGTTGTCGAGTCGAAGTAGGGGCATAGAGGTCTTTAAAATAGGGGCTTGTGTCGCCGTTAGCGCAATAGCCTGTTAAAGAATAAAGCGTGATAAATCTTCATCGCTGGCCAGTGCGTCGAGGTGCTGGTCGACAAAGGCGGCATCGATTTCAATGGCTTTGCCATCGGCTGCCAGATCGCCGGCGTCAAAAGAGACTTCTTCCAGCAAGCGCTCAAGCACGGTGTGCAGGCGACGTGCGCCGATATTCTCGGTGCGCTCATTCACTTCAAAGGCAATCTCTGCCAGGCGTTTTACACCCGCGTCGTTAAAATTGACGCTCAAGCCCTCGGTGGCCAATAGCTCGCGATACTGCTCGGTGAGTGAGGCTTTGGGTTCGGTGAGAATGCGCTGAAAATCGTCGGCATTGAGTGAGTCGAGTTCAACGCGAATCGGCAAGCGGCCCTGCAGTTCGGGGATTAAATCGGAGGGCTTGGAAAAGTGAAAGGCCCCCGAGGCGATAAACAAGATGTGATCGGTTTTGATCATGCCGTACTTGGTCGACACCGTGCTGCCTTCAATCAGGGGCAGTAGGTCGCGCTGTACGCCTTCGCGGGAAACATCAGTACCCGAGGTTTCGCCGCGCTTGGCAACTTTGTCGAGTTCGTCGATAAAGACAATGCCATTTTGCTCGGCATTGGTGATGGCGCGAGTTTTAATGTCGTCTTCGTTGACCAGCTTGGCGGCTTCTTCTTCTGTCAGGTGTTTTAGGGCCTGAGCAACGGTGAGCTTGCGGGTTTTGGTTTTGCCGCCAGCCATATTGGAGAACATGCCCTGCAGTTGGTTGGTCATTTCCTCCATGCCGGGCGGCGCCATGATCTCGACGTTGGGGGCAGCGGCGCTGAGGTCGATTTCAATCTCTTTATCGTCGAGATCGCCCTCGCGCAATTTTTTGCGGAACAGTTGGCGAGCGCTGGAGTCTTGCGTTTCAGCTTTATCGTCGTCACCGCGAGCCGGGGGCAGCAGTGCGTCGAGAATGCGTTCTTCGGCCAAATCCTGGGCGCGTTGGTCAACCTTGGTGACCTCCTGTTCGCGCAGTAATTTAACGGCAGTTTCGACGAGATCGCGAATAATCGACTCAACATCGCGGCCAACGTAGCCCACCTCGGTGAACTTGGTGGCTTCAACTTTAATAAAGGGCGCGTTGGATAGCTTCGCCAAACGGCGGGCAATTTCTGTTTTGCCAACGCCGGTGGGGCCGATCATTAGTATGTTTTTGGGGGTCACTTCATTGCGCAGCTCTTCGCTCAATTGCATGCGGCGCCAGCGGTTGCGCAGGGCAATAGCAACGGCGCGTTTGGCCTGATTTTGGCCGACGATGTGGCGATCGAGCTCGTGGACGATTTCACGAGGAGTCATATTTGACATGGGGTGCTTCCTGAAAATTAACTGATAAATAACCCGTTTTACTATTGCTCGGGCTTGTCTTCGACGGCGCTGTCGAGTTCTTCAATAGTGCGATTGTGATTGGTGTAGATGCAGATATCACCGGCAATCTCTAAACCTTTTTCAACGATGTCTCTGGCGCTTAGCTCGGTATTGTCGAGCAGGGCTTTGGCCGCCGACTGGGCGAAGGGGCCGCCGGAGCCGATGGCGATTAAATCGTCTTCGGGCTGAATCACATCGCCGTTGCCGGTGATGATCAGCGAAGCATCTTTGTTGGCCACGGCGAGCAGGGCTTCGAGGCGGCGCAGAATGCGGTCGGTGCGCCAGTCTTTGGCCAGTTCAACAGCGGCGCGTACGATGTTGCCCCGGTGCTCTTCTAGCTTGGCTTCAAAGCGCTCGAACAGAGTAAAGGCATCGGCGGTGCCGCCGGCAAAACCAGCGATAACCTCGCCGTTGTACAGGCGGCGTACTTTGCGCGCATTGCCCTTCATGATGGTGTTGCCCAGCGAAACCTGGCCATCGCCACCGATAACGACTTTGCCGTTGCGCCTGACGGAAAGAATGGTTGTGCCTCGATATTGTTCCAATGGAATCTCCTTGATGTATGCTCAGCCCTATGTGGGGGCGAGGGTGGTCAAATTCAATGTTTCCCGACATGTCTTTGTCGCGCCGCTTGGTGCGGGCTTGTTGCGCCGTTACACTAGCTATCCTCAGGTGTCGAGGTCGTGGTAGCGCGATCAAAAAAGACGCGAAATTTTGCTTGCCAGTTTAGCCGAGTCGGCAGCGGCTAACGGGCCAGTTAGTTAAGGATAGACCATTGAGCGAAACCCAAACGCCGGCCAAAAAGCCCAGTCGAGGCTTGCTCGGCTCCAGCGCCATCGTCGGTGCTATGACGATGATATCGCGCATACTCGGGTTGATACGCGATGTGGTTTTCGCCCGGGTGATCGGTGCCGATGGCTTTGCCGATGCCTTTTTTGTTGCCTTTAAAATCCCCAATTTTTTGCGCCGCCTGTTTGCCGAGGGCGCTTTTTCCCAGGCCTTTGTGCCCGTGCTTACCGAATATCGCAACGAGGGCGGGCATGCGGCCGTTAAAGAATTAATTGACCGTGTGGCTGGGGCACTGGGCTCGGTGTTGATTATGCTCACGGTTGTCGCAGTGATTGCCGCGCCCATGCTCGCCGGGCTTTTTGCACCGGGTTTTGTCGGCGATGACGCCAAATTTCAGGCCACTACGGATATGATCCGGGTGACCTTCCCCTATTTGTTGTTTATTTCTTTAACGGGTTTTGCCGGTGGCATTTTAAACAGTTACGACCGTTTTGCGGTGCCGGCTTTTACCCCGGTGTGGCTGAATGTTTGTTTAATCAGTGCCGCACTGGTGGCGGCCCCCTGGTTTGAACGCCCCGTTTTTGCCCTGGCCTGGGGGGTATTTACTGCGGGTGTTATTCAGATGCTGTTCCAAATTCCCTTTTTAGCGAATATTCATTTATTGCCCTCGCCAAAACTGGACTGGCATTATCCTGGGGTTAAAAAAATTCTGCGCTTGATGGCGCCCGCTATTTTTGGTGTGTCGGTGAGTCAAATCAATCTGCTGCTCGACACGGTGATTGCCTCCTTTCTACCCACTGGCAGCGTTTCCTGGCTCTATTATTCTGACCGACTGGCGGAGCTACCACTGGGCGTGTTTGGCGTGGCGGCGGCGACGGTTATATTGCCCAACCTTTCGCGCCAGCACGCGGCAAAATCGTCGCAAGAATTCAACGCCATTCTCGATTGGGCGATTCGTTTTGTGCTGTTAATTGCGGTGCCGGCCTCCATCGCCTTGATGATGATTGCCGAGCCGCTGCTGGCGGCGCTGTTTTACGATGGCAGTGAAATCGACCAGCGCGATATCGTCATGGCTGGTTACAGCTTGCGCGCTTATGCTCTGGGCGTGGTGGCCTTTATGTTAATTAAGGTGCTGGCGCCGGGTTATTTTGCTCGCCAGGATACGAAAACGCCGGTGAAGATTGGCCTGGTCGCGATGGCTGCCAATATGGTGATGAACATTGTCTTTGTCTATTTTCTGCACCACTACTTTGCGCTGGGCCACGCGGGCCTGGCGTTGGCGACATCGATGGCGGCGTTTCTCAACGCGGGTTTATTGTTTCGGGGTTTGCGCAGTGGGGGGGTTTATCGGGCTGCGAGAGGCTGGGCCTCGTTTGCGGGCATGTTATTGCTAGCCAACGCCATTATGGCTGGGGTTTTATATATTGTCCTAAGCCAGTTCAGCGACTGGTTTGCGATGGACTTTATGACCCGGGCACTGGCTGTGCTGGGTATTTGCAGTATCGGTTTTATCGCTTACGCCGCGACTTTGTTGGCTTGTGGTTTCCGACTCGGCCAGTTGCGCAGCCCGGTTAAGTAACCCGCTTGAAAATAGTGGTTTTTGTGTCGCCTAACTTTCGTACCCCAGGGCTGCCTTTCAGCCGCTGGGCTGGGTATAATTCCCGGTTTTAACAGGGCGGAGTTGAGCAGTGGCAAATGGCGTTGTGGATTTCTTTGTTCGAGGTTTGCACAACCTGCGCGAGGAGCACAGGGGCTGCGTTGCGACTATAGGTTCTTTCGACGGCGTACACCGTGGTCACCAGGCCATCATTGCCCAGGTTAACGAGCGCGCTAAACATCATGGTTTGCCCTCTGTAGTGATGATGTTTGAGCCCCAGCCCCGAGAGTACTTTTCCCGTGAGCAAGCTCCGGCACGGCTGATGCGCTTGCGTGAAAAGGTTGATG
This sequence comes from uncultured Porticoccaceae bacterium, assembly GCA_964462265.1. Taxonomy (GTDB): domain Bacteria; phylum Pseudomonadota; class Gammaproteobacteria; order Pseudomonadales; family Porticoccaceae; genus Reddybacter. Next base: position 9,887 of record CAYWXW010000038.1, on the reverse strand, counting down.
CCCTGCTCGATGCCGGTGTCGATCGCGTGGTTTGTCTACAGTTTAATCGTGCTATGCGCAGTCTCACTGCACAGCAGTTTGTCGACGACTTGTTGATTGGCGGTCTCGGTATCAAGTGTTTGGTGATCGGTGATGACTTTCACTTTGGTTGTGATCGCAAGGGCGATTTTGCCATGCTCGAGGAAGTCGGCGCCGCCCATGATTTTCAGGTGGTTGCCACCGAAACGTTAAAGGCCGATCGGGAGCGAGTGAGCAGTACCCGCATTCGTGCTGAGTTGGAGGCGGGCAGATTTGACACTGCCGCAGCGCTGTTTGGTAGACCCTTTCGTATTTCGGGTAAAGTTTGCTACGGCCAGCAGTTAGGTAGCAAGTTGGGCATTCCCACGGCCAATGTGAACTTACACCGCTATCGGGCACCTTTGAGTGGTGTGTTTGCCGTTGAGGTGCTGTTAAATGGCGATCGAATTCAGGGGGTGGCCAATGTGGGTTTACGGCCCACGGTTGGCGACTTACTCAAGCCGGTGCTGGAAGTGCATATGCTTGACTGGGTAGGCAATATTTATGGCCAGCGCATCGCCGTCGAGTTTAAGAAGAAACTGCGTGATGAGCATAAATTTACCACCCTTGATGAGCTGGTCATCAATATTAATCAGGATATTAAAACCGCTCGAGACTACTTCGCGAGCGTATCGAATTGACAGTCAGTGCTTGAGCTTTGCCCGGCACTAAACTGAAATTGAATTGAACTTGAGCTAAACCAGAGCTAAACCAGAGACTTATGAACGATTATAAATCGACATTGAATCTGCCGAAAACGGCATTCCCGATGAAAGCCAACCTCGCCCAGCGCGAGCCGGGCATGCTGAAAAAGTGGCAGCAGAATGAGCTCTACGGCGCTATTCGCACGGCTCGAGCGGGACGCGAGAAGTTCATCCTCCACGACGGCCCGCCCTATGCCAATGGCGATATTCATATTGGCCACGCGGTCAATAAAATCCTCAAGGATATTATCGTCAAGTCGCGTACGGTGATGGGTTACGACGCTCCCTATGTGCCGGGCTGGGATTGCCACGGCCTGCCTATTGAGCATCAGGTTGAGAAAAAGCACGGCAAGGCCGGTGCCAAAATTGATTACAAAGCCTTCCGGCAGAAGTGTCGCGACTATGCTCTGCGCCAGGTTGAAGGGCAAAAGAAAGACTTTATTCGCCTCGGTGTTTTCGGCGAGTGGGACAACCCCTATCTGAGCATCAACTATCAGTACGAGGCCGATATTATTCGCGCCCTCGGCAAAATCGCCGAAAGCGGCCATCTAGTGAAGGGCTATAAGCCGGTTTACTGGAGCGTGGTCGGCGCCTCTGCGCTGGCCGAGGCCGAGGTGGAGTACGAGGATAAAACCTCCTTTTCCATCGATGTCATGTTCCCCGCTGTCGATCAAGCCAAGTTTGGCGATGCCTTTGATGGCCTTAGCGGCGAAGGTGAAATTACCGTCGTTATCTGGACCACCACCCCGTGGACGCTGCCTGCCAACCAGGCAGTGTCGCTGCATGCCGAGCTGGAATATGTACTGCTGCAATGCACGGTGAATGGCGAGCCTCGCCGTTTACTGGTCGCTACTGAGCTGATGGAATCGGCACTGGCGCGCTGGCAGGTCGAAGACTCGTCAATTGTCGGCCGTTGCAAGGGTGAAAAGCTGGAGGGGTTGTTACTGCAACATCCTTTTTACGACCGACAAGTGCCGGTGCTACTCGGTGATCATGTCACCACCGAAGCGGGTACGGGCGCTGTGCACACGGCCTCCGACCACGGTGTCGACGATTTTATTGTGTCGCGTAAATACGGCATTGGCACTTTAAATACACTGGACGATCACGGTATTTATCGCCCCTCCGTCGAGTTGTTTGCCGGTGAACACGTTTACAAAGTCGATGAAAAAATTGTTGAGCTGCTGCGTGAACGTAAGCACTTGCTGGCCGACGGTAAAATCACCCACAGCTTTCCCCATTGCTGGCGCACTAAAACGCCGCTGATTTTCCGTGCTACGCCCCAGTGGTTTATCAGCATGACCGAGCACGGTTTGCTCGATGCGGCGAAGGCCGAAGTCAAAAAAGTACAGTGGTTCCCCGAGTGGGGGCAGGCGCGCATGGAGTCCATGTTGGAGAACAGCCCAGACTGGTGTATCTCCCGCCAGCGCACCTGGGGTGTACCCATTGCCCTGTTTATTCACGGCGAAACGGGTGAGCTGCATCCCAATACCCCCGCCTTGATCGAGCAGGTTGCCCTGCTGGTTGAACGCGATGGTATGGATGCCTGGTACGATCTCGATGCGCGAGATTTACTCGGTGACGAGGCGGATCAATACGACAAGGTCACCGACACCCTCGATGTCTGGTTTGACTCTGGCGTTAGTCATGAAGCCGTTTTGCGTCGCCGTGACAACCTGCGTTATCCGGCAGATCTCTACCTTGAAGGCTCCGATCAACACCGTGGCTGGTTTCAATCCTCCTTGAAGTCGTCTATTGCTATCAACGGCACTGCGCCCTATAAAGCGGTGCTGACCCACGGTTTTACTGTCGATGCCAACGGCCACAAAATGTCCAAATCATTGGGCAATGTCATGGCCCCGCAAAAGGTGATCAACCAGCTGGGTGCCGATGTGCTGCGCCTGTGGGTGGCCTCCACCGATTTCAGCGGTGAAATGACGGTGTCCGATGAGATACTGCGTCGCACGGCCGACTCCTATCGCCGTATTCGCAATACCATTCGCTTTATGTTGTCTAACCTCGACGGTTTTAATCCCGCCACAGACTGTGTGGCCAGCGCTGATCTACTGTCTCTCGATAGTTGGGTGATTACCCGTGCCGGACAGTTGCAGACGGAAATTAACAGCGCCTACGAGAGCTATAATTTTCATAGCATCTATCAGAAAATCCACAATTTTTGTGCTGGTGACTTGGGTGGTGTTTACCTCGATATTATTAAAGACCGCCAGTACACCTGCCAAAGTGAAAGTCTGGCGCGGCGCTCTGCACAAACGGCCCTCTACCATGTCGCCGAAGCCCTGGTGCGTTGGATTGCCCCCATTCTTTGTTTTACCGCAGAAGAAGTGTGGCAGGCCCTGCCCGGTGAGCGCAGCGAGTCTGTGCACTTGGCTGAGTGGTATCCGCTGCCCGAGCTGGCGACGGATAAGGTGCTGGGCGAAGACGACTGGCAGCAATTGATCGCCGTTAAGGAAGCCGTCAACAAGGCCCTGGAAGTTGAACGTCAGGCGGGTCGCTTGAAAGGGTCTCTCGAAGCCAGTGTGACACTGTTTTGTGACGACGAGCTGGCGAGTACTCTGGCGAAAGTGGGTGATGAGCTACGCTTTATTCTGATTACCTCCGGCGCTTGTGTGCTACCGCAAAGTGACTTGCCGGCAAGTGGCGCCAGCGAGAGTGCCAACGAGAGTGCCATTGCCGGGCTCAGCATTCAGGTTGAATTAAGCAAGGGCGAGAAGTGTGTGCGCTGCTGGCACCACCGCGAAGATGTCGGTGCCAATACCGAGCACCCCGAGATTTGCGCCCGCTGCGTTGACAATGTCGAGGGCGACGGTGAGCAGCGCTGCTTCGCTTGATGGTCTCTTGATGACAGGTAAACGGGCTTCCGCCCTTGTGTTCTATACCCTGGCGCTTGTCTTGTTGGTGCTCGATTTATGGACCAAGGGGCTTGCCACGGCGCACTTGAATTACGCTGAACCGGTGGTACTGACG
>CAYWXW010000038.1:0-6131 GCA_964462265.1 uncultured Porticoccaceae bacterium | reverse complement strand
GGTTGTTCGGTGGAATCGCCAGCATTATTAGTGCGGTGCTCGTGGTCTGGATTTATCGCGCGCCAGCGACGGAGGTGCTGCTTAAGTTTGCTCTGGCATTAATTCTTGCCGGCGCTCTGGGCAATTTATGGGACCGGGTAACGCTCGGTTATGTGGTCGATTTTATTCAATGGCACTATAAGGATTATTATTGGCCGGCCTTTAATATTGCCGATGCGGCCATCAGTGTTGGTGCCGTCGCTATGGTGATCGATTCTTTTCGCTCCTCCCGTCGACGTTGAGCGCATCACACAGCCTCGATTGAGGTGTGCACAGTGAGTTTCAAGTAATGAGTTCTAAGCATGAGTTGCAAGTATGAGTTCTGATCAAAAAACCGCTAACGCTCTAATAGGCAGTGCCTCGCGGGTGAGCCTGCATTTTTCTCTGTCGCTCGACGATGGTTCGGTGATTGACTCTAATTTTGAGCAAACGCCCGCCACCCTGAGTATTGGCGATGGCAACTTGCCCCTGGGTTTTGAAGAGCATCTTCTGGGCATGAGCGTTGCTCAAAAAGCTAGCTTTACGGTGCTGCCCGAAAAGGCCTTTGGTCAGCACAACCCTTCAAATATTCAGCACGTTAAACGCAACAGTTTTGCCGCAGATATGGAGCTGTCTGAAGGTCTGGTGGTGTCCTTTGCCGATGCCAACAAAGGTGAATTGCCCGGTGTCATTCAAAACATTGGCGAAGATGAAGTGACGGTTGATTTCAATCACCCACTGGCGGGTAAAACGCTGACCTTCAAGGTCGAAATTGTCGCCGTGGATAACAGCGTTACAGAGGGGCCGTAATGGAAGTACGTCTGGCCAACCCGCGAGGTTTTTGTGCTGGCGTCGATCGGGCAATCGATATCGTCAATCGTGCCCTCGATCTTTTCGGTGCGCCCATTCATGTGCGCCACGAGGTGGTGCACAATAAATTTGTGGTGGATCAATTGCGCGAGCGCGGCGCGATTTTCGTCGATGAGCTGAAAGATATTCCCCGCGGTTCGATTGTTATTTTCAGCGCCCACGGTGTTTCGAAAGAGGTCTGTGCCGAGGCGCAGCTGCGCGGCTTAAAGGTCTTCGATGCCACCTGTCCCCTGGTGACCAAGGTGCATCTTGAAGTGGAAAAGTTTAGCCGCGAGGGTCGCGAGTGTGTGTTGATTGGCCACTACGGTCACCCCGAAGTGGAAGGCACCATGGGTCAGTACGACGCTGCCAAAGGTGGCGATATTTATCTGGTGGAAAATGTTGATGATGTGGCGCTACTGCCCATTAATCGACCCGATGATCTGGCCTTTGTCACCCAGACCACCTTGTCGGTGGACGATACCGCCCGGGTGATTGATGCGCTTCGTGCACGCTTCCCCACTATCGAAGGCCCGCGCAAAGACGACATCTGCTACGCCACGCAAAATCGACAGGACGCCATTAAACAACTGGCACTGGAGTGCGATGTGTTGTTGGTCGTCGGCTCTGCCAATAGCTCCAATTCCAACCGCCTGCGCGAGCTAGCCGAGCGTTGCGGTGCCAAAGCCTATTTGGTGGATAGCAGTGCGGATATTAAAAGTGAATGGTTTGAGCCGGGTTGCGTCGTGGGTGTGAGTGCGGGTGCTTCGGCACCGGAAACTCTGGTGCAGGAGCTGGTTGACGCCCTGGCAGGTGGTGACAGAGCGGGTGTTAAAGAGCTATCGGGGAAAGTTGAGAATATCCGTTTCTCGATGCCCAAAGAGCTGCGCTAAAGCCGTCCATCGGGTTCTTGAATGCCGGGCTGCCAGTTAATCGATATTTAATTTTTTCAGTTTATAGCGCAGCTGGCGAAAGGTGATACCCAGTTTTTCGGCAGCGGCGGTTTTGTTCCAGCGGCATTCTTCCAGGGCTTTTTCCAGTAGAGCCTTTTCAATCGTTTCAAGATAGTCATCGATAGATTGACCATTGAGTTTGTGTTCGCTCTGGCTAGCCCCATTATCGGCTTGTCGATCTTCCTGGGCGATAATGGCGTTGGGCTCACCATCAACAAGGGCACTCACAGTAACGACACTCGCTTTGCGAGCCTTAAGTTGCAGGTCAGCGGCTTCGATAAGCTTGCCGTTACAGAGTGTAAAGGCTCTTTCCAGGGTATTTTCCAGTTCGCGCACATTACCGGGGAAGGGGTAGAGCTGCAGGGTGTTCAGGGCTTCGCTGGATAACTTCACCGTATCAGCGTCGAAGTTGGCGGCAAACTTTGCCAAAAACAAATCGGCCAGCTGGGGGATGTCTTCGCGTCTGTCCCGCAGGGGGGGCACGGCCAGCTCAATGACATTAATGCGATAGTAAAGGTCTTCGCGAAAATTACCCTTGGCGATTTCGGCATCGAGGTCTTTGTGGGAGGCGCTGAGAATTCTGATATCGACGGCTATTTCGCTCTCTGAGCCGAGGGGACGCACCGCTTTTTCCTGAATACCGCGCAGCAGTTTGACCTGCATGGAGAGGGGCAGATCGGCGACTTCATCGAGAAACAGGGTGCCGCCATTGGCGCTTTGAAACAGGCCTTTTTTGTCCTGGTGGGCACCGGTAAAGCTGCCTTTGGTGTGGCCGAAAAATTCACTTTCCATCAACTCCGAAGGGATGGCGCCACAGTTGACGGGGATGAATGGCCCCTCGGCTTTGGGGCCGCTGTAGTGAATATTGCGGGCGACAATTTCCTTGCCGCTACCGGATTCGCCATGGATGAAAATAGGTGCCTGACTGCGAGCAACGCGAGATATCTGCTGGCGTAGCTTGTCCATCACTGGCGAATCGCCGGTTAATTTACCAGCACTTTTGCTCAACTTAACGGGTGTTTGCGAGGATAGGCCCAGTGCCGCTTCGACCATATTGCGCAGGCGGGGTAGTTCAAGAGGTTTGGTGACGAAGTCGAAGGCACCCAGTTTTAAGGCTTCAACAGCAATCTCCGTATTGCCGTAGGCGGTGATCATGGCGACGGGCATGTTGGGGTATTTATTCTGTATCAGGCTGATTAAATCCATGCCACTGCCGTCGGGTAAATTCATGTCGGTCAGGCAAAAGGCATAAGACTCTTTATTCAGGGCTTCGATGGCTTCGCTGAGAGTTTCCGCTTCATCGACCTCAAGATCCATTTGACTCAAAGTCATTGCCAGCAATTCGCGAATATCCGCTTCATCGTCGACAATCAGGGCTCTTTTTTTAGTCATTGTGTAATCTCTGTTGCGCTTGCTCGGGATGGGCAAAGCCAATTCTGAAGAAGCCCGGCTTGTCATTTTCAGCCACCAGATAATCGAGGGTGGCAAAGTTGATTTCACAGAGCTCGCGGGCGAGATAAAGCCCCAGGCCGGAGCCAGTGTGGGAAGTGGTGTAAAAGGGTTCGAAAATCTGCCCGGCTAACTCACCACTAATACCCTCGCCACGGTCGTAGAGGTCGAGACAGGGTCGCTGGGTAAGGGGATCGATGTGGCAGACGCACCTGGCCCATGCTTGAGAGCTATATTCCAGGCCGTGGCGGTGGGCGTTTTCCAGCAGGTTGGTGAGTACCTGGTGCAGCTGGCTAGGGTCGAAAACGATAATGGTTGCCGGGTCGTCAGTTTCGACTTCAATGGTGCATTCATTGGCACAGCTATTTTTGTAGTCTTCAATAAAACTGCTTAACCAGCTTTCGAGGTGCAGGTTTTGGGCATCGGGCGCTTTGCGTCGCGAAAGTTGGCTGACATTTTCTATCACCTGATTCAGCCGTTGTGTGTGCTTAATGATAATTTCACTGAGGCGCTTACTGGAACCCTGCTGGCCCTGTTCCTCGGCCAATAGCTGAGCCGCGTGACTAATGGCACCCAGAGGATTGCGGATTTCATGGGCAATACTGCCCGTCAGTCGCCCCAGGGAGGCGAGCTTTAAACGCTGAGCGTTTTGTGCGGCGATGCGCGTGTCTTCAAGAAAAATAATCGTACTCTTGTTTTCACTGCGCTCCAGATTGGCGAACTTGGCCTGAATCTCGGTACTGCTCTCGCTGGCTTTAAACGCCGACATTTTCTGCCAGGGCTTGCTCAACCAGCTCTCGTAACCCTTTTGCAATAGGGGGCTTGCTCGCAGACTCGCGCCGCTACCCAGGGCAAACTCTGTTTTTTCACCACCGAGCAACTCAATGGCGGCGTGGTTGATAAGTTCAATTTTGCCGGCGGTATCGACCACGACGATACCGGTCAACATGCGTTGAATAATCAACTGGTTGAGGTTTTGCAGGTGCGCGGCCTGATCGGATTCGCGCAGCGCTATTTGTTCGCTTTGGCGCAGGCGCTGGTTGAGTATTCTGAACAAAAGGGCGGTGAGGAAGAGCACAAAGCCCAGTAGCCCGGCGGGGAAAATAGCCCGCTTGTTATCGTTTAATAAAAAGGCGGAGATTAGCTCTTCAGCGAGCAGTAATATACTGGCCAGAGCGGCGGTCAATAATGCCAGTTGATTGGTGAAAACCAGAGAGCTTGCGGCGACAGTGATCATCATCAACAGGCCGAGACCACTGCTGAGCCCACCACTGCTGTGCATTAACAGAGTCAGCGCGATCAGGTCGAGTAAAAAGTGTGTAAACAGCAGTAGATTGTTGTTTGCCGCACGGTGCGATACCAGCAGCACTGTCGCCGTGAAGGACGTTGCAAGGGCATAGCCAATGGCGGTCAGCTGATAGAGCTGGGGGTTGTCGGTGCCAAAAATATTGCTGGCGGCACCGGAGTAGTACATGCCCAGCAACACCAGGGATAGCGCCCAGCGATAGTAAATGTAGACCTTGGCCGCGCCCTGAGCCAGATGACCCAGCTCGACGGCGGACTTGCTTGTTGGCATTGCGCTACCTGGATTTTGCTATTAGCTGGATTTTAGCTGAAAATAGCTGGCTTATTCACCTATGGACACGTCAGTAGTATGACATCACTGAAAGTTGCTTTGGCGCAAATAAACCCTCTGGTTGGCGATATTCCCGGTAATACACGACTGGTTATCGATACGCTGACCAATGCGCGAGATGTGCTAAACGCCGATATCGTTATTTTCCCCGAGTTAGTGCTCTGTGGTTATCCGCCAGAAGATCTTTTGCTGCGCCCCAGTATTCAGCGGCGTATCGAAAAAGCACTGGCAGAAGTAACGGCGGCCTGTGATGGCATTGTTGCTGTTATTGGCTATCCCTGGCGGGAAGAGGGGCAACTTTACAATATGGCTGGTGTGATACAAGACCGTAAACTCACCGGCCAATACGCAAAAAATTGCCTGCCCAACTATCAGGTGTTTGATGAAAAACGCTATTTCGAGGCCGGTAATACGGCCTGCGTGGTCGATATTTGTGGTGCACGCGTAGGCCTGAGTGTTTGCGAAGATATCTGGTCGAGTGAGCCTTTACAGCAAGCCCGCGAGGCGGGTGCCGAGGTGATCTTCAACATCAACGCCTCGCCCTTCCACGTTGGTAAACAGACGGAGCGGGTGGCGACAGTTGCCCAGCGCGCTCGCGAGGGCAATATTCCCATTGTTTACGTCAACCAGATTGGCGGCCAGGATGAACTGGTGTTCTGCGGTGGCTCCATGGTGGTCGATGCTGAGGGTGAGCTGTGTTATCAGGCACCGATGTTTGAGCAGGGTGTGTTTACGGTCGACCTGACACTAGCCGATGGACGGGTGTCTGTAGCCCCACAAACTATCGTGCCAACCCCCGAAGACCTTGCTACGGTCTATCAGGCCCTGGTTTTGGGGGTGCGGGATTATGTCAATAAAAATGGTTTTAAAGGTGTGGTACTGGGTTTATCGGGGGGTATCGACTCGGCGCTGACCCTGGCTATTGCCGTGGATGCTTTGGGTGCAGATCGGGTCGAAGCGGTGATGATGCCCTTTCGCTACACCTCTCAGCTGAGTCTCGATGATGCTCAAGCAGAGGCCGATATTCTAGGCGTGAGCTATAAAGTGATCGGTATTGAGCCTATTTACAATGCCTTTAGTGAAGCGCTAGCCGATGAGTTTGCCGGCATGGATGCAGACAAGACGGAAGAGAATATGCAGGCTCGCTCCCGTGGCGTGCTGTTGATGTCCATCTCCAATAAAAAGGGTTCGCTGGTATTAACCACGGGCAATAAAAGTGAAATGTC
>CAYWXW010000037.1:22002-27044 GCA_964462265.1 uncultured Porticoccaceae bacterium | reverse complement strand
ATTATTGATGAGATTGAAAAAATCCGCGATATGACCCCGGGCTTTACCGGCGTTATATCCGACCTCGGCGGGCCAACGGCAAACATGTATCGTTTGGCCTGTAAAAGCCAGGAAATTGAAAAGGCCTGCCGACGACTGTCCTGTGTTTTTCCGGGCATTTGCAGCAACCTCAACACCGACCACAATCCGTTGATCAATTTATACCGCCGCGCCCGCGACTTGCCCGGTATTAAAAAGGTCTTGATTGCATCGGGCCTGCGCTATGACCTGGCGGTGGAGTCACCGGAGTATGTTGAAGAGTTGGTCACTCATCATGTCGGTGGTTATCTGAAAATTGCCCCCGAACACACCGAAGACGGCCCGCTGAACAAAATGATGAAACCGGGTATTGGCAGCTATGAGCGCTTCAGTGCCATGTTTGAAAAGTACACCAAAAAGGCCGGTAAGAAGCAGTATCTCATCCCCTACTTTATCGCCGCCCACCCCGGCACCACCGAGAATGATATGGTCGAGTTGGCGCTGTGGTTGAAGAGTCATAACTTCCGCGCCGATCAGGTGCAAACCTATTACCCTTCACCCATGGCCACCGCCACCGCGATGTACCACTCCGGGCGCAATCCTCTGCGTCGCATCAGTTATAAGCGTGGCGAAAAAATCAGCCCGGTGCGTGATCTCGATAAGCGTCGTTTACACAAAGCCCTGTTGCGCTATCACGACGAAGCCAACTGGCCGCTGATTCGTGAGTATCTGCAAACGGCGGGGCGGGCTGAGTTAATTGGCGATGGCGAGGATTGTTTAATTCCGGCTGAGGATACCCGGGCAGGCGGCCATAAGGGCGCGAAAAACGCGCGCCACTTTTCGACTCGCCATGTGCGCCGTAAAAGTACACTTGGCAATGGGCGTAAACCGAAGGGGCGCGGTCGACTCTAGCCTTGAATGAGTAGCGGGAGAGGGCTTGGGTCTCTTGCTACATCCCTCGGTTTTAGGCTTTGGTTTTAAGCGCAGTGGATCGGTATTGAACGATGCTTGCGATTCGCATACCCGCGACCATGAGTAGTATCGAGGTGGTAGAAAACCCCAGGGCGTAGGCGGCGAAATTGTCGCCGCTGTAATGGAGGAAGCTCCAGGCCAGTAGAGTACTGACACTGACCAGCATCGCAATGCCGCGCTTGAAGACAAGGTTTTTTTGCGCCGCAAAAAGGGCTATTCCGGCACCGAGTAGCAAGAGTCCAAGGAGGTGATCCAGGCCTGTTAAAGGGTGTGCCAGACCACTCAGTAGCGAGGCAGGGTTAAATTCGGTTTCAGTATGGGCAAAGCTGGGTGCGGATATGGCGGTGGATAAGAGTAGGGTGCTGAAGGTCGTTATTTTCTTTTTCATTCTCATCCGGCTTGTCTCCTGTGAGTATTGATGTTGTGCGGTGGTATTGTTCAATGGTATTAGTACGGTGAATATTATGCCGTAAAAATTTCGGTTGTGCTGGTTTTCACGCGCTACCTGTACTTGGGAAAGTAACTGACGGCTGTTTTAATCCTTAAGGGTTCACTCGTTTGTCGTTTTCTTCTGCGAAGCTTCCCGGTATGATTTTCGCCATTTTAAAGAGGCCGATAAGCCTAGAATATGAGAGCAGTGCAACAGCAATCAACGCTTGACCCCTCGTCAGGCTGGTCGGCCTCTCTTAAGCTTGTGGCCAGTCGGCGCGGGGAGCGCACAGTGCTCAGCCGCAATGCGCATTCCGGCCCTCTACGCGTACAGCGACCGTTCTATCCAGAAGGTGGCATTTGTCATGTTTATGTCCTCCACCCCCCTGGCGGTCTGGTTGCCGGAGATAAGCTCGATATTGACGTTCACTGCGAAAGTGCCAGTCAGCTGTTGCTCACCACACCGTCGGCGGGTCGCGTGTATTGCTCAAACCAGCAGCGTCTGGTGCAGACTCAAGCGGTGAATATTCGTGTTGACGCTGGGGCGCGGTGCGAGTGGTTGCCCCAGGAAAGTATTGTTTTTGACCGCGCCGAGGCAGTTAATCGTCTGTCGGTCTCGCTGGCGGAAGGGGCTCAATTCAACGCTTGGGAGGTGACTTGTTTGGGTCGGCCTGCATCCGGTGAATTATTTGAGGGCGGCCAGTTGCAGCAAAGCTGGGAGATTTATCGCGAAGACCGTCCCCTTTTACTTGAGCGGGCTAATTTTGTGGGGGGGAGTGAGCAGTTGCAGGCGGCCTGGGGTTTGGGTGGGGCAACTGTGGTCGGTACTTTGGTGACGACCTGCGATGCGTCCGTGGTCGAACAACTTCGCACAGCGATAGAAGCGCTGTCAAAGTCAGGCGTATGCAAGTCTGGCGATCAAAGTGTGCCCTTTAATATTCCCTTGTTTGCTGTCACTGCCCTGCCCGAACTGGTGGTGGTTCGGGCCTTTGCTCAAAGTGGCGCAGATGTGAAGAATGCCTTTATAGCGCTGTGGTACTTGCTACGCCAAGCTCAAAGCGGGCAAACTGGCGTCGCACCGAGAATTTGGTTTACTTGAATATGGCCTGTAAAAACTAGAGAAACGCTATGGATTTAACGCCGCGAGAAAAAGACAAGCTGCTGCTCTTCACCGCAGCGCAATTGGCTGAACGGCGCAAAGCACGGGGCTTGAAATTAAATTACCCCGAGGCTATCGCCTTAATCTCGTTCGAGATTATCGAGGGTGCCCGCGATGGGCGCACCGTTGCCGAGCTGATGGACTACGGCCGCACCCTGCTCAGCGCTGACGATGTGATGGAGGGCATTGGAGAGATGCTTCACGATGTACAGGTGGAAGCCACCTTCCCCGACGGCACCAAGTTAGTGACTGTCCATAATCCGATTATTTAATGATTGCTGAGAGTAGGGGGATGACAATGAAACCTGGAGAAATGTTGATTGAGCCGGGTGAGCTGGAGATTAACGCGGGCAAGCCAGTGATTACGGTAGCGGTGGCTAACAGCGGTGATCGACCCATACAGGTGGGCTCCCACTACCATTTTTACGAAACCAATAACGCGCTACATTTTGACCGCGAGCAAACGCGGGGCTGTAGGCTCGATATTCCCGCAGGCACCGCCGTGCGTTTTGAGCCGGGGCAAAGCCGGGATGTTAATTTAATTCCCTTTGGCGGCGAGCGGGTGGTTTATGGTTTTCAGGCGAAAGTGTCGGGCAAGCTATAAAGCAAGTTTTACACTTGTTGTTTGGGTGCTAAGACGATAGAGCAATTTCAAGCTGCCACAGAAGAGGCAGAAAGTTGTCTTAAGTCGGCTTAAGAGAAGACCGAGTTATAGTATTTGCTTGGATGCGTTGTGGTTTTAATTCCGGTGGTCGAATGTTGACTGTTAATTCTTTGTAAACAAAAATGATGCCCACTAAGCAGGAGACAGCGTCATGTCAAAAATAGACCGCCACGCCTATGCGCAAATGTACGGCCCCACCGTTGGCGACCGGGTGCGTCTGGGTGACACCGAACTTTTTATCGAAGTCGAAAAAGATTACACCCGCTACGGCGATGAAGTGAAGTTTGGCGGTGGCAAGGTGATTCGAGACGGCATGGGTCAGAGCCAAAGGCTGCGTGCTGAAACAGTCGATACCTTGATTACCAATGCCTTGATTCTCGATCACTGGGGCATTGTTAAAGCCGATGTGGGTATTAAAGAGGGTCGCATTGCCGCCATCGGTAAAGGTGGCAACCCCGATGTGCAGGATGGCGTCGATATTATCGTCGGGCCGAGCACCGAGGTGATTGCCGGTGAAGGACAAATCCTCACTGCGGGGGGGGTTGATGCACACATACATTTTATCTGCCCTCAGCAAATTGAAGAGGCCTTGATGTCGGGCGTCACCACCATGCTTGGCGGCGGCACTGGCCCGGCAACGGGAACGAACGCGACCACCTGCACACCGGGGGCCTGGCATATTGGCAATATGCTCAAAGCGGCGGAAGGTCTGCCGATGAATATTGGTCTGCTCGGCAAGGGCAATAGCAGTTTACCTGGGGGGCTCGAAGAGCAGCTCGCCGCTGGCGCCATGGGTTTAAAACTGCATGAGGACTGGGGTACTACGCCAGCCTCAATTGATAATTGTCTGAGTGTCGCGGAGCGTTACGACATCCAGGTAGCGATTCATACCGATACGCTTAATGAGTCCGGTTTTGTCGAAGATACCCTCGCGGCATTTAAGGGGCGAGCCATTCATACCTATCACACCGAGGGCGCCGGTGGTGGCCACGCGCCGGATATTATCCGTGCCTGTGGCGAAGCCCATGTGCTGCCATCGTCGACGAATCCAACGCGGCCCTACACGGTCAACACGGTTGACGAGCATCTCGATATGCTGATGGTCTGTCACCACCTCGACGCGAATATTCCTGAAGACGTGGCCTTTGCCGATTCCCGCATTCGTCGCGAAACCATTGCCGCCGAGGATATTCTTCACGACCTGGGCGCCTTCAGCATGATCGCGTCAGATTCCCAGGCCATGGGCCGGGTCGGCGAGGTCATTATCCGCACCTGGCAGACCGCCCATAAAATGAAGGTGCAGCGCGGCCCTTTGCCGGAGGACAGCGATAGAAACGACAATTTTCGCGCCCGCCGCTACATTGCTAAATATACGATTAACCCGGCTATTACCCATGGTATAGGGCATGAAGTGGGCTCGGTTGAAGTCGGTAAAATGGCCGATTTGGTGCTGTGGAAGCCTGCTTTTTTTGGTGTTAAACCCTCGTTGATTATCAAAGGTGGAATGATTGCAGCGGCACCCATGGGTGACCCTAATGCCTCTATTCCCACGCCGCAGCCGGTGCACTATCGCACCATGTTTGGCGCCTTTGGCAAGGCGGTGGTTGATACCAGTGTGCACTTCGTCTCTCAAGCGGCACTGGCCGGGGAGATCGATCGGACTCTCGGTTTAGAGCGCCCGCTGGTGGCGGTCAAAAATACCCGCAACATTCGCAAAAGCGATTTATTGCTCAATACTGCGCAGCCCCTTATTGAGGTCAACCCGCAGACCTATGAGGTGCGAGCCGATGGCGTGTTGTT
>CAYWXW010000037.1:15587-21902 GCA_964462265.1 uncultured Porticoccaceae bacterium | reverse complement strand
CGAGTACGCATCGTCGCGGCCATGGAGCCCGTGAGCTGGGTGCTGGGTGATAGCCCCCAGGCACTGGCGCGTGCGGCCTACCATTTAGGTAATCGGCACATGCCCTTACAGGTGGGTGAAAACTGGCTGTGTTATCAGCACGACCATGTTTTGGATGACATGGTGCGAGGCCTGGGTTTGCAGGTCAGCCTTGTCGAGGCTGCCTTTGAGCCGGAGGAGGGTGCCTATGCTGCGCATTCTCAATCGCACTCCCAGTCGCATTCTCAAAGCCCTGCAAACACACATGGCCACAGTCATTAAGATGGCTGTGGCGACTTCTAGCGGTGGGCGTAGCGCGAAAGCCAGCGCCACTAATCCTGCGATGCTGTTTCAACTGCTGCGCTTCTCCAGTCCATCCCTGCCGATTGGCGGTTTTGCCTGGTCTCAGGGGTTGGAGTCGGCGATTGAGCTGGGTTGGTTAAAGCATGAAGAAGACTTGCATGGCTGGTTGTTAGCACTGCTTGAACAGGGTTTTGCCAATCAGGAATTACCCCTGTTATTGCGTATGCTGCCCGGTGATGGTGATGCTGAGGCACGGCTCGATACACTGGCTTACTGGAATGAGCGCTCTTTAGCGCTGCGTGAATCTGCTGAACTGCGTTTAGAAGACGCACAGACGGGGCGCGCTTTTTTACAGTTGGCGCTGTCGCTGAGTATTGATGGCGCCAACAGCTGGCCCGCTGAAAAGGATATCGGTTATCTGGCGGCCTTTGCCCTGGCCTGTGGCCACTACAATATTGATTTTGAGGCGGCGGCGACCGGCTGCATCTGGTCCTGGTTAGATAATCAAATTGCCGCAGCAATTAAGCTCTTTCCCCTTGGTCAAACTTCTGGGCAGTTATTGATTGAGCAACTGGCGCCGGTCATTGCGGCAGTGATTGACGCTGCCAGGCAAGTTGCCGATGACGATATTGGCATCAGTCTCCAAGGGCAGGTTATGGCAAGTATGCTGCACGAGAGTCAATACAGCAGAATGTTTCGTTCCTGAGATACTCTTTTTGGGAGTGTCTCAGAATTACATTTAATTCGAATAAATTAACAGGTAGTCAATGATGAAAAAACAAGCCTTGCGCGTTGGTGTCGGTGGTCCGGTGGGTTCGGGTAAAACAGCTCTGGTACTGCGCTTGTGCGAGGCGATGCGTGAAGACTTCGATATTGCCGTGGTGACCAATGATATTTATACCCGCGAAGATGCGGAGTTTCTCACGCGCAATGATGCCCTCTCGCCCGAGCGCATCGTCGGTGTCGAAACGGGCGGCTGTCCGCACACCGCTATTCGTGAAGATGCCTCGATGAACCTGGCGGCGGTTGCTGAATTGAATGAGCGCTTCCCCAATCTCGATGTCGTCTTTATCGAAAGCGGTGGCGATAATCTCAGTGCGACGTTTAGCCCGGAGTTATCTGACTTTACGATTTATGTGATTGATGTTTCGGCGGGCGACAAAATTCCGCGCAAGGGTGGGCCGGGTATTACCAAGTCGGATTTATTGGTGATTAATAAAATTGATATAGCGCCATTTGTTGGTGCGTCTTTAGAGGTAATGGAAAGAGATGCGCAAAAAATGCGCAAGGGTAAGCCCTTTCTGTTTACCAATATGAAGGATAAGACGGGTTTAGAAGCCGTGATTTCAACAATTCGTGATTTGGGAATGTTGTAAATAGCCCTTGCATTTACAGCACTTTTTCTAAGGTTAAACAATCTTGTAGCCGTTCTGGTTTGTTGGAAAAATAAATGCGCACTTCTTTGATGCGCTGGCGCGCACTGCTGGTGCGCGTTGTTGTTTTTATGCCCAGTAATTATTTCTCTGCCTTGACAAAACACCTTTATTTAGGGCTTTTGGCCCATTTCTTTGGGCGATTTTTATGTGGCATGGAATCTGCCTTTACTCATTCAGCGTGTATTCGCCTTTTTAGAAAATCCACTAAAAACTGATTGATGGAGAGCAAGCATGAAGATAAATTCTGACAAACTATCGCAATTCACATCGCGATCGTGGCTAAAGAAAGCGGGTATGGCTGCAGGTGTTGCTGCACTGACCTTATCAGCCAGTATTGCCCAGGCGGCAGACACGATTAAGGTTGGTGTGTTGCACTCCCTGTCGGGCACCATGGCCATCAGTGAAACGACACTGAAAGATACGGTTTTGATGTTGATCGAAGATCAGAATAAAAAGGGTGGCTTATTGGGTAAGCAGTTGGAGCCCGTTGTCGTTGACCCCGCATCAAACTGGCCTCTGTTTGCTGAAAAAACAAAAGAATTACTGGGCAAAGAAAAGGTTGATGTTATTTTCGGTTGCTGGACGTCTGTTTCGCGTAAATCAGCCCTGCCTGTTTTAGAAGAAATGAACGGCCTGCTGTTTTACCCGGTGCAATATGAGGGTGAAGAGTCTTCAAAGAATGTTTTTTACACTGGCGCTGCACCTAACCAGCAGGCTATTCCTGCGGTCGATTACTTGATGAATGAAGTGGGTGTGAAACGCTGGGTGTTGGCGGGCACCGATTATGTGTATCCGCGCACCACTAATAAAATCCTCGAGTCTTATCTCAAAGGTAAAGGCGTAGCAGCTGGCGATATTATGATTAGCTACACTCCTTTCGGTCATTCTGACTGGCAGACCATTGTTTCCGACGTCAAGAAGTTTGGTTCAGCTGGCAAGAAAACCGCTGTGGTTTCCACCATTAATGGTGATGCCAATGTGCCTTTCTATAAAGAGCTGGCTAACCAGGGTATATCTGCTGAAGACATTCCCGTTGTGGCTTTCTCCGTTGGTGAAGAGGAACTTTCCGGTTTTGACACCAAGCCTTTGGTGGGTCATTTAGCCGCATGGAATTACTTCATGAGTGCTGATGCCGATGTTAACGAAGCCTTTATTACCAAATGGCACGCCTTTATTAAAGATGAGAAGCGCGTTACCAACGATCCCATGGAAGCGACTTACATCGGCTTTAAGATGTGGGCCAAGGCTGTTGAAAAAGCGGGCACCACCGAAGTCGATAAAGTGCGACCTGCCATGTACGGCATGACTGTTGCTAACCTGACAGGCGGCACGGCAAAAATGCTGCCTAATCACCACCTCACCAAGCCTGTGCTGATCGGTGAAATTCAGGAAGATGGCCAGTTTGAAACGGTATGGCAGACGGAAGGTGAAGTGCCCGGTGATGCCTGGACTGACTTCCTACCCGAGAGCGCCAAGCTAACCTCTGATTGGCAGGATCCGAAAATCATGTGTGGTAATTACAACACTGAAACCAAGAAGTGCTCTGGCCAGAACTATTAAGTTGTTCTGCTAGCACTATCTTCTTCCTCCAGCTTTGTCAGCCTTCCTGGTTGCGCATGGCTGGAGTTTATTAAACTTCCTAGAAGGCTAAAGGCAATGACTGGTTCGTTACGCGCCTTATTTGTGTCGTTCCTGGCATTGTTCATTTTTTCCTCTTCTCTCTCGGCGAATTCTTCTGCGCAAGAGGTGGGCTTTAGCGACCATATCGCCAAGCTCGCCAAGAGTAAATTGCGTGAAAAGGCAGGGTTAATTAGCCTTATTGCTGAGACAAAAGATCCCCGTGTGCCCGATCTTTTCGAGTCTTTATTGAGCGGCCATCTCTACTATGTCAAAAAAACAGGCCTTATTGTCACTATTGAAAAAAGCGAGTCTGGGTACCTGGCAAACGATGTTTTGTCGGAGCAATCCCTCGGTGTTGTTGCCAAGCGCAGTGTAAAAAAAATTGGCGTAAATAATGCGCTACGCCGGCAGTTGCGCAGTTATATCGCCACCTTCAGTTTGCTCAGTGACGATGCGGACACTCGCCTGGGGGCCGCAAAGGCCTTGCTGAAAGCGCCGCTAGAAAGCTCTTTACCCATCCTAGAGACAGCACTGGTTAATGAAACAGACGCCAGTGTGCGCAGCGCTATGGTTGTCGCACGCTCGGCAATACTGCTCGCCAGTGATGATGCGGAGCAGCGTTTAGCCGCAGTCAATGGTTTGCGCGAGGCTACTGAAAAGCAGGTGATGACCCTTCTCGAACAGTTATTGTTGGAGGATGAGGACGGCAATATTGCTGAGCCCGATGACAGAGTGCGCCAAGCTGCTGGGGAAGTGTTGGCTAGCCTGCATACCCGAGCACGTATTTATAAAGTGGCGGAAGATCTATTCTTCGGTATCAGTCTGGGTTCTGTACTGTTACTAGCGGCCATCGGTTTGGCCATTACCTTCGGCGTAATGGGCGTGATCAATATGGCTCACGGCGAGATGATTATGCTCGGCGCCTATACCACTTATGTGGTGCAATTGTTGATGCCCAATAATATTGGTCTGTCATTGGTGGTTGCAGTACCGGCGGCCTTTCTGGTTTCCGGTTTATTTGGTGTCATTATTGAGCGCAGCGTGATTCGCTTTCTCTATGGTCGGCCTCTGGAGACACTGTTAGCGACCTTCGGTATTAGCCTTATTTTACAACAGCTCGTACGCTCTGTTTTTACCCCCTTAAACCGGCCGGTGATTACACCGGAGTGGATGAGTGGTTCATGGGAAATTAACGGCATGTTGTCGCTGACCTATAACCGCCTCTACATTATCTTTTTTGCCCTCGCCGTACTCTTCTTATTAATGCAGTTATTAAAGCGCTCTTTCTTTGGCTTGCAGATGCGGGCGGTGACGCAAAACCGTGCTATGGCCAGTTCCATGGGCATTCGCACGGGTTGGGTCGATGCCATGACCTTTGGCCTGGGTTCGGGTGTCGCCGGTATTGCTGGTGTCGCCCTGAGTCAGCTGACCAATGTGGGGCCGAACATGGGCCAGGCCTATATTATTGATTCGTTTATGGTGGTGGTTTTCGGCGGGGTGGGTAACTTACTGGGTGCCTTTGTCGGTGCCATGAGCCTGGGCATCGTCAATAAATTTGCCGAGCCTATGATCGGTGCGGTATTGGCGAAAATTCTCATTTTAGTCTTTGTCATCTTATTTATTCAGCGTCGACCCCGAGGGCTGTTTGCTCTCAAAGGTCGCTTTGTTGAGGATTGAATTATGAATACTACGCAAGGACATTGGTGGCGAAGCGATAAAGGTGGCCAGTGGTTGATTGCTGTTATTGCCGTGGTCACGGTCATGGTGCCGGTGCTGAATATGGCCGTTCCCGAGGACTCGGTTTTTCATCTGTCGACCTATGCGGTATCGCTGCTGGGTAAATATTTGTGTTATGCCCTATTGGCCTTGGCGGTGGATTTAATTTGGGGCTATGCAGGTGTTCTAAGCCTCGGGCACGGCGCCTTTTTTGCCCTGGGTGGTTACGCCATTGGCATGTACATGATGCGTCAAATTGGTGAGCGCGGGGTCTATGGCAATCCAGACTTGCCCGATTTTATGGTCTTCCTCAATTGGAGTGAGTTGCCCTGGTATTGGTTCGGCTTTGACAACTTCTCTTTTGCCTTGTTAATGGTACTAGTGGCACCGGCTATTTTGGCCTTTGTTTTTGGCTGGCTGGCCTTTCGTTCGCGGGTGACTGGCGTCTACTTTTCAATCATCAGTCAGGCCTTGACCTACGCATTGATGTTGGCGTTTTTTCGCAATGATATGGGCTTTGGTGGTAACAACGGTTTAACCGATTTTAAAGACTTGCTGGGCTATAGCTTGCAACTGGACTCGACCAAGAACGCGCTGTTTGTGTGCTCTGGTCTGGCACTGATTGGCGGTTATGTCTTATGCCGTTATGTGGTGTCTTCAAAGCTGGGTCGAGTCTTGGTGGCGATACGTGACGCCGAGAGCCGTACCCGTTTTGTCGGTTACCGAGTCGAGCACTATAAGTTATTCGTGTTTGTACTCAGTGCTATGTTGGCGGGTGTTGCCGGTGCACTTTATGTGCCCCAGGTTGGCATTATTAACCCCGGCGAATTTTCGCCGATTAACTCCATTGAAATTATTATTTGGGTCGCTGTGGGTGGTCGCGGTTATTTGTTTGGTGCCGTCATCGGCGCGATTTTGGTGAACTACGGTAAAACCTATTTCACCGGCGCTTTTCCAGAAATCTGGTTGTTCTTCCTCGGTGGCTTGTTTGTTGTATCGACTCTATTTTTACCGAAAGGCGTGGTTGGTTTGGTGAAAAGCCGTTTTATTAAGGGGGAAGAGGTTGGCCCCTTAGTCGGTACCGCAACAGAAGAGGGGCTTGTTGAAACCAAGGGGCGAGCCTCGACCAAGGAGGTATCTTCATGAGCGTTGGCGTGCATATTCCCACAAACATGCTCTATCTCGACAATGTGACAGTCTCCTTTGATGGCTTTAAGGCTCT
>CAYWXW010000037.1:9414-15487 GCA_964462265.1 uncultured Porticoccaceae bacterium | reverse complement strand
AATCGTGGTGTTTTTAAAACCTTGTTCTTCAAACAAAGTGCGGAGCAGTACGAGCGGATTAGCGAAATCGTCATTCTTATTGGTTTAAAAGAAAAGCGGGGTGATATCGCCGGTTCTCTGTCTCACGGTCAAAAACAGTGGCTGGAAATTGGCATGTTGATTATTCAGGAGCCCGAGCTCTTGTTGGTCGACGAGCCAGCCGCTGGCATGACGGATCATGAAACGGAACTGACCGCGCAACTGTTAAAAGACATTAGCGGCGAGCGTTCTGTTGTGGTGGTTGAGCACGACATGGAGTTTATCAAAGCTCTGGATTGTCATGTCACCGTGCTGCACGAAGGTCATCAGCTGGCCGAGGGCTCACTGGCTCATGTGCAGCAGGATGAGCGAGTCATTGAAGTTTATCTAGGGCGGTAAGATGCTGGAAATTTGCGAAGTTGATTTACATTACGGCGCCAGTCAAGCCTTGAAAAAGGTCAGCCTTAGGGCGGAGAAAGGCCGTGTCACCTGCGTGATGGGACGCAACGGTGTCGGCAAAACCTCGTTGATGCGAGCCGTTGCTGGGCAGCAGCCAATTAGTGGTGGTGCCATTGTGTGGGAAGGGCAAGATATTAGTCGTTTGGCTCCCTATGAGCGGGCGAAAAGAGGCGTTGCTTACGTGCCTCAGGGTCGGGATGTGTTTTCTCAATTGACCGTACTAGAAAACCTGAAAACAGGCTTTTCGGTACTGCCACGCGCCCATCGACATATATCCGATGAAATCTTTGAATTATTCCCGGTGCTGAAACAGATGATTAAGCGGCGCGGCGGTGATTTGTCCGGGGGGCAGCAGCAGCAGCTGGCGATAGCTCGTGCTTTGGTGACACGCCCAGGCCTATTGATTCTGGATGAGCCGACGGAGGGTATTCAGCCGTCGATTATCAAAGATATTCAGAATGTCATTAGTCTTCTCAGAAGTCGCGGCGGAATGGCCGTGCTTTTGGTGGAGCAGTATTTCGAATTTGCTCGCGATCTGGCCGATGGCTATCTCGTGATGGATCGCGGTGAAGCCGTGTTATCGGGCCTTGGTGCTGAGATGGATGAGGCTGAAGTTAGGCGCTATATAACCGTTTGATTTTTTTATTGAACATTGACACACCCCTCAGTGATTTGCCCCTTCTCGTTGCAGCGATTAGTATGCGCTGCGACCAACAGGGTTGGTCTCGTCTGTTAACTTGAAAAAATTTATAATTTCAAATTGGCCGCGCTAGTGACGGCGGATAATTTTTTGCTGAATTGGACATTTACTATGAAATACCTCCGCGCGTCTGCACGTACTTTTGTCTCTACATTTGGGTTTTGTTTGTTGGCCGCTAACGCCTGGTCTCTGGAGCGACTCCACGTCACTGCTGGTGAAACGCGAACCTTGGGTGCTGAATATGCTGACTGGGTTTTTGATGAACTGGTGCTTGAAGATGGAGCAACCCTTGTGCTGGATAGCTCGGTACCACGTTGGAGTCTGGAGGCGCGTCGTGCCAGCATTGGTAATGGTGTGAGTATTGTGGGTGTGGGCCACATCGGTCGAGACGGCGTTTCCGGCGCATCGGTGGCAGGTCAGGCTAAAGAGTGTCGTCGCGGCAAAGCGGGTGGACAAGCAGGGCACGGTGGTAAGGGCGCTGATGGTTTGTCGCTTAGCTTGGCTTTAAGCTTTGAGCGGTTGGAATCTTTGACGATCGACATGCACGGGGGGGATGGTGGTGTTGGCGGTAACGGCGGTGATGGGCAGAAAGGTGGTGCTGCTGACAAGTGCCCTGGTGCGGATGGTGGCGCTGGTGGTGACGGTGGTGATGGTGGTGATGGTGGCAATGGCGGTAATGTTCGAATTTTATACAGTTTCCTGCCAGATAGTGGGTTAAAAGGTGGGGTTGGCAAGCAGATTACTGTGAATAACAGTGCTGGTGTGGGCGGTAAACCAGGCGACGGCGGTGTTGGTGGTAAAGGTGCTCCGGGTCATTACGTAAATATGCGCACTTTGACTGGGAATAAAAAGTGGATAGCGGGGGGTGACGATGGTCCACAGGGCCAGCTTGGCAAGAAAGGGCGAGAGGGTGTCAAGGGTCAGTATCAGCTCGACAGGGATTTAAATCGTCGCATTGATGAGCTCTTACTTCGTCAACAGGTTGTGAGCCCAGAGGCCGTGCGTCAGTCCTACCAAGAGCAAGCCCCTTCAAAGGGTATTGAGAAAACCTTGGCGGAAATTTTGAAGCGCCTGGATGCACTAGAAAAGCGCAGTCGATAAGTGATTTGGTTAAAAAAGCACTGTAATGGGGCGAGCTGGCTAGGGTCTGCGCGCTGTGCGGTTTTTTGGGGTAAGTGCTTGTTATATATTGCTTTGTTTTAGCTATGATTGTTTGTTACCGATTTATTACAGGTTGGCATGAGTTATGCTTATACTAGTCGAGGTTGTTACTTGCATGCTCCTCAATTCATTTTTAGACTTTTGGACTTAAGTAAGAGGGTAAAACTAATGTTGTTGAAAAAAGCGAATTTAGTACGTATGGGCGTTGCAGCGGCAGCTTTAACAGGTGCTGTTACGGTTGCTAGCCCAGCTATGGCGGAAGTTTCTGCGTCTGCGGCAGTGGCTAACATGTATTTGTGGCGTGGTATTGACCTGGGTGATGGCAGTGCTGCAGTTTCAGGTGACTTAGTTTATAGCAACTCAGGGGCTTATGCCGGTGTGTGGGTTAGTAGTGGCGACGATGCCTTAGGTAATGAGTACGATTACTTCGCGGGTTATGGTGGCGAGGCGGGTGATTTTTCCTATGACCTGAGCTTGTGGAATTATAACTACTCTGACGAGGGCTTGTCGGGAAACGGTTTTGACGTTTCTGATGACACTACCGGTGAATTAAGTGAAGTTATTCTGACTTTGGGTTATGGCGATTTCAGCTTTTCTTACTATGACAATATAGCGGGCGGCAGTGGCTACACTTACATGACCTTGAGCGGCGGTATTGGTAAGTTTAGCGCAACTGTTGGTCATCACGATATGGATGAGGCAGGCCCCACGGAAAGTGATTCAATGACTCACTTCGATCTTTCCTATGCCTTTAATGACAATCTGTCATTCACTGCAAGTAAGGTTGTTGCTCAGGACTGCGATAAAGATGACACTGGCTGCACAGGTACGGTCGATGAAGATCTGAAATTTGTTGTTTCTTATTCTTTGCCTATCGAGATGTAAGTCCTTAGCTCTTCTTGTAGCTAAACAAAAGCGCCGGCGTAATGTCGGCGCTTTTTTAATTACGGTATTTGTGGCTTTATATGTCTTCGCTTTCTGCTAACCAGCCCCATTCTTACAAGCTGGATTATGCGCCCCCGGTTGCCGCTTTCAGCAGGTCGTCGAGCATTCTTTCAAGATGGTCGAGGGTGTTGCAGGTTTTGGCCAGGTGGCAGTAGGGCTTGTATTTATACATCACCGAATCGCCCGCATTCCAGAAGGTCGTTGGCTCGGGGTTGAGCCAGATAACGCGCTTGGCGCGCAGGTGCAGGGTTTGCATCACCTCGGTGCGCGGGGCGAGGAAGTTGTTGCGGGCATCACCCAGTATTAGCACAGTAGTTTTATTGTCGATGTCATCCATGCATTGATCGTCGAGGTCGAGCAGGGTGGTGCCGTAGTCGGAGCCGCCCATGCCGTGATCGGCCATGATCTTGTCAATCGCCTGTTCAACCGGATACTTCTCGAAGATATCTTTCACCGGAATTAAGTTGCCGGTAAACACATAACTGTCGATACGCTGCATCACGTCGTTGAGGCTGTGCAAAAATAGCAGTAGAAAGCGCGCATAGGCCTGCACCGAGCCGCTAATGTCACACATGACCAGCAGGCGGGGTTTGTCGATGTACTTGGTCTTCCAGTAGGTTTCAAACATTACGCCGTCGTAGGCGACATTGCGGCGCAGGGTTTTGCGAAAGTCGAGCTGGCCGCGTTTGTCCTGTTTTTTCTTTTTTGAATACTGGGTGCTCAGGCGTTTCGCCATCTTGCGCACCAGATCGTGCATGACGTGAAAGTCGCGCTGCTCGATATTCGATAGCTTGCTGCTTTTTAGATGGTCTTCGCGCAGGTTGCGGGTGGCATTGCGCCCGTACATCGATAGCTGTTGCTCGACGAAGTCTTTAACGTTTTCGCTGAGGTATTCTTTGGCATTTCTCAGCTCGCCCGCCTGGGCGATGCTGGAGGGGCAGTCGCCCTTGCCCATAGCGGCGATATCATTTTGCAGGTCGCGCAAGCCCATCTTCTGCATGATCTTCTGCGCGTAGAGGCTCTTTTGGGTGAAAAACCAGATATCCGTGAGGCCGACTTCTCTGGCGGCTTTTTTCATTTCGGTGGCGAGGCTGGCGGTATCGCCCTCCAGCAACATTTTGGCGAGTTCTGATTGCGCCTGTAGTGTCTCGTTTTGCTCGCTCTTAGCCTCCTGTTGGTCGCTTGCACCATC
Organism: uncultured Porticoccaceae bacterium; assembly: GCA_964462265.1. Lineage (GTDB taxonomy): Bacteria > Pseudomonadota > Gammaproteobacteria > Pseudomonadales > Porticoccaceae > Reddybacter. The sequence goes on along the minus strand of CAYWXW010000037.1, from coordinate 11,012 downwards.
ACTAGCATCAGCTGTGTTGCTGCTGTGCGGGTCGTTGGCGGCACTGAATGTGTCGAAGCTGAAGAATTGCTCGAAACACTCGGCGACTAAGTCTTGCTCGGTCTCAGATTTTGCCAGGCTGACCTGAAAGGCATTTTTTAGAATGCTGCGATCGGAATAGCCGATGAGGGCCACGGTGCGGCTAGTTTCGATGGTATCGGACGGCGACACGTTAATGCCCGCCGCACGGATCACCTTGTAAAAGTCCTCGAGGGTTTGCTGCATGCTGGTTCCTCGCGAATCGCCGCTGCTTGTCGTGGAGCAGCAGCGATTAGCTGTGGCTTAGCGCCCTGAGCGCTTGTGAGCCTTGTTAATGAAGGTGCGCAAGTGGTCGCCCATGGCGTCGATGTCAGTCTCAAATTTTAGCAGCACGTTGAGGGTCTGCTTGACCATGGCGGCATCGAGCTGCTCGCTGTGGAGCAGGAGCAGGGTTTTTGCCCAATCGATGGTTTCTGAGATTGACGGCACCTTCTTCAGATCGAGTTCGCGCACCTGTTGCACGAAGCTGACCACTTCTTTGCGCAGGGTATCGGAGAGCTCGGGCACGCGGCTGGTCAAGATCCGGCTTTCCAGCTTTTCGTCGGGGTAGGGCACATATAAATGCAGGCAGCGGCGCTTGAGGGCGTCACTCATCTCGCGGCTATTATTGCTGGTGAGAAAAACCAGGGGCTTTATTTTTGCCTTGATGGTGCCGAGCTCGGGGATCGACACCTGGAATTCAGATAGTACCTCAAGCAGAAAGGCTTCGAACTCAGGGTCGGATTTGTCGACCTCGTCGATCAACAGGACGCAGCCCAGCTCTTCGTGCAGGGCCTTGTATAGAGGTCGGGGCTCGAGGAAGGCCTCGGAGAAAAACAGGTCGTCGTGGCTGTGGATGCGCTCCATCGATTGTTCGAGGCCGTTGGCACCTTCCAGCAGCTCGCCAAGCTTGTCTTTTAATAGCTGGGTATAAAGTAGCTGTTTGGCGTATTTCCACTCGTACAGTGCTTTGGACTCATCAAGCCCCTCGTAGCACTGCAGGCGCACTAAAGGCACGTCGAGGATTTGCGCCGTGGTTTTGGCCAGTTCTGTTTTGCCAACGCCGGCGGGGCCTTCGACCATCACCGGCTTTTGCAGGTTATGGGCGATGTAAACGCAGGTGGCAATTTGCTCGCTGCAAATATACTGGGCGGCTTCAAAGCGCTGCTGTATATCGTCAACCGAGGTGAATTTATCTTTATAGAGTTCCTTCATACGGGCTTTGTACCTGTCATTTAAAGCTGTGGTTTGAAAGCGGTTGGCCGCTTGTCTTATTCTCGTTGTTCGGCCAAGAAACGATCAGTTAAAGAGGCTGTGCGCGCGGCCGTAGCCTGTCGTCCTATATTACTGAGTATTTGAATGTCACTAGCAAGTTCGCGCAGGCCAGGATACTCGTCATGCCATTCAAGCAGTGTTGTTTGTACTTGATCGACCAGTGACCGGAAGCCAATAATAAGCGGGGACAGGTCGGGTATATCCTCATGCTCATCAAGTTTGCTGGCGGCGATTATACCTAATTCTTTGGCTGATTCTGTGAGGCT
>CAYWXW010000037.1:8057-9314 GCA_964462265.1 uncultured Porticoccaceae bacterium | reverse complement strand
GTCAGCCCTAATGACAGGTGGTGGCGAGTCATCAGATAGCCCGTAAGTGCAATATCTTGGCAGGGAAGGTGGATTGTTGCTGCGTCGGCCGTGGAAAAACTAGGTATAAAACGGTGCAGAAAATCGTGAGCAGCGAGGCTTTGCCATGAATTGCCTGGGAAGTGAGAACCTGCAGTGGGGTCATTGATTGCCGCACGGTGCAGCTCAGTATTGATATTACTAGCAGTTAAAGCATGCAAAACGAAGGCTTCTAGTTCTGTCGCGTTAGGATGTACAGCTTGGTGGTACATTTTGAGGCCTCGTGGATAGAAGGGGTCGTTATGTTCAAAAGATTAAATTACGCAAGGTGAAAATAGGTGTTTGCTGTGCTATTTGCTGGATCAAACTCATTCCTGTAAATTATCTCTTTAATTACACGGGGTTATGCATTGTTTTTGGTCAATTTAGAGCGCTTATATCTTGATTTTGCTGGGTAAATTGACGCAAAAGGCCTCACGCTTGTCACTTTCTGCACCATGGTTGTCATTTTAGGCTCTGCGTTTGCACCAACTTCATGCGTATATTTCGATCCAAGTTGTTTGATAGAGGCGCTATGTAGGCTTTATTATTTCGTCTTCATGGCAAATAGTTTATTACAAAAAGACAGGGGTACATCAGCATGGCACGAGAAAACACACAATCCGTCGCCTTAGATTCCGGCGCCGACAGTAAGGCTACTGGGCATTTTAAGCGAAATCGTTTTGCCTATACCTTCGGCGCAATTATTGTCGCGGTGGGCGCGGCTCTACGTATTTATCTAGATACTATGGGTTTTACAGTCGGCACTGACTACTATTCGGATGAGTTTCAGACCTACTGGATGCCTCTTCTTTATGGTGAGTTGATTCTCTTGGGTAGCTTTACCGTTGGTCTTTCCACTTATTTGTGGATGACAAGAGAGACCGATGCTAGCTCAATCAGTAAAGAGCTAGAGTTACAGCGTTACTGGAAGCTGTTAAGTATTTTCACAGTGATGGCTATCTGGGCAGGCTGTATTGCCTCTAACGCAGTTGAGTCCGATGCTGCGTGGCATCAGGTGACTATTCGCGATACTGATTTTACACCGACTCATATCATTATCTTCTACTTTGCGCTGCCAGCTTTGACTGCGATGCTGATTCCTGCCTTTATCTGGACTCACACACGCATTCCAGCCTATATGAACAAAATCTCCTTGCCTTTCCTGGCGGTGGTTTGTGGCATTTTGATGATTATGCC
>CAYWXW010000037.1:0-7957 GCA_964462265.1 uncultured Porticoccaceae bacterium | reverse complement strand
GAGGTATCGTTATGAGTGAAGTACAGGCAAATGGGCTGACAGAAGTCGAGACTAAAGCGAGGTTGCTTGACCTCAAGTCGCTCGACAACCCGAAGGCGATGAAGCTATACCGTCGTTTTGACGGCATTATTATTCTTGTTCTTTTTATGTTTTTAGTATTGGGCATCCAGATTCAGTTTACCTTGACGGCGGGTGACTGGGATTACTGGATTGACTGGCGTGACCGCCGCTGGTGGCCTTTAGTGGCTCCCTTTTCGTTGTTGTTGTTTATTGCGCCGTTTACCTACGGTATTTGGGCGCGGGTACGACTACCGATTCTGGCAACTGCTATCACAACATTGTTGTGTCTGGTGTCGTGGTTAAGTCGTTACCTCAACTTTTACGAGTTTACTCACTTTCCTCTGTCCTTTGTTTTCCCATCAACTTATATAGGTTTAGGGATATTACTGGACTGTGCCTTAGCCATTAGTCGAAGCCTTATTGTGTCTAGCTTGATTGGCGGAGGTTTGTTTGGTGCGTTGGTCTATCCGATTAACTGGTCGTTTATGGCTCCCTACAAGGTGCCAGTTGAATTTAACGGCATGTTGATGTCGGTAGCTGATCTTATGGGTTACCAGTACATCCGGACTACAACACCCGAGTATCTGCGTATCATTGAAGAGTCCACTTTGCGTACTTTTGGTGGTTCGGTGACGCCGTTAACGGCTGTCTTCTCAGCTCTCTGTGGCATGGTGATTTACATGCTCTTTTTATGGGTCGGCTCGTGGATTAACGGGTTGGACAAATACACTAAGCGCATTGTTTAGACTGACGTTGGAGTAAGCAGTTAAATGAATAAATTGATAGCAACAAAAAAATGGCTTGGTAGCTTGATGGCAGGGTTGATACTTGTCATTTTAGCGGGCGATGCAATGGCTCACGGTGAGCGGGCCCAGCTGGCGAGTATGCGTATGCGTACCGTGCACTGGTTTGACACCAAGGTAGAGCCTTTGAATATCAAGGTTGGTGATATCGTTACGGTAACAGGCAAATTGGTGACATCGGAGTGGTGGCCCAAACATATGCCGGGCATTGATGAAACGGTTTTTTTGAACATGGGTGTGCCCGGCCCAACTTTTCTGAGGTTGCACTCCGAGGTTAATGGTGTGCCGATGATGCGCTCTACTGCTTTCCCGCTAGGGAAGGTCTATGAGTACAAGACAGTTATGCGTGCACGCATTCCTGGGCGCTATCATGTGCACCCCATTCTAAATGTGAAAGATTCAGGTTCACTGGTTGATAAGGGCACATGGGTTGAAGTGGCTGAAGCCGATAGTGACGCGCCTTTTGTCAATGAGGTAACCACCCTTCCCGGTGATACTATCGACCTGGAAACATACGCACTGAAAGGAGTTTACACCTGGCATTTGATTTGGATTGCCATGGGTGTTGCATACTTACTCTATTGGTTGATTCGCAAAGAGCTGTTTATCCCACGCTTTATCCGTATCCGTGAGCTTGGCGCAGATCGTGCCAATGAGCTGTTAACAAAAAGAGACTTTGTCGTAAGTAGCGTGTTTTTTACTGCGACCTTGGCTCTGATACTGGGTGGTTATTTGTGGGCTGAAAACAAATACCCAATCACCATTCCGTTGCAAACTGGTTTGGTAGAGGTTGAGCCCATTGATATACCAACAGGTGGTTTGGCTGTTGAGGTTGATCATGCGACTTATGATTTGGCTGGCCGCAGCTTGAGTATGCAATTTCAGATGACTAACAATAGCGATAGTCCTCTGCGCATCGGTGAGTTTTTAACGGCTAATATTCGTTTTCTGAACCCCAATGTTAATGAGGGTGAAATTTACGAAGGCGAAGAGATGGTCTCTAAGGATGGCTTGACCGCATCTGTTGATGTCATTCAGCCTGGCCAGACTGTTGAGGTTGAGCTGGTTGCCTCTGATGCCCTGTGGGAGCAATATCGTATGACCGGCTTAATTCACGATCCGGATAGCCGTTTCGCTGGTATGATTTTCTACTACGATGAAAATGGTCAGCGCTTTTTCCAGGAAGTCGGCGGTGCGGTGTTGCCTAACTTCTTTTAATTCGAGCGTGTGTACATACAATAATTAGAGAGGATCGATTGATGTTGGTGAAGCAGGTTGCAGTTATGATTAGACCCTTTATTGCTAGTTTAATTTGGGTTTGGGCGGCCTGCGGAGTCTCCACAGTATTGGCTCATGGAGGAGTCTCTGTGGAGGACGACGTTTGTCTCATCAATATTGATCGCTATAAAGCACACTTTACAGGCTACTTGCCACAGGAAAGAGCGACCCAGGAATTTTGCGAAGATATTCCAGTGGCGACGCAGAGTATCTTTGTTATCGACTACATCAGTGATGAGCTGCGGGAAATGGAACTCGACTTCCGAATTATCCGTGATGTCAATGAAATTGGCGTGACGGCGACCTTTGCTGATTTAGGTGGCCAGCAGGCGATTGAAGATGCCACGATCTACTATGTAGAGCCAAAGCTTTACCATAAAGGTGTGATGAATGTTCGTCATAACTTTACCCAGGACGGCGGCTATATAGGTATTGTTCACGCCCACCACCTTGAGACGGGCCTGAAATATACCTCTGTTTTTCCCTTTTCAGTGGGCCAGGTGAGCTACGCAGAGTACGTTAAGTATTTCCTCGCGCTTTTTGTTGCCTGTGGTGTATTTATTTATGCTGGAGGTAGAGGGCACGTATTTAAGGTAAAGCCACCCCGTAGTGCCAGAAGCTAGCGGCGCTATTATCTTATGAGCCGTTTATACCGGATTGTTTTACTGCTTGTTCTTATTCTTGCCTTTGCCGTGGCGCTACCATGGCAATGGTATCCTCGGGAGTGGCGAGTCTGGTACGCCGATAACTTCGGCGCAAGCGGTTTTCAGCAGCAAGCTGAAGCTGTTCCTGCTGCTCCAAATGACGGTGCTGAGGAGGCTTGCCCTCCCGATATCAGAGGCTGGCGTAAGCCGCAATCTATTGCCGGGGTTGATATTACAGCTTCGCCAAATTGCCTTGCCGATAACCCCCATGCTGTAGCAGCCTTTGTTAAAGGCACGAATAATGTCGGTCATATGACTTTAATGGATGCTCGTCTGTCACCTGATGCCGTAGTTAAGGGGCGTGATCTTGACGGTGACGGTGATCCCGATGAGATTCATATTCGCCTCGAGGTCTTTGAGTTGAATGGCGGTTCACCTGATTTAGATGTGCCGGTTACGCAGTACTCCATTGCTCCGGGTGTTAACCCTGGGCTTTGGGTGTTTGCGCCCAAGTCGGCGGGTATGTCGACAGAGAATTTCGAGTCTTTACTTGCTCAGCCTGGTTTGCGCTTGCCTTCTCCAGCTATTCGAGTTGAACAAGGCGACAAAGTTATTGTCACTCTGGAAAATACCCACTACATGCCTCACACCATTCACTTTCATGGTGTTGACCACCCTTTCCTGACGGCAAGTGGTGAGGGTAATGATGGTGTTCCGGTGGCCAGTGAAATGCCTGTGATGCCGGGTAAGCAGCGTAGCTATGAAATGCAGCCGCGCCAGACAGGCACCATGTTTTACCACTGTCATGTCGAAGTCCAAGCGCATGTGCTGATGGGCTTGAATGGCATGTTTATTATTGAAGAGAATCGGCCTAATAACTGGGTGCAAACTTTCAATATTGGTGATGGTTTCGTGCGCCACAGTTCGGTCGCCGTGAAAGAGAAATACGACCGGGAATACGATCTACACTACCTCGATCTTGATAAAGATCTGGGTGAGAAAATTCAGCAAAGTAATGACCCGCGGATAGTTACGCAGTTGATTAATCGTGAATATGATATCAGCCAGGCTGATTTTGAATATTACACGCTCAATGGGCGCTCCTTTCCTTACACGGCGCGAGACTCTTTAATTGTTACTGCGCCGGGTGAAATGGTCAAATTGCGGGTTGTCAATGGTGGAAGTGAAGGCGTTGCGATACATACTCACGGTCATAAAGTGACGATTACCCACTATGATGGTGTTGAGCATCCCGAGCCTGCAAGAATTACTCGCGATGTAGTGTGGGTAGCCGCAGCTCAGCGTGTAGACCTTGAGTTATCTACAGAAAACGACGGTTTACACAGCTACGGCGAAGGTGTTTGGCTGATGCATGATCATCAGGAAAGGGGTGTTACAACCAATGGTTTTGGCCCTGGTGGTAATGTTAGTGCCATTGTTTATGAGCGTTATTTGCAAGATGACGGTTGGCCGATGACCTTTGGTATGGGTTGGAAGAATTTTTTGACGCCGGGCTTTTATCAGCGCCAGGAAGATGGTTCCGGGGCAACAACATTGCTACCAGGTGTAGAAGAAAGTGGCCCATCGACCCTGCGGCTTATCATGCTTACCGCGCTTGCGGGATTATTTGTCGGCATTGTGGCCAGCTGGGTGATGAAGGGGCGTTCGCGTGACTAGGCTTGCTGTGGGTGTGTTCTTGTTTTTGTCGTCACTTGTTGTTGGTAATTTCGTGTATGGGGCCAATGAGCACCATCATCACCAAATGCCGGGCATGAGTATGGACGCCACCGGTATGGTAATGGGTAATAACAAAGATAAATTACCCGATGACTGCATGGAAATCACCGGGGAATATGAAATTAATGTGGTGGCGGGTACCAGCTACGCCAAGCCCTATGCCAGCACGATGTTTGGCTTCAGTGAGCATGAGTGGCGAGTAAAGCCCTGCAGTCGTATAACGGTCAATTTCAAGAATGAAGATGATGTGCGTCACCAGTGGATGCTCCACGGTCTGCCTAAATATTTATATGACCGGGGTATGTTTCATATGGAGGCCTCCGGTGGGTACTCTCAAACTGGTGTCTTTATTGTGCCGAGCGATGATAAGACCTATCTCGTGCACTGTGATATCGCTCAGCATATGGAAAAAGGTATGAAGGCTCAGTTGGTTGTTGGCCGTGGTGATGGTGATCTTTGGAGTATTCCTGGTGTCAGTGCGGACTTTGAGCGCCCTGGCGGCATACTCACCACTCAGCCTGGTTTTGCAGGGCTGCTTTCTGCATTTGTTTTTGTCATAGTTTTTATGACTGGTTTTAGATTTTTTCGATCATAACAAACTTTTGCTTGGCTTCAGTTTTATTTCTCGCAGTATCCTTTAGTGCTTTTTACAACAACTGTATCGAAGTGACTCGCATCGCTGGAATCTGTTCGCTGCGGCTTTATTTTTGATGGTCTAAAAATCAATTGCTTATCATTATTGTGTCAATAAGATGACATTTATTTGGTCCAGAAGTTATTGAAATAGCAAGGCTTTTACGGTGTTTATAAGCTTTATTCATATAGATGCCGTCACATAATCATGATAAGCTTCGGCGTCGAATTTTACTGCAATAAAAGTTATAAGTAAGGGGAATAGAATTGGAGACTGCACGTTACCGCCTGTCGAGATATGTAATACGCCATCGCTGGGTGTCATTGCTGATTTTTTTGGCCATGACTATTTTCTTTGCTATTGGTATTCAGCGAGTTGAGTTGAGAACAATATTTTCAGACCTTCTGCCCAGTACTCATCCTTTTGTCCAGACTTATAAAGATCACCCGAACTTTGGTAACCCTCTGACGGTTACGGTGATGGTCAAACGTACTGATGGTGAGTCAATCTATAATCCTGAGACCTTGCAAAAAGTTTGGGATATGACGCGTAATATCGATTTAATTGCTGGCGTCGACCACGATCAAATCCTTTCTATTACGACAGAAAAAGCACGTTATGCTCAGGCGACACCCTTTGGGATTGATAGCCAGCCCTTAATGGGCGATCACTCGCCAAAGACCGAAGCCGAAATGGCCGAGTTTTTGGAGCGGGTTAAAAAATCCCCCGGTAGTCGCGCTTTCCTTATATCACATGACGAAAAAGCCACAATTATTCAGGCGACATTTATTGAGCGTCTATTGGATTATGGTGTGGTGTTTAATGAAATTCAGGAAAAGATAGTTGATGCTGAGCACGATGATGTCCATGAAATCCACGTTGCCGGTCAGCCAATACTGACGGGTTGGGTGTATTTTTATGAAAAACAAATGTTGGAGATTTTCGCGATAACCGGCGCGGCACTGTTACTTTCATTATTCCTTTATATGCGCAATGTTGTTGGCATCGTTGTGCCATTGCTGACCAGTGTGGTTGCTGCAGTGTGGGGCTTTGGGTTTGTTGGCTGGCTGGGTGATCCCATTGAACCGCTGATTATGGTGGTTCCGATATTGCTAGTTGCACGTTCATTTAGTCACGCAGTGCAATTTATTGAGCGCTATTACGAGATTTACTACCACGTTAAAGATAAGAAGAAGTCGGCTGAGATCTGCATGAGCGTGATGATGGCGCCGGGTATTTTGGGTATCGTTACCGATGCCATTGGCCTGTTTTTGATTGCCATTGCGCCTATCCCAACAATGGAGCGCTTTGCTGTCTTTTGCGGGTTTTGGGCTTTGATGCTCGTCCCTACTGGCGTATTTCTTACGCCAATATTGTTGTCTATGATGCCGAAGCCTAAAAACGTCAACCAAATTATTGGTCTGGATGGCGAGCATGCGGCCATTCATGCGGGTATCAAGCACCTGCTGCAAAAAGTCAGCAAGATAAGCTATGGCGGGCCAGCGAAAATTACCACAGTTGTCGTGATCATCTTGACTGTCTTTGGTTTGTCCAAAATGCTAGAGATTAAAATCGGCAACCCGGTAGCCGGTAGTAATCTGTTGTGGAGCGACTCTGAATACAATGTCGCCATCGCTGAAATTAATAGCCACTTCCCGGGTTTGAATACCCTGGAAATTATTTTTGAAGTGAAAGAGCAAAAGCAAGATCGTTTGCTGAAACAGGCTCACCCCATCTTCAAAATGACTGAGCTGCAGCGCATCGTCGAGAGTGGTGAAAATCCGCCGGTGGCGACCCTGTCGTTTGCCGATTATTTGCCTGAGGCCAATCGGCTCTTCAGTGGCGGCAATCCCAAGTGGGCGCCGCTGGATCAAACGGATATGGCGGTGCAGGCTGCTTCTGGTGCGGTGCTGTTTGGTACTAGCCCCAAGGCCTTCTCTCATGTGACCGACTTTGTTCAGCAAAACGGTACTGTTTCCCTGTGGTACAAGGACAACAAGCAGGAAACTGTCGATGATGCTCTGGAGTCGGTGAGAGCTGCCCTTGAAGAAATCGGTATTGATCACGAAACTTATCGCGTTCGCCTGGGCTCCGGTACAATTGCCTTGCAGCAGTCTATTAATGATACGGTTGATCTCTACCAGTGGTACATACTGGGGGCGCTGAATCTGGTAATTCTGATCAGTTGTTCCTGGGCCTACCGCTCAATCGTGGCAGGTTTTTTGCTCCTGCTACCGGTCAATATGTCCAATATTTTTCTAGCGATGTCGATGGTTTATATGGGCATTGGCCTCGATGTAAACACCTTGCCTATCGCCGCTATCGGTATTGGCGTCGGCATCGACTACGGCATTTATCTGCTGAGCCGTATTTGTGAGGAATATCAGGGCTTCGAAGATTATGGCAAAGCTATTTATGCTGCTGTTGCCACTACGGGTAAGGCGATCTTCTTTACCGCGACTATCGTCTTGATCGGCGTTCTACCCTGGTACTTTTTGTCGGAGTTGAAGTTCCTCGCAGATATGGGTTTATTGCTGGTGCTGGTGATGTTGATCAATATGGTTATTGCCTTGATCGTCGTGCCTTTATTGGTCTGGTTGATCAAGCCTAAATTTGTAAGTTCTGAAGATTTGCTGGTCGGTGAAGGTGTTGATCTTTCAGAGTATGCAGGTGGTGAAGAGTCTCTCAAATAGAGTGATTTATAAGTATTTATAGGGTTTAACATTAGATAAAAGAATAGCTCCATGACGTATGTAATGTGGGCTGGAACTTGTATTTAGGAGTATGGTTAATGCACATTA
>CAYWXW010000036.1:13892-27245 GCA_964462265.1 uncultured Porticoccaceae bacterium | reverse complement strand
CACCTGGTTGACCTCAATGGCGCCTTTGCCGGTGAGCCAGTGAATGGCGACGTGGTTAAAGCCATCGCCCAGCGCTACCCTGACTTACCCATTCAAATCGGCGGCGGCATTCGCAGTGCAGAAACCATCGAAGCCTACCTACAGGCCGGTGTCGACTACGTGATTATCGGCACCAAAGCCGTAGAGGAGCCCGACTTCGTCACCCAAATGTGCCAGCAATTTGCCGGGCATATTATCGTCGGCATCGACGCCAAAGCGGGCTTAGTTGCCACCGATGGCTGGGCCGAAGTGAGTGATGTCAAAGCCACCGACCTGGCCAGGCGCTTCGCCAGTGACGGCGTCAGTGCCATCGTTTACACCGACATCGACCGCGACGGCATGATGCAGGGCGTGAATGTCGAGGCCACCGTGAACATGGCTAAGGCCTCACCGATTCCGGTTATCGCCTCCGGCGGCATTACCAATATGGACGATATTCGTTCCCTCAAAGCGGCGAGTGAAGCAGGCATACTCGGTGCTATTACTGGCCGGGCAATTTATGAAGGTACGCTGGATGTGCGTGATGCCCAGCTGTTCTGTGACCAATAAAAAAACACCCCTACCGGGCGCTTAAAAAAACCTGGCAGGGGTGTTTGACTTTCCTCAAAAAAAACGCCTTTTTGCGTTTATTCAAACACCTCGTCAAGAAAATTCACCAAACTCGCCCACGATCGGCGGTTGGCCGTGGCGCTATAGGCCATACCCATTTCGGGGCTTGCTGCTGCTGGGTTGGTAAAGGCGTGGAGGGTGTTGCCGTAAGCGTGAATTTGCCAATCGGCACCGGCTGCGGTGAGTTCTTTTTCTAGCTCGATAACAGATTCAACCGGCACCATGGGGTCGTCGTGGCCATGCAGGCACAGCACTTTAGCGCTGACTTTATTGCCTTCAGTATTGCCCGGGGCCAAAAATAAGCCGTGGAAACTGACCGCGCCGAGAATGTCGTTGTTAGTACGGGCCAGATCGAGGGAACACAAACCACCGAAGCAGTAACCCATGCTTGCCATCTTGGCAGTATCGACTTCGGCTTGCTGACTGGCAGTCGTGAGTGCTGCCCCCATGCGTTGTTGCAGGGCGGGGCGGTCTTCCATAAAGGGTGTCATTAATGCACCGTTTTCATCCGGGCCGCTACCTAAGACGCCTTTGCCGTACATATCCAGCGCGAAACCGACGTAGCCTAAGGCGGCAAGTTTGTCGGCCTGCTGGCATTCGAAGTCACTGCGCCCGGCCCAGGTGTGGGCGATAATCACGCCGGGGCGCGGCCCGCTAATGGCGTCGTCATAGGCTAAATAGCCTTCGAGCAAAGTGTCGCCGTCTTTGTATTCTACTAAGCGGTGTTGAATAGCCATGTTGTTTTTCCTTAAATGTTAATTGTTTTATTGATTGTTTTGTTTGCTGTTTCTATAACCGGGTAACCAGTCTTCCATCAGCCAGCGCAGGCCGTGATACACCGCGCCGAGGCGGATATGCTCGCGGTCTAAAATCAGGTTGAGGCGCTTGGTCGCGGTGCCGCTGGCACCGGATTTGGCCATCCACACGGTGCCGACGGGTTTTTCTTCGGTGCCACCGCCGGGGCCAGCGACGCCGGTAAAACTGAGGCTTATGTCAGCCTTAAAGCGGGCCAGTGCGCCCTCGGCCATTTGTTGGGCCACGGCTTCAGATACAGCGCCCTCGTCCACCAATGTTTGCTTGGATACGTCGAGAAAGTCCTCCTTTACCCCGTTGGCATAGGACACCACGCCGCCGAGGAAATAGTCGGAGCAGCCCGCTACATCGGTGACGGTTTTGGCCGCCAGCCCACCGGTGCAGGATTCGGCAAAGGCGAGTTTGGCGCTGCCTTGCTGCATGAAGGTGGTAAAGAGCTCGGCGGTGGATTGGGCGGTATAGTCGAGCAGGTAGTCGCCGAGGTGAGTTTCTGCAAACTCACAGAGGGCTGCGGCTCGCTCGGGGTCGGGGCGGTAGAGTTTGACCTCCATTTCGGGGAAGGCCTGGCGAAAGCTGACCTCGCCCCACTGCTTGGTCCAAGGTTCGAGGCGTTCAGCCAGAGTCGACTCGCCAAGGCCGAGAAAGCGAATGAATAAGTCGTCGCGTTGGGCGACAACATCACCCTGGCGCTCGGCTAGAAAGGCATGCACCATGGGCTGTAATTCGCGGGGCGGGCCGGGCAGGGCGACGATGGTTTTAGTTTGGCTATTCAGTGTGAAACTCAAACTAAAGCCGGGTGCGGTGCCGTTGGGGTTGGCAAGCACTGTGGCGCCAATGGGTATCATCGCCTGCTTGCGGTTGTTCTCGCCACACGCGATTTTGTACTTGGCGAACAGGGCGACGATTGCCTCCCAGCTGGCTTCGTCAAAAAAGCGCTCCACCCCTGCCAGCTCGGCGGCCACTTCGGCGGTGAGGTCATCTTCGGTGGGGCCTAAGCCGCCACTAATAAACAAATAGTTGGCACGCTCCAGAGCCGTGTGCATCACAAATAGCAGGTCTTCGCGGCGATCCCCCGCTGTCATCATCATCTCAATAGTAAAGCCCTGCTCGCCGAGGGTGGTGGCGAGGAAGCGGTTATTGCCATCGGCAATTTCACCGCGCAGTACTTCTTCGCCGGTGCTGACCAGGCAGGTGCTTAGTGTTTGATCGCTTGTCATAGGTGAGGGCTCATTGTTATCAATTTGTGTGCTTACTTTAACGCCTTATTTCAGCCACCGCAGCTGATGTGGCGATAAAATTATAAATCAAGCCAGAACGATTGGTGGGTAAACGGGTGGGCAAAGATGATCATTAATAAAAAATTAGAACATGCTAATTAAGAAAAACCTATGTAAGGTTCGAGCCCTGTCTGTTGCAGGCGGGGCCTATTTGTCAATCAGTGCCGCTGGTAAAGCGTGATAAGGCGGTTAATCGGTTTTCTAAAACCGGCCAAATCAATAATAATTAATGGCGTTGCAAGGGGTTTGCTATGAGTGTTCGCGTAGAAAAAAATGGCCCGGTGACCACCGTTATTCTCGACAGACCCGAGGTGCGCAATGCTGTTGACCGCCCGACGGCAGAAGCACTGGCAGAGGCCTTTCGGCAATTCGATGCCGATGAGGAAGCCCTCGTCGCCGTATTTAATGGAGCCAACGGTACTTTCTGTGCCGGGGCTGATCTTAAAGCACTGGCTGACGAGTCGCGGCGCAATCGCTTGGAAGCGACGGGAGATGGCCCCATGGGGGCGAGTCGCATGCTGCTCTCTAAACCTGTTATCGGCGCAATTTCAGGTTACGCCGTGGCGGGTGGTTTGGAGCTGGCACTGTGGTGTGACATGCGCATCGTTGAAGAAGACGCGGTGTTTGGCGTATTTTGTCGTCGCTGGGGCGTACCCCTCATTGATGGTGGCACCGTGCGCCTGCCGCGAATTATCGGCCTGGGCCGCGCGATGGATTTAATTCTTAGCGGTCGTGCCGTCGATGCGCAAGAAGCCTATTTGATGGGCCTGGCCAATCGCGTTGTCGCCCCAGGCTGCGCGCGCAAAGCAGCGGAAATCCTGGCCCATGAAATTGCACAATTCCCCCAGCACTGCCTGCGTAATGACCGACGCTCTGTTTACGAGCAGCAGGGCTTAACATTGGAAGATGCTCTGCAAAATGAATTTGAGCGCAGTGTCGAATCGTTAGAGGTCGATGGACTAAAAGGTGCTGCGCAATTTACTCAAGGCAAGGGCAGGCATGGCGTGTTTGACTAGCTCTGCGCCCGCTAATATTGTTTATTTGTCATCAATAATAGAAGCGGTTTAGCGTTGACGTTCAACGATGCCCATCATCTTGTATATCAGTAAGGCAGCAGAAAATTCGTAGGCATGGAAGCCTTCTATGGGGGCGAATTCCATCATATCGAAACCAATAAGCTCACGCTGTTTAGCGACGGATTCAAATAAAGACAGGGTTTGATACCAGCTCAGGCCGCCGGGTACGGGTGTGCCGGTCGATGGAAATATGGATGGATCCATGCCGTCGATATCGAGGGTGAAAAATACTTTGCTGGGGAAATCGTCGGGTAAATCAAATCGTGTGAAATTTTTGGGTACCAGTACATCGGCATCGAGGTGTTCAACGCCGTAGACTTTTCGGGTGTCGATCTCTTCTTTACACAAAGCCCGGACGCCGAGTTGAAACAGGGGTATGTCTTCATCGACGATGCGCTTCATTACCGAGGCGTGGCTGTAGGGATTACCTTCGTAGGCATCGCGCAGGTCGGCATGAGCGTCAATTTGTACGACACCGAAGTCGTCAATGCCGGCGGCCAACAATCCTTTAATGACGCCATAAGTTGCCGTGTGCTCACCGCCCAGGGCGATAGGGTAGCCACCCTGGGCGATAATTTCTTGCGTTGCGGAGGCGATGTTGTCGATGTTTTTCTCATCACTCTTGCCGAGTTTCACCGGGGGGTGAGTGTAAATGCCTTTGTTGCAGGGGGTGCTGCTGCCATCCCAGGTTTCCAGCTGCCAGGAGGCCCCGAGGATGGCCGCAGGCCCCTTGGCAGTGCCACCGCCGTAGGAAACACTGCGTTCATAGGGCACTGGCAGAATATGGAAATATGCGTCTGATGGTTTTTTGGCTTGCTCGATTTCTGAGCCTAAAAAAATGGGGTAACCGGGTGCTGCTTGGCGATTAAATTCGTTCATCGTGGTAGCTCTTTTTATTCGCGGGGAAGATGATAAATCCACAGGTAAAGCCGAGTAGTGATCAGGAAAGCCGATTTTTAAAATCGTCGTAAGCAAAGTGCCGTATTATTTTTAGCGCGTCACTTGTCGAGTTCCATACGGCAATGGCGGGCAGGCCAATGCCGTTAAAGGTGCTGGTCTTAACCATGGTGTAGTGACTCATGTCATCAAACATCAGCCGCTGGCCTATAGCTAAAGGCTGGTCAAAACTGTAGTCGCCCATCACATCACCCGCCAGGCAGGTTTGTCCGCCGAGGCGGTAGGTGTGGGTTTTTTCACCGGCTTTGCCAGCACCCAGTATCTCTGCGCGGTAGGGCATTTCAAGGGTGTCTGGCATATGGCAGGTGGCCGAGGTGTCGAGAATGGCCAGGTCGATGTCGTTGTGACCAGTATCGAGCACTTCGCTAACCAGTACGCCGGTATTAATGGCGATGGCCTCACCGGGTTCGAGATACACCTGCACGTCGTAGCGTTGCTGGAATTGCTGTATGCGAGTGATTAGACCTTCAATATCGTAATCTTTGTGGGTGATGTGGTGGCCACCACCAAAGTTGACCCAGGCCAAGCCGGGTAAAATGTCGGCAAATTGTTTTTCGATAATATCCAGAGTGCGAGCCAAAGGGGCGAAGTTCTGTTCGCACAGGGTATGAAAATGCAGGCCGCTAATGCCGTTTAAGCGAGGATCATTAGCTTGCATCTCTTTGAACACCGTGTAGGGAATGCCGAGGCGCGAGCCGGGCGCACAGGGGTCGTAAAGGCTAGCGGCACCTTCTGAGTGCAGGGGGTTAATGCGCAGGCCAAATTGTAGTTCGGGCCGGGTCTCTTTGGCAGGCTGTATGAGATGTTGAAAGCGCTGCCATTGGGCCAAAGAATTAAACACGACATGGCGGGAGATCGCCAAAATTTCTTTTAATTCTGCAGCTTTGTACGCAGGGCAATAGGTGTGCAGTTCGCCGTCAAACTCTTCGTGGCCCAGCCGGGCCTCGTACAGGCCGCTGGCACAGGTGCCGCTGAGATAGGTGTTAATCAAGGGCGCCAGACTGAACATGGAAAAAGCCTTGAGGGCGAGCAGAACCCTGGCTCCCGACTCTACCTGTACACGTTTAAGTATTTGCAGGTTGTGTTCAAGCGCCACCTCGTCCACCACAAAGCAGGGTGAGGGCACCCGCTTGGGGTCGAAGTTAAGGAAGCTTTTACTGTTAATCACGGTGATGGCCGTTTACCTGTGTGCAAATATCAATAAAGGTTTAAGAGCTGATTAAGAGCTGATTCAGGCGAGCGTATAGCCTGGCTCCTCGATAACCGTCCAGGGCAGCCCGTATTGATTCATGTCGGCCATAAAGGCGTCGGGGTCAAGTTGTTCCATATTCCAAACACCGGGCTGCATCCAGGTTCCCTCCAGCATCATTTTTGCGCCGATCATTGCCGGTACGCCCGTCGTGTAGGAGATCGCCTGGGATTGCACTTCTCGATAACAGGCTTGATGGTCGCAAATATTGTAAAGATAAACGGTTTTTTCCTGACCCTCTTTAATGCCACGTACGACACAACCAATACAGGTTTTACCTTTGGTGCGCGGGCCGAGTGTCGAAGGGTCGGGTAGCAGGGCTTTAAGAAATTGAATGGGCACAATTTGCTGCCCCTGAAATTCGACGGGATCGATACGGGTCATGCCGATATTGCCCAGCACGTCCAAATGTTTTAAATAATTATCCGAAAAGCTCATCCAGAATTGGGCTTTTTTTAATGTCGGAAAATGTTTACTCAGGGATTCCAGCTCTTCGTGGTACATGCGATAAATATCAAAAGTACCGACAGCCTCGGGGCAGGTGAAACTTTGTTTCATCGACATAGCGGGCGTGGTAACAAACTCGCCGTTCTCCCAGTGGCGGCAGTCGGCTGTTACTTCGCGAATATTAATTTCCGGATTAAAATTAGTGGCAAAGGGATAGCCGTGGTCGCCACCGTTAACGTCGATAATATCCAGATAGTGAATTTCATCGAAATAATGTTTGGCGATATAGGCGGTAAACATATTTGTCGCGCCGGGATCAAAGCCGGACCCCAGCAGGGCCATTAAACCGGCTTGTTTGAATTTATCCTGATAGGCCCATTGCCATTCGTACTCAAACTTAGCGGTGTCTAAGGGCTCGTAATTGGCGGTATCAAGATAATGCACGCCAGCCTCCAGGCAGGCGTCCATAATGCTCAGATCTTGATAGGGCAGGGCGACATTAATGACCAGCTTGGGTTTTTCTAGCTTGAGCAGGGCGCTGAGTTCGGCAACATTGTCGGCATTTACCTGGGCGGTGCGAATGGCCACAGGTAACTGTTCGGCAATGGCCTTGCATTTGCTCTCTGTGCGGCTGGCGAGAATAATTTCCGTGAATACTTCGCTCAGTTGCGCGCATTTGTGGGCGACCACGCCCCCCACGCCACCGGCGCCGATAATCATGACTTTTGACATAAAGGTCTCCTCGTAAATGGAGGGTGAAACGGTTAAAGAGGGCTTGTTACAGCGCTCACGCTAGTGTTCAAAATAAGTATAGCCACGCAGACTGTCTTTAAAGGCATTCAGCATTTTTTGGCGGGTAGCGACGTTAATTTTACCTTCGCGCACGGCCTGTTCGGCGATACGGCGAAACTGTTCCTGCATAGTGTTGGGGTTGTACTCTACATAGCTGAGTACATCGGCAATGCTATCGCCGTGAAACTCACGGACAAAATGAAAACTGTCATCGCCGTCGATATGAACGCTGACAACATTGGTGTCGCCAAACAAATTGTGTAAATCGCCGAGGGTTTCCTGGTAAGCACCGACCAGAAAAACACTTAATATATAGTCGTCATCACCTTTTAAGGTATGCAAGGGCAGGGTTTTCTGTGGCCCGGCCGGGGTCGAAAACTTATCAATTTTGCCATCACAATCACAGGTAATGTCGGAAATAATAGCTCGCCGGGCGGGCTTTTCGTCAAGGCGATGAATGGGCATGACGGGGAATATTTGATCGATGGCCCATATATCGGGCAGCGATTGAAACAGACTGAAATTACCGTAATAAATGTCGGCGAGTAGATCGGGCAGGTGTTCTATTTCTGGCGGCACCCTGTCCACCTGAGGTAGGAGTTTGGTGATGCCTTCCAGCACGGCCAGTGCGATATTGTCAGCGAGGGCCCGGTCTCGAAGGCTGGCCTGGCCGCGACGAAACAACTCGCGGATTTCATCGCGGTAGTACAGTGCATCGTTGTAACACTCCTGAAAATTATCAAGACTCAGTAAAGCGGGCACGGTAAATAAATTATTGAGTAATTCGTGACTGCCTTCGGGTAAGGCATCGGGCAAGGGCTGGGGTTGGTGGTCCCGAACGTCGAGAATATTAAAGAGCAGCATGGACGAATAGGCCACGGTGGCGCGCCCCGACTCGGTGACAATTACCGGGTGGCTAATGCCTTCGGGGTCGAGGCTTTCGCGCAGGGTTTCGACGATATTGATGCAGTATTCCTGCATCTGATAATTCATGCTATGGGTGCTATTGCTACTGGCACCCTCGTAGTCAACGGCAAGACCGCCACCAAGGTCGATGTAACCCATGGGTGCGCCCTCGTTAATCAGGCCGGTGTAGAAACGGCAGGCTTCGAGTACGCCACTGCGGATATTGCGAATATTGGGCAATTGTGAACCTAAATGGCAATGCAGCAGTTGCAGGCAGTTGAGCATATTGGCCTGCTTTAATTGTTCAACAATATCGAGCAGTGCGTTGGTTGACAGACCAAAAATAGAGCGGTCACCGCTGTCTGCGTTCCAGTGTCCATCGACGACAATTGACGGTTTAATGCGCACACCAATTAGGGGTTCTATTTGCAGGGCGCGACTACGTTCGATAATGGTTGGTAATTCTGCCGGGGTTTCCAGTACGAAAAAGCAGGGAATGCCCATTTGTCGGGCATAGAGGCCCAGCTCGACAAACTCAGCGTCTTTGTAGCCATTGCAAACGATCAGGCTGTCGTGATCTTTGAGCTGAGACAGGGCGATAATCAGCTCGGCTTTGCTACCGACCTCAAAACCGTGGTGATAGTGGCGGCCAAAGTCGGCGATCTCCTCAATCACATGGCACTGCTGATTGACCTTAATGGGGAATACACCGCGATAATGATTGTCGTACCCGCCTTTATCAATAGCGCTGGCGAAGGCTTCGTTCAGGGTTTTGATACGGTGGTCGAGTACATTCTCGATTCGCAAAATGGCGGGCATTTCAAGGCCGCGCTCCCTCATGCCCTTGACGATATCAGTAAGGGCCACAGAGACTGTGCGCTCGCCAATACTCACCTTGACGATGGCATCGCCGCCCTCAGAAATAGCAAAGTAGCCACCGCCCCATTCGTGAACGCCATATAAATCAGCGCTTTGCTCAGTGCACCAGTCGGTATTAATTGTAGGTTTCATGCGCATACCCTGAGGCAAAAGGCTGGCCTTGAAGTGATGGCAGTACAGCTTTGGATGGTGCCTGGCAGCGCCCATTGACAGAAAAGGCAGGCTTTAGATTGCACGCATCTATAGCGCCCAATAAAAGCTGGGAGTAAGGGTTAGTATTGCGCATTTAGTGATCCTCACAGGGATGTAAAGACGGTTGTTTAATAACAACTTGGGCCACTCTCACGTGCTGATATGGCCTTAAATTTCGTACCTAGTAAAAGCCTGGACAGTAAAAAAGTTCACGGATTCTATACCTAATATTTTTTTGGTCAAGCGTGTTTTTTCTGACACTTCGAATGACGATTAGAATGGTTTTGGGAGTGGCTGAAAAGGTTGGAACAACTGGCAGGACTCGGAACTATGGCATTAGATAAAGTGTCAAAATTGAAGTTAGTTACGGCCTGCTTAAAGTTGGGCACTCCTTACAAATGTTCGCTAGTAGCTGGCTGACTACTTTACGTAAAATTAGAAAGCTATCTTATAAGCTTTCAAGTGCTTCAATGAGTTTCGGGTAGCTGTTGAGAGAACGCTTTATTGCCGGGATGTCAAAAGCATCAATTTCTATGATGAGCTGTTCGGCGTAGCTACTTATTACAGTGAGTGGATATTGCTCACATATTTCTGCTACCGACTCGGCAAATTTCAGGGTGTCTGAAATACTATTATTTTTTACAACATTTAGATGGAGGTCTTCTAAGGTATTTAGTTTTTTTAACGCGAGGGATAGCGTTGCGTATTCCGTATCGGACAAATTTATTTCATGCCTTGGTTCCAGGTTTTCGGTGCTTTCCTCAAAAGGTAAAAAATTGGATAGCTCATCAGTTAGTTCTTTTTTACTTGCCGGTTTTCTTAGATAGCCATCAAAATCTTCAGTTTTCACTCGATTAAATTCATCCATCATAACTGAGGCGGTTAATGCAACTATGGGCACGCTTGAGAATGATTTGATTTCGCGGGCCGCCTCGTAACCATCCATAACTGGCATACGAATATCCATAAGTATTAGGTCGAATATATGATGCTTCGCTAGCTCGACGGCTTCTAAGCCATTCTCTGCGGTTACGAATTGCAGCGACGTGCCAATAAAATTAGCAAGTATTAACTCGCGATTATCTTTTACGTCATCGACAACTAGAACTTTAGCCGGCAAGAACTTGATTGAAATGTTGTCGGTATTAGTTTCATTTGCCACTAACTCCTGTGGCGTGAGCGAAGCAATATCAATGTCTAATAATTTTACGGTAAATGTTGAGCCCTCCCCGAGCTTGCTGGACAAGGACAAAGTGCCGCC
Source organism: uncultured Porticoccaceae bacterium (assembly GCA_964462265.1). GTDB lineage: Bacteria > Pseudomonadota > Gammaproteobacteria > Pseudomonadales > Porticoccaceae > Reddybacter. The sequence goes on along the minus strand of CAYWXW010000036.1, from coordinate 16,748 downwards.
CATCATTTGGATTAGCCGTTTGCTAATTGATAGGCCAAGTCCGGTACCACCATAACGTTTTGCATCTTGCCCTTCAGATTGTGAAAACTCTTCAAAAATACTTTGCTGCTGGTCTTCAGATACGCCAATACCAGAGTCTTCAATGTTGATTGTTAAGTCTAGTTTGCTGTGGATTTCATCCTCATTGTCCGTGTATACCTGCAAGCGGATAAAACCTTGATGGGTAAATTTTACGGCATTACCTATTAGATTAAGCAAGACCTGGCGTAGGCGAGTTTCGTCCAATTGCAGGCTCGCGGGTATTCTAGGATCTATATCGAGAATCAGTTCGATATTTTTTTCGGCTAGTTTAAGTTTAAAAATATCGGCCAGGGAGTTAAACAATTCAGTCGGATTACAGGGTTGTTTTTCGAGTTCTAATTTTCCGGCCTCTATTTTGGATAAATCAAGAATATCGTTAATTAACACTAATAGATTATTGCCAGCAGACTGAATAGTCTTAACGTAGGATTTAAGTTTGGGCTCCTGAATTTGTTCGTGTAATAGTCCAGTAAAACCGAGAATAGCGTTCATTGGTGTGCGAATTTCGTGGCTCATGTTGGCAAGGAATTCAGATTTGGCCCGACTAGCTGTTTCGGCATTCTTTTTGGCATTGCTTAGCGCGGCCTCGATTTCGAGCCGTTCAGTCATGTCTACAGCGATGGCGAGTAATGCCTGGTCATCATGGTAAATGATCGGCTGTATCGATAGCATCATCGATTTTATCTCGCCATCTGTCTCTTGGATGGGAACAATTTTTTGTTTTACGCTACCAGTTTCTGATATTTCTCTTAATATGTATTCGCGTTCATCCTTATTAGTATAGAAATTGAGCATGTTGTAGCGCCCGATATCTTCTATTGAAATGTTGTGGTCGTTTAATGCTTGAGGGTTTGCAGTTAGGATTGAGCCATCCATTGAGGTTACGATAATTTGTAGTGGTACGTTATCGATTAGCGTTTGAATTTGTTGCTCGGCATTTTTTCTTAGCTGAATTTCTTTTGCTAGCTTTCTATTCCAGTAGGCTGTAAATAGTATAATGATAGTGAATACTGCGAAAGTTTGTGCGAGCAACCAATAATCTATTTTTTCCTTATAGACTGGTTTCCCCCAGTGACTGAGAATTTCTTGTTTTTCATTTGGACTAATGCTATCAAGTGCTCGATTGAATAGTGGAATGAGGGGGGCAAGCTCTTTCTGCACGCCAAAGGCCAGTTGAGTATTAAATTCAGTTTTACCGACAATCCTGACATTGTTTATACCCATCTCAGCTATTTGATAGCTGGCCTGGGCTAGTGTCGCTAGCAATGCATCTATTTTTCCGGTCGATACTGCAGTGAGACCATTCTCAATGGTATTGATATTTTCAAAATTAATATTTGAGTATTTGGATAGAATTGCTGGAACATAGCCATAGTCCTCGATTACAGCAATTTTTTTGTCGGCGATATCGCTAATGCTATCGACATAATTTTGGTCGTTTCTCATGATAATGACAATTGGACTGGAGATATAATTTTTTGTGAACTCTAGCTGAGATCCTAGTAGGGAGTCTGTAGTCTCGGAAAGCACATCAATTTCATTTCGTTTTACCTTTTCAATGGATTCACGCCAAGTGTCGGTTTGAACAACGCTGACCTTTATGCCCAGCTTATATTCGATAAGCTTGAGGTAATCAGCGACTATGCCGACATAGTTGCCCTGTTGGTCAAATGCTTCGTAGGGTAGCCAATGTGGGTCACCCGCAAATCGAATAACAGGATGATCCCGTAGCCATGCCTGCTCCTCCTGGCTTAAGTGGATGCGATCGGGTGGCCTAACGCTATCTATGCCAAACCATTTTCCATGCAGTTCCTGTTTTTTTGTTTCGGGTATTGCTGCGAGAGCTTTATCGAGGATCGCTGTCAATACAGCCTTATCTCGATGGGTAGCCATGTATAATTTTCTTGACTGTGTCGGCAGGAGTGATTTTAAAGGGCGTATTGTTGTAATACTGTATTTCTTAAGCAGGTAGCTGATAACTGGGTGGGCGTCGATTAGAATATCTGCCTCACCTTCAATAACGCTTTCGATTGCTGCCATGACGCTGTCGACTTGAAGAATGTTTATATCTGGATAACTACTTTTTATGGTCTCGAGATGTAAAAACCCTTTTGGAATAGCTGCTGTTTTGCCGTTCAAGTCTGCGGTGGATTTAGCATTCAGGTTGTCTCTAACGAAAAAGTAATCGATCATTTCCTGGTAAGGTTGGGTGAAATGAAAAACCTTATCTCGTTCTTTAGAGTAGTAGAGAGCGGGTAGTAAATCGATTTTTTTTGTTTTCAGTTTGTTGAGTAGTGAAGGCCAGCTATCGAAAGTCGGGATAAATTGTAGCCCCGTTAGTTTGCTTACCTCTGTAAGATAATCACGGCTGATACCATCATGCTGTCCCTGCTCGTTTATGAAGTCATAGGGAGGCCAATCCATCTCAGCGCCGTAGTTGATAACAGGATGCTGATTGATCCAGTGTTGTTCTTCCTCCGTTAATTTGAGTGATGGAATGTTCGCGGTTTGCCTGCTTCCCAGCCATTTTGTGTAGATGGCTCGTTGTTCATTTTCTGAGATGGCATCGAGTCCTTTCTGGATAATTGATGCAAGCACCGGAAGCTGTTTTCGAGTTGCGATGTGAATATGTTTTTTACCAAGATAGCTGGTAGATTTAAAGGGGATGATGGTGTTAATCCCCTTTTTTTCTATGCTATATATGAGTGAACCATAGGTGTCATAGAGTAGCTCGGCACGTTTTTCCAGGACTGCGTCAATTGCCTCGCTAAAGGT
>CAYWXW010000036.1:1011-13792 GCA_964462265.1 uncultured Porticoccaceae bacterium | reverse complement strand
CATAGAGTAGCTCGGCACGTTTTTCCAGGACTGCGTCAATTGCCTCGCTAAAGGTTCCAACTTCTACAACTTTTATCTCTGGGAAATGTTTTTGTAAAAACCCTATATGGGCATAATCCTTGGGTATGGCGACGCGCATACCCTCTAAATCGCTCATCGTTTTTGCGTTAATGTCATCGCGTATAAAGAAAAAGTCGAGAACTTCGAAATAGGGTTTTGAGAGGTTCAGGTCACGATTGCGCTCTTCGGTGTAATAAACAGCGCCGAGCAGGTCGATTTTATTATCCAGTAGTTTTTGTAGATTGATGCTCCATGGGGCGATACTAACCTCAAAATTCAACCCGGTTTTTGCTGCGATCAGTTGCAGATAGTCGCTAGCAATACCGCTGTACTCTCCTTTCTCGTTTTCAAAATTAAACGGTGTCCAGTCTGGACTACCTCCGACGGTGATGGTGGGATGATTTTTTATCCAGGTTTTTTCAGCTGCGTTTAAACTTGCTTGATTAGAGGTGTTCGGTGTGTTGTTGCTTGTTGCTTGGCTGAGGCTTGTTAAAAACAACAGGCTTAACAAGCCCGTTAGCAATCGGAGGTGAAGTTGATCAAGCTTAACGATGCCGCGTTTTAACATAAGCTCTTTTTAAGATTGGGGAGCGAGTGCATCCATTATTTTAGTTTTGCTATGGCGATAAACTCATCTAGGTGTTCTATGAATATAGCGATAAGCTCCGGGTCGAACTGGGTGCCGTCGTGTTCTTTTATATATGTCACCGCCTCATCTATTTTCCAGGCGTCTTTGTATTGCCTGGCGTGGGTTAAGGCATCAAATACGTCGGCGAGGGCGACGATTCGTCCATAGATGTGTATTTCAGTACCTTTTAGTCCTCTGGGGTAACCTTTGCCGTTCCATTTTTCATGATGCTCATGGGCGATAATAGCGGCAGCCTTCATCAATTTTCGGTTTGAACGTTTGAGCAAGTTATAGGCGTTAGTGGGGTGAGCTTGCATTTGAACAAACTCTTCTTCGGTATAGCGACCTGGCTTATGCAGTATTTCGTGGGGTACAGTCATTTTGCCGATGTCATGCATGGGGGCGGCGTAGCGTAAGGTTTCTACGTCATCAATACCGAGAGCGGGGTGATAATGTGCCAGAAGCGCCGAGATTTCAGAGATTCGGCGGCAATGCTGGCCTGTTTCATCGGACGTTGCTTCCATCAACTCGGTCAGCATCCAAATCACCTCTTTCTGGCTATCTTCAAGCTCCGTCAATAGACGTTTGTGTTCGAACTTAAGTTTGGTATTCAGCGCAATGTTATGTTGTTGCAGTAAGTTTTTCGCCTGGTATAGCGAAGTATGTGTTTTAACACGCGCAAGCAACTCTTCAGGATGAAAAGGTTTGGTAATGTAATCTACCGCACCAAGAGAGAAGCCCTCGCTGATGGCATCAATGTCGGTTTTTGCAGTAAGGAAAATAACCGGGATAGCTGCTGTTAGGGGGTCTTTTTTGATTGCCTTGCAGACAGTAAAACCATCAACGTCTGGCATCATAATATCAAGTAAAATTAGATCGAGTTGGCAGGCATGTCGCTGAATGAGCTCAAGCGCTTCTGCACCCTGGGTTGCGTAGGAAAATGAGTAGTTATCTTCCTTAAGAATACTCATAGCCACCTGAATGTTTGCGGTGACATCATCAACGATTAGTATATGCATGAAAGCTCCTTATATTCTGTTCTATTCCATTACATCTCTATAGATGTTGACTAAACTTGCAGTGATTTAATCTGACGATCTCTGCGCCTATGCAACAGGAATAGTACCAGACACAGCAATGCTAGCAGGAAATTGAATCCGTTCATAACAGATATCAGCTGGGCATTGTCAATTTAAAGTGAGTGGATTCTCAAGCCGCCGATGGGTAAATCATGCTTATCCTGGAAAATGTGCTCATCTTGTTTTTGAATGAGGGATGAGAAAAAGCGCGCAAAACAAGACGAGGTTTTGTCGTGAAACAGCTTTTTCATGTCTTTATTTACTTACGCTTGGGAAGTGGTTTCGTGGACTCAATGGCTCTGCCCAGGCTTCAGGCTATATTGCCCATCCTGAAGCTCGCCAAACACCTCGGTAAGTTGTGGATGTCCAACGGGCTTAGTACTGTCATCGGCCAGCAAATTTTGTTCAGAGACATAGGCTTCGTAGTAGGATTCGGCATTTTCTGCCAGCAGGTAATAGTAGGGCTGGTCGCGTTTAGGGCGCAAGTTTTCGGGAATTGCCGCTAGCCATTCCTCCGTATTGGCGAAGGTGGGGTCGACATCAAAAATTACCCCTCGAAAGGGGTAAAGTCTGTGTTTCACCACTTGGCCAATTTGGAACTTGGCACTGCGTTGAAGTGTGTCAGTCATGGTTTTTAGCAGTCTACTAGCGCATGGCGCCATCGATTTGAATGGTTTCGCCATTGAGCATGCGGTTTTGGCAGATGAATTTAACCAGTTCGCCGAGCTCGCGGGGGTCGCCCCAACGCTTGGGGAAGGGCACCATCGAAATGAGTTTGTCGGTGTGCCTGTCGTCAACGCTTGAGGCTAATGGCGTTTTAAAGAAGCCCGGTGCAATGGTCATCACCCGAATACCGTAGGGCGCAAGATCGCGAGCCAAAGGCAGGGTGGCACCGGCTACGGCACGCTTTGATGCGGCGTAAACGGATTGTCCGGGAGGGCCGTTGAATGCGGCACCAGAGGCGATGTTGATGAGCACGCCGCGCTCGCCATCTTCAAAGGGTTCGAGGTTCATCATTTGCTCGGAGAACAGCGCGCAACCGTCGAGGGTGCCGATGACATTGATGTCGATCTCGCGCTGCATCGATTCAATGGGGTGAGGCCCCTTAGAGCGACTGGCGATTTTCTGGCTAACGTCGATACCGGCAAAGTTGACGGCAATGCGCGGTGGGCCAATGGCAGCGGTGGCCTGGTCGACGGCGGCCTTGAGGGATTCGTGGTCGGCCACGTCGCATTGAATGGCTACGCCACCCAGTTCTTTGGCCAGTGGTTCGGCCAGGGCCATATCTCTATCGAGCAGGGCGACGATGGCGCCGGCCTCTGCCAATACCCGTGCACTGGCGGCACCCAGGCCCGATGCACCGCCGGTTAAAAATGCTGCTACACCTTCTAGTTTCATGCTTGTTCCCCTTTGTTGGTCAACCCTTGGTTCATTCCATTCTTCGTCGGTGAAGAGCTTGCAGATTGATACAGTTCACGTGTCTGCATTAGAAGAACCCCGCGTCGAGGCGAATTGTTGAGGCGTTAAGCATTTGGTTTTCACAGATGTGCTGCACCAGAGAGCCGAGCTCTTCGGGCCGACCCTTGCGCTTGGGGAAGAGTGCGTTGCGCAATACTTTCGCCGTTAAGGCCTCGTCCATAGTGCCAGCGAGCGGGGTGTCGAACAGCCCCGGAGCAATGGTCATGACGCGAATGCCGTAGCGGCACAAATCGCGGGCCAGGGGCACAGCAGCACCGACCACACCGGCTTTTGATGCGCCGTAAACGGCCTGGCCGTTGGGGGCATTAAAGGCAGCGATAGAGGCGATGTTAATGAGTACGCCGCGCTCGCCGTCTTCGTCGAGGGGCTCGAGGTCGAGCATGGCGTGGGAGGCGTGGGCACAGCAAATTAAGGTGCCGGTTAAATTCACATCGACCACGCGTTTCATGGGGCCGATGGGGTGAGCACCGGTTTTGCGGCTGGTGATTTTGCGCGCGGTATCAATACCGGCACAGTTGACCAGAATGCGCGCTGCCCCCAGTGCTTCGCGGGCCTGGGCGAGGGCGGCTTGCACCGACTCGTCATTGGCAACATCGCAAACAAAGGCGGCACCACCGACTTCCTCGGCCATGGCTTTGCCAAGCGCTTCATTTCTGTCGAGTATCGCTACCTTGGCGCCCGCCTTGGCCAGTACTCGGGTAACACCGGCACCAATGCCAGAGGCACCGCCGGTGACCACAGCTGTTAGACCTTGTATGTCCATAGTAAATCCTATTTTTAAAATGTGAATAAATGAGAGATGAATAATTTGAGGCGAGAGTTTAGCACAGCCAGCTTGTGACTCAGCGGTACTCAGTTGTCGTGGTGGCTAACGGCAAGTGAGGCCGAGAGTACGAGTATTACAGGCTTATTTCGTTGCCTGGGTTTTTTCGTGCTGGGGTGTGCGAATCATAATGACCAGTGCTGTGCCGATTAAAAGAACCGCCGAATAAAAATAAAATGCCTGACTATAGCCGCCAAAAATATCGGCGGCATAGCCACACGCAACGACTCCCGCACCACCGAGCAGGGTGCCCAGTAAGATGCGATAGGACAACAGTGTGGCCATATTGTTGGGGCCGTAATAGTTGGCAAACAGGGTGGTGGCGGAAACGAGGCCGAGACCAAAGCCAAGGCCAAAAAAGATCACGCCCGCATACAGCACAGCACTTTGATCGGCGAGTGTGATCAGCAGCATGCCGACTAATTCGCTGCTAATACCGAACAGAAAAATGGTGCGTGGTTCGAAGGTGTTATCGCCAAGCAGGCCGGCGAGCAGGCGTCCACCGGTGGTGGCGAAGCCCTGAATACCCAGCGCGGAGGCAGCTATTACGGCACTGATGCCGAGGTCGCGGCTGTGCAGCACTAACTGGCTGCTGATGATCATATGGCCGGTGACAGCGATTGCCCCCGCCGTAATAATAAACCAGCAGTTGCGGTCGCGCAGGGCCTCGGCGATCGACCAGTTGAGCTTGGTTTTGTACACGCGGGCAGCTTTATTTTTATGGTCCTCACTTTTTTCAGCACTGCCAGCGGTGAGCCCGTCCATAGTCAGGCCCATGTCTTCGGGCTTATTGCGAATAAAGATGGCGCTCAGGGCAGAGGCGGTAAGAGTGACCGCGCCCACCGCCAACCACACAGGTCGCCAGTCGTCGAAGACAGTAATTAACCAGGTAAAGGCCGGCGCACCGATCACACCACCGAGGCCGCCGCAGGCCATAAATATGCCCAGGGCCATAGCGCGGCGCTGATGAAACCACTGGGTAATCAACTGCGTGCCGGGCAGCACCACCTGCATGGTCAGGCCGAGGCCGAGCAGGCCGGTGGCAAAATAGTAGGTCGTCAGGGAGTGGTAGCGATAGAGGATGCCAGTGCTAATGGCGCAGATAATGCCACCAATAATAATGGTCAGGCGCGGGCCTACTTTTTTCATCATCCCGGTAATAAGGGGGCCGGATAAGCCCAGTATCATGGCGAGAATAGAAAACCCCGCAGCGGCCTCGGCACGGGTCCAGCCCAGGTCGTCGATCATGGCGGGCATCATTACGCTCAAGCCGTAAAAGCCTGCGCCAACGCAAATCATATAAATAAGGCCAATAATGGCGAGCAGTATCCAGCCGTAATACATAGGGGTCTCGACTATTTGTGGGCAATTGAGAAGGTTGCCAGGAGCCAATTTTTACACCAGGCAAGCGCCTTAAGTGGTCAGGCAAAGTTGCCCACTATGACAAGTGGGGGGGCAATTGGTCAATGTTATTCATGGCGTGTCTGTTGAGAGCCTGGCTCACTAAAGAATAATAAGTGCTATTCTTCGTGCCAATAATTTTTCACAAATCAATAGTTAGAATTGCCAGCTCTGGCTGGTATCAATAAAAAGGGGGTAGCTTGTGGGTGTGAGTAATGATGCGATGGGCCTGGATCAAAGAGCAGGTGTTGACGATGAATTACGGGCCAATTTGGCTACGTTTGTGGCGCGTAATTTTGGCGCCGAGGCGAAGATGGAAAATGTCGAGCCCATGCTCGGCGGCCACGCGGGCCTGACCTTTGGCTTTGATGTGCTCGGCGGTCAAACCGCAGCGGGGCCAAACGACAATACGGGCTACATTATTAAGCTGGCCCCCAAGGGTGTGCGCCGCGAGGGTAATACCGATGTTTACCGCACCGCACCCCTGCTCAATGTGCTCTACGAAGAAGGTTTGCCAGTACCGAATGTGCCCTTTGCCTCGCCTGACGAAGACGAGTTTGAAGTGCCCTATGTGGTGATGGAAAAACTCAAGGGCCGGGAGTTTTTCATCTGGGAACCCCACAGCTCTTTTGACTTGGCCGACGATAAAGTCGCCCCTCTGTGGCGCCAGGTGGCCGAAGTGCTGCCACGCATTCATCAGGTCGACTGGCAACTGAAGCTAGCCAACTGGGAAAAGCCCCGCGAGCTAGTCGAAGAGATCAGCCGTTGGGAACCGATTTACAACAAGGCGCTTGAGCCATCGTGGGCAGAGGCCGCCGATAAACTACGCCTGAAATTGCTGGCGACCATGCCCAGCAAAACTCCGCGCGGCATTGTTCACGGTGACTACCAGCCGGGTAATGCCCTGTTTCACGAGGGCAAGCTGACCGGCATTATTGACTGGGAGCTGGTGCGTATTGGCTCGGTGCTGCTCGATATCGGCTGGGTAATGTTTTGCGCCGACAAGAATTTCTGGACTGACAACATCAAACCCTGTGTGCCGATTTTACCCGCCGAGCTGGCCGATATTTACCAGCAGGGCATGGGGCAATCACTGCCCGACCTGCCCTGGTTTCAGGCCTTGGCCGCCTACCAATTGGGTGCCATCGCCTGCTTGAATGTGCGCCTGCACCGTAAAAAACAGCGTATTGACCCCATGTGGGAAGAGTTTGCCCAGACCGTGCCGCGCTTTTATGCCGAGGCGCTGAAGCTGCTTTAATAAATTTGAGGTGAAGGGAAAGGAACCCTTTGTTCATGACCGTAGGAGGCAGGGATGCCGACACCGAGCTTACAGGGACGTATTTACAGCGAGTCATGAGCACAGGGTTCCTTTCCCTTGTTTAGCTACGATAGGTGAGTAGTGTTTGGCTCAGACAACAAATAATAAATGAGAGGTAATCGCACATGATAGATTTTGAACTGCCACTGGAACTAGTGGACTTAAAAGACCGCACCGACGAATTTATTCGCAATATAGTGATGCCCTACGAAAAAGATGCGCGTCAGGAATACCACGGCCCCACCGATGAGCTGCGTGTCGAGCTGGTTGCCAAAGCCCGCGAAGCCGGTTTGCTCTCGCCCCATGCACCGAAGCAATACGGCGGCCTCGGTCTCGACCATCGCTCTATGGCAGTGATATTTGAGTCTGCCGGTTATTCCACCCTCGGCCCCCTGGCGCTGAATATTCAGGCCCCGGACGAGGGCAATACCAATTTACTGCATCAAGTGGCGACACCCGAGCAAAAAGAACGCTGGCTGGCACCCATGGTGCGCGGTGAAATGCGCTCGGTGTTTTCCATGACCGAGCCCGACAACGGTGCCGGTTCTGACCCTTCATTAATGAAAACCACCGCAACCCCCGATGGCGACGACTACATTATTCACGGTCGCAAGTGGTTTATTACCGGCATGCCCGGCGCGGGTTATCACATTATTATGGCCAAGACCCTCGATCACGAGGGCCGCGATATTGGTGCCACCATGTTTATGTGCGATGCCGATACGCCGGGCATTGAACAGGTGCGCATGCTCGACACCCTCGACAGTAATTCACCCGGTGGCCACTGCGAGGTCGACTACAACCAGGTGCGCATTCCCGCCACACAAATTCTCGGCGAGTTGGGTAAGGGTTTTCGCTATGCACAAGTGCGGCTTGGCCCGGCGCGGTTAACCCACTGCATGCGCTGGTTGGGTGCCGCACAGCGCTGTCACGATATCGCCACCGATTACGCCCGCACGCGCACCGCCTTTGGCAAAGCGATTATTGAACACGAAGGCATTGGCTTTCAGCTGGCCGATAATAAAATTGACCTGCACACCAGCCGTCTAGTCACCTGGCACGGCTGCTGGATGCTCGACCAGGGTGAAAAGGCCCAGGCCGAAACCAGCCTCGCCAAGGTACATTGTTCCGAAGCGTTGGGTCGCGTGGTCGACCGCTCGATGCAGGTGCTCGGCGCCAAGGGCATTTGCACCGACACGGTGATAGAGCGCATTTATCGGGATATCCGCGCTTTCCGTATTTATGACGGGCCTTCAGAAGTGCATCGTTGGGTGTTGTCTAAGTCGTAAATTAAAAGGGGGGCAACTAATGAATATTGATGCTCAGGCTTTCGCCGAGGAGTGGGTAGAGGCATGGAATGCTCACGACCTCGAGCGAATTCTCGCCCACTACAGCGATGACTTTGAAATCATCACGCCGATGATCAAAATGTCGTTGGGTGTTGATACGGGTTCGTTAGTCGGCAAGGCTGCAATTGCCGATTACTGGCGGGCGGCACTGGAAAAAATGCCGGATCTACACTTCGGATTACTTGATGTCTGCGTCGGTGTGAATTCCATCGCCGTTTATTACAAGTCAGTGATGAATAAGCTGGCTATAGAGGTCATGGACTTTGATGCAGAGGGTAAAGTTGAGCGTGTGGTTGTGCACTACCGTTAAGGTTGGCGTGCTTAGGTTAGATACTTAAAGCCTTGTTTAGCGTTCTTCTTCTAGATGATGCCAAACCCGGAGCACAACAATACGCTCTTGAAGCAACAAGTAGCGCACAATATATTTGCCGAGCACTAAATCTCGAATGGTCTCCGAATCTGGTGCTTGAGGCACGCCGTGACCCAGTTTAGGGTGGGACGTTAAAGACTGAATCCCTTGTTTCAGCTCAGAGGCGATTCGACTCGCTGCCGTTGGGTTGTGCTCGGCAATGAATGCTCTTAAGCGTATAAGATCGGTTATGGCTTCCCGCGAATATTCCAACCTCATGAATTAGGGGGTGAAGACTCTTCTTCGCTGCCCCAGGTGTCTAGCCACTCATGGACATTCTTTGCATCGACAACGGCGCCATGTTCTACAGAATCAAGTGCTTGCAGGGTTTCTGCCCATCGCCGCTCTTCTAACTTGCCCTTTTCAACGAATTCCTTAACCGCCTGATTAATAAGCCAGTTCTTACTTCTGTGAAGCTTTTTGGCCAAGTCTTCGAGTGGGATTTCTAGATCCTTTTGTAGGCGAATACTGGTGACGCTCATAATCCATACACCTGCTCAATTACAATGTAATACAGTGTAATTCAACAGCCGGGTTGGCGCTAGGGTGGTGTCGTTGTGGTGGTAAAACATAGACTTGGTTAGCGACGGCGTCGTATCCCTGGGCGGCCGTGGCTAAATTAAAGGGTAGCGCTTAGGCTCACATTGCAGTGCCTTCAGGTTCATTTCATATTAGAAAAGACTAAGAATGGTCGGCGAGCGGGAATAGTGCTATCGTTTATTAAACAGTGTTTAACAAATGTAAACAGGTGGCTTTATGTTAGGTGTCCGACTAGGTGAGCAGCTAGAAAACCGTTTAAACGCATTAGCGCAGAAGACACGCCGGTCTAAGAGCTTTATAGCGAAAGAGGCGCTAATCCGCTATATCGAGGAAGAAGAACGTAAACAGCGTGAAAATGAGCTGACCTTGGCTCGTTGGGGAGAATACCAGGAAACAGGTGAAACCATCAGTAATGAGAGCATGGTGGAGTGGCTCGAGTCGTGGGGTACAGAGCAGGAGAAACCATGCCCAGCGAAGTGACCTGGTTACCCGGTGCATCGAGAGATGTCGCCCGGTTAAGAGGCTTTCTAACATCAAAAAATCCCCGTGCGGCTCAGCGTGCCGCTAAACGTATCCTCGAAGGCGTTATGATCTTGCAGGGCAACCCTGGAGCAGGTGCCCCAGCGGATGACTTGTTGGCTTATCGTGACCTTAAACTCAGTTTCGGTAGTGGTGAATACATCATTCGTTATCGAGAAGAAAGTCAGCGAGTCTTGATTGTTCGCGTTCGACATAGCAAAGAAGAAGGCTTCTAGCTGAGGCGCCGACAGTAGTCTTAATGTTTTTGGAAATAAAGGGTTGCGTCCCCTTTAATGTTTTTGGAAATAAAGGGTTGCGTCCCCTTTAATGCTCCTTTAATGCCCTTTAATGCCTTTAATGAAAACTTTTGGATTCGATACGTCGATGTTGATTTTCGCTACTCAGAATTAACATAACATCTACAGAGAGGCTAGCAATGAGTAAGCACGATGAGTTGCCTATTGGGCATAAGGATCCTTTAATCTCTTCTCTCCATAAGGCGATAAAATTCGCCATTAGGATATTGGCTGTGCTGATGGTGTTTGTTATTTTTTGGGGGGTTGCTGATGTTTTTTACGTAATGTACAACCAGTTGATGTCGCCACCTTTATTGTTATTAAGTCTGTCAGATATTTTTAAGACTTTCGCGGCGTTTTTAGCGGTATTGATCGCTATAGAGATCTTTCAAAATATTGTCCTTTACTTAAGGACTGATGTATTCCCGTTAAGATTGGTCGTTGCAACGGCTATGATGGCAATGGCCAGGAAGGTTATCATTATTGATTTTAAGTTTGTCGCCCCTATGCATATGTTTGCTTTGGCTGGCATCATTTTAGCATTAGGCATCACTTATTACTTGCTAGGAAAAAATCATGAGGATACTGTTAAATAATGAAAGCGCTATTGCTAGTTGCGCATGGTAGTCGGCGCAAGCAGTCGAATGATGAGGTTATTGATATAGCTGAAAAGCTTAAAAAAAATTGTGGCGATCAATATGGAATTGTTGAATCTGCATTTTTAGATCTGGCCGATATATTGATTCCTGACGGTATTGAGAGATGCATTGCGGATGGCGCAACGTCTATTACTGTCCTGCCCTACTTTCTTAATTCTGGGCGGCATGTAGTTGAAGATATACCCAACACCATTAATAAGTGTATGGTCCAGCACCCAGATGTTGATATAAGCCTTGCGCCCCATTTAGGCGCTTCCCATGTAATGGTTGACCTGCTGATTTCATCTGCTGTTAATGCGAGGTCAGTTTGATTGTTTGGACTTCTCATCAACGCGGGATCAGAGCTATATAAGGTTCGTCCCGTATTGTAATGCGAAGTTATTTGTAATAGAGGATGATATCTCACCTATATCTGGTCTGTTCATTTGTGTAAAGGGATGGCTATCATTTAATTTACTGCTGGTGGCCATGTTATTTAGGAGATGTTACCGAGACACTGACTTTAATTATCGTCAGAGCAGATAACTTCATTTCTTGTGGGTATCGACATGCTTGCTCCTTGGGATTTCTTCAGCCGACTGTGCGGCTGGTTTTCAGCTGAGTTGACAATCAACCCAATACTGGAAATACCTTATCTGATCAATTACTATCACTGTTCAAATAAACAGTATGTGGTGCTGTGTGAAGCTTTATATTGCTGAGAAACCCAGCCTTGGTCGGGCGATTGCAGAGGTGCTTCCCAAACCTCATCGCCGCGATGAGGGGTGTATTTGGGTGGGTGATGGTGACTGCGTAAGCTGGTGCATTGGTCATTTGCTTGAGCAGGTCGAGCCCGATGTCTATAAGCCGCAATATAAAAAATGGGCGGCGCAGGATTTACCGATAGTACCCGAGCAATGGCAGCTGGCACCGAAGGCTTCAACCCGTAAACAGTTGGCGGTATTGCGTAAGTTGCTTAAACAAGCCAAATCCATCGTCCATGCCGGTGATCCGGACCGTGAGGGCCAGCTGTTGGTCGATGAGGTGATTAATTACCTCAAGGTCAGTAAGGCAAAAAAGGCGACAATACAGCGCTTGTTAATCAATGATTTGAATCCGGCGGCGGTGCGCAAAGCGCTAGCTAACTTACGTGATAACCGTGATTTTATCCCCTTGTCGACTTCTGCTTTGGCGCGTTCTCGTGCCGACTGGCTGTACGGCATTAACCTGACGCGTGCATCCACCTTGCAGGGGCGTAAAGTCGGCTATGACGGCGTGTTGTCTGTCGGGCGAGTACAAACGCCGTTGCTGGGTCTGGTGGTGCGGCGTGACGAGGCCATAAAGGATTTCGTCTCCAAACCTTTTTATGAGGTTCTGGCGCATTTGCAGGTCGACTCGGAGCAAGACCCGCACAAAGAAACAGAGTCCGTTTTCCGCGCCAAATGGCAGCCCAGTGAGGCCTGTCAGCCCCACATGGATGAAGAGGGGCGTGTGCTGTCCCGTGCCCTGGCCGAGAATGTTGTGGGGCGTATTACCGGGCAAAGTGGTGAAGTGACAGCGGTGCAACACAAGCCCGGGCGTCAGGCGCCGCCGCTGCCCTACAGCTTATCTGCTTTGCAAATTGATGCCGCTAAGCGCTTTGCCATGAGCGCACAGCAGGTACTCGATGGCTGCCAGTCTTTGTATGAAAAGCATAAACTGATTACCTATCCACGTTCGGATAGTCGTTATTTGCCCAGCGAGCATCATCACCAGGCAAAGGCGGTTTTAGCAGCCATTGGCCGCATGGCGGATACCTTGCAAGGGGCGGTGAGTGGCGCGGACGTCGCGCTTAAAGGCAAGGCCTGGAATGATGCCAAAGTAAATGCCCACCATGCGATTATTCCGACGCTAAAAACCATGTCACCCGGCCAGCTGAGCAGCCATGAAACGAAGCTGTATGAGCTGATAGCACGGCAGTACCTATTGCAGTTTTATCCCCACCATACGTTTACCAATACAAGCATTGGTATCGTGATTGCTGGCGGACGTTTTACGGCCACGGCGAAATGTGTCAAAGAGATGGGCTGGAAGGTGTTATTGGCAGGCGAAAGTAAAAACACAGGGAAAGTTGCTTCTAACTCTGTGCAGTCAAAAAAATCCGAAGCGGATGAGAACACCACCCAGTATTTGCCGCCCTTAGCCGTGGGCGATATTGTGCAGTGCCTAAAGGGTGAGTGTGTTGAAAAAAATACACAAGCAC
>CAYWXW010000036.1:0-1001 GCA_964462265.1 uncultured Porticoccaceae bacterium | reverse complement strand
TGCTGGCGGACGTTTTACGGCCACGGCGAAATGTGTCAAAGAGGTGGGCTGGAAGGTACTGGTGGCCGAGGCAAGCCGTAAAAATACCGAGAAAAATGCTGTCAATGCTGCGCACTCTACAATAATCACGTCAACATCAGCGCAATCAAAAGTAGATGAGAGCAGTACCCAGTATTTGCCGCCTTTAGCCGTGGGCGATATTTTGCAGTGCCTGAAGGGTGAGTGTGTTGAAAAAAATACACAGGCACCCAGTCCTTTCAACGATGCAACGCTGTTGGCAGCCATGACCGGCATTGCACGTTTCGTGACTGACAGTGAGGTGCGTAAAGTGTTGAAAGAGAGTGACGGCCTGGGCACGGAGGCAACGCGGGCGGGCATTATTGAGCTGCTGTTTAGACGTAATTTTTTAGCGCGCGAGGGTAAGCAGATTCGTGCAACGCAGGCGGGCTGTGGCCTGATTAACAGCTTGCCAACGTCGACAACCCTGCCAGATATGACGGCCCGTTGGGAGTCCCTGTTAAATGCCATTGTTGACGAGCAGGCAAGTTACGGTGATTTTATGGGCAGTTTAATTCCCAGCTTGCATGGCTTGATTGAAGAGAGTTGTGCCACTTTGCCCATCGCACTTAAAGGGCTGAAGTCCACTAAACCGGCCTATCGGAAAAGGCGTAAAAAGGTGGCTTCTGGTACGGCACGTCGAAAAAAATCCGCTGCGTAAGAAGCTGTGGATATTAGGGCCCTATATGCCCCTGACTTAATTACCTGTTCAATATTTGTCGTTATCTTGCTTGCTAGCAAGCTGCATGAGGTTCTCCTCTGACAGGCGTCAGCCTGTCGCATTACTTTCACAGCTTTGCCATAGAAATAACACTCCCGAGAAATAAATGCTGCGTACTGTTAGATCACGGGCATTCGCCCGTGGTGAACATTGACCAGTTTTCTCGGGAGGATCGTGGGATGAAAATTTACAAGCGAGTATTGGCGACGGCAGGTGCCGCTGC
>CAYWXW010000035.1:17389-27461 GCA_964462265.1 uncultured Porticoccaceae bacterium | reverse complement strand
CACCGTATAAACCCATTAACAAGCGCCTTCGGTTTACACTAGGCCCTGCTCGATAACAGACAATCGACCAACAAAGGACACTATGAGCACTGTAAAAACTGACATCCTATTCACCCTCGGCAAGGCGCAGCAAGGCACCCGCGACTGGCCCGACTATTTACAGTATGGCTTTGAGGCCAGTGACGCATCAGCATTGATTGCGCTGGTCGGCGACAAGTCCCTGCACGAGGCAGCGGGCGATAGCTTGGAGGTCTGGGTGCCGCTCCACGCCTGGCGCACGTTGGGGCAACTGCGTAGTGAGTCTGCAATCATGCCCCTTATCGAACTCTTCGAAGAACTGGTCGAAGATGACTGGGCCCTGCAGGAGCTGCCAAAAGTGATGGGCATGATTGGCAGCGCTGCCATTGAGCCACTAGGCCACTACATTAAGCAGCAAGATCGCAATGAATTCGCCAGGGCGACGGCGATGGCTGGGCTCAGTGAAATTGCCCTGCAACACCCAACCCATCGCAGTAAAGTGCTCGAGCACTACCGGCTCTATATTCAACAGGCCGACAATTCGACACCCATCATCAATGGTTTGCTGGTCTCCTATCTGCTCGACATTGACGGCAAAGAACTGATTGATGATGTGCGCGATTTATTTAGCCGCCAGTGCGTCGATATCACCTGTGCCGGCGATATTGAGGATGTTGAAATGGCCCTGGGTTTACGCCTTGAACGCTCCACACCCAAAGTCATGCCCACTCAAGACTTTGGCCTCGATAAGCGCGAGCCTGGCGATCTCGACCTAAATAACCTGAACCTGGGCGGGCTCGACACAAGCCCTCTACCCCGCCCCGACGGCGACGATATTATTGAGTGGCTCGACTACTACCTCGACCACCACAGCTCTGAGACATCAATATTCGATGTCTCAGAGCTGGATGGCTATTTCGCCGCCATCGCCTGCGCGCCGCAAATGATCATGCCCTCAATCTGGCTGCCCGCAGTGTGGGGCGGCGAAGAACACAGCCCCGCCTGGGACACCATGGAAGAGGCCGATGCCTTTAATCAGTACCTTATGAGTTTCTATAACATTGTCATGGCAGACATGAACGATGATAACTATGAAGCCCTGTATATGGAGAGGGAGGTTAACCAGCGTACCTATACCCTCGTCGACGACTGGTGCGCTGGGTTTTTACGCGGCGTCAACCTTTGGGGACCAATCTCGCCAACGGATGCGATGGTGCTGGAAACAGCCCTTGAGCCCATTCGGCTGTTTGCTACCGAGCGCGGTTTCGGCGAACTGGCCGAACTCCATGACGATGAAATTGAACTACGCCAACAGGCCATTGAGCCGGCCGTACGCAAACTATTCCTACACTTTTTTGAGCGCCGTACACAGGGCAAACCAGACGTTATAAGAGCCAGGCCTAAGGCGGGAAGGAATGAGCCCTGCCCCTGTGGTAGCGGCAAAAAATATAAGAAGTGCTGCTTGCACTAAAAAATTAAAACCTGCCAAGCCTTATAAAAAGAGAACCAAGGCCTGGCAGCTTAAAAAGTAACGCTTCTATCGCGCCATATTTACTAGTAATTAAGCGGCTGAACTATTAACAACATGCACATCTCGTTGCGGGAATGGAATAGTAATATTGTTATCATCCAGAGCTATTTTCATTTGCTCGTTAATATCGAAAAACACATCCCAGTAAAACTCAGGCTTACACTGTGGTCTTACGGCAAGATTGACCGAGCTATCGGCCATTTCAGAGACACCAACAAAGGGCGCAGGGTCAGACAGCACTTTCTCATGCTTTTCCATAACCGCCATTATTACCGATTTAGCTTTGGCAATATCGGCGTCATAGGCAATACCAATACTGAGATCAACGCGAATCACACCTTCAGCCGTATAGTTAACAATGGGGCCATTGGATACCACCCCATTGGGGATAATGACTTGTTTATTTTGTGGGGCAATAATAATCGTGTTAAAAATCTGCACTTCTTTCACCACACCTAGCTGCCCCTGAGTTTCAATTAAATCACCCACTTTATAGGGTTTAAAAACCATAATTAAAACGCCACCGGCAAAATTGGCCAGGCTGCCCTGTAGAGCCAATCCAACAGCCAAACCAGCTGCACCTAAAATGGCAATGAATGACGTTGTCGCGATACCAATCATCGAGGCAACCGAAACAAACAACAGTACTTTTAATGACCAGGAAGTCAGGCTATTCAAAAAGGGCACTAGAGTCGGATCGACTTTAGATCTTTCCATTGACGCTTGCAGTACTTTACAGATACCCCTGATAACCCACAGGCCAATAAGCAATGTAATAATGGCTAGCGCAAGCTTTGGTGCATACTCCAGCCCAAGTTCGTAACCTTTCATGTACAGCGTTTCCATTTGCGTTGCTGCCGCGTCTATTTCTTCCATTTCATCTTCCCCCTTCTTAAAATTAAACTGCGTTCGTTTTATCGCTCGCAAAAACTCAAGCATCAACACCGTAAAAAATAAAACGGCTAATAAAAAACAAACAGGAACCTGTATTGTATGCCCGCACAGTGCTAAATACACTGAACTCTATTATCAACTTTATATTTGGAGGGAGTATGTCAGCATCTTTACCTCTTGAAGGCATCAAAATCGTCGAGATCGGCCAGAATGTTGCAGCCCCTTTTGGCGCCATGATTTTGGCCGATTTCGGCGCCAGCGTGGTCAAAATAGAATCATTAAGTGGCGACGATGCGCGGCACTACGGGGCTAAAGTGGGCGACCACTCCTCCATTGTTTTCGAGGCGTTCAATCGCAATAAGGAGGCGATTAGCCTGGATTTATCACAAGAGAGTGAGCGTCAATGGCTGCGCAATTTTATCGCAGAAAATGCCGATATTTGCATACAGAGCTTGCGCCCTGGCAAGGCCGATGCCCTGGGGCTTGGCTCAGCAGACCTTCTCGCCCTGGCGCCCGAGCTAATTTATTGCAATATCGGTGCTTACGGCAGTACCGGGCCACTGAATAAAATGCCCGGTTACGACCCAATGATTCAAGCCTTTAGCGGCATTATGAGCCTCACTGGCGAAGCGGATCGCGCGCCGTCGCGAGTCGGCGTACCACTGGTCGACCTTGGCACCGGCATGTGGCTGTGCATCGGTGTCTTGTCAGCTCTCAATCAACGCCATCAAACTGGCGAGGGTGGTGTCGTCGATGTCTCACTGCTCGAAACCGCCCTCGCCTGGATGACCATCCCCCTGGGTTTACACGGTGCAACCGGAACCATTCCCAAGCGCGCTGGCTCGGGAATTAGCGGCATCGCACCGAACAAGGCCTTTGATACGGCCAATGGCCAGATCATGATTACCGCCCTCAACAACAAATTGTTTTTCGCCCTGGCCGATGTGCTTGGCCACCCAGAATGGAAACAAGACCCCGAGCTAAGTAAAGCCCGCGCCCGGGGTAAATTCTACGAGCGAGTCAATGATAGCGTGCAGCAGGCTTTGCTAACACGCGGGCGCGATGAATGGGTCGAGCTGCTGCGCGCGGCAGGAGTGCCCTGCTCCCCCATCCAAAATACGGCAGAGGTCTTAAACCACGCCCAAACCCAAGCCACTGGGATGGTCGATACTAGCGGCAGCTTGCCGACCGTGCTCTCGGCCCTGCGCTTTAATGGCCAGCGTCCGGGTGTGCGCAACGAGGCTCCCGTCCATGGGCAGCACAACGCTAAATATTTGCCCGGAGAGTGAGCGCATGACGCTATCCTCGCCTATTTCCACAGACATAATATGAGAGGGGCACCCACACTGATCGGCCGCAAGTGAAGCTCAATAGACGCCTCTAAACCTACCAGACTCAATTCATCAAGAAGCCCTACAAAACCTGCTTTCAGCGCTGAATTTCTAAGGCCTTACTTGTTGATATTCAGCGACTTGGCTACTATACGCCCCCCTGTCTACTATCCAGTCTGGTCGCTTTATGTCTCTATTTGATTTTGCCGATGGCCGCGAAGGTTATTATGGCGATTACGGCGGTACTTTTTTACCGGAAATTCTCGCCACTACGGTTGAGGAATTGCGCCTCTGCTTTCGCAGCTGCAAAGAAGACCCGACTTTCTGGGCCGAATTTGTCGAGCTGATGCGCACCTATTCCGGTCGCCCGACGCCGGTCTCGTATCTCGAGAACCTGTCGAACAAGCTCGGCGGTGCGCGCATTTACGTCAAGCGCGAAGACCTCAACCACACCGGCTCACACAAGATAAACAACGTGATGGGCCAGGGTTTGATCTGCAAGCGCCTGGGCAAAAAGCGTGTGATCGCTGAAACCGGCGCCGGCCAACACGGCTTTGCCACCGCCACCATGGCGGCCCGCTTTGGTTTTGACTGCAAAATCTATATGGGCGCGGTCGACGTTGCTCGCCAACGGCCCAATGTCTTCTGGATGGAAAACCTCGGTGCCGAAGTCATCGCCGTACAGGACGGTCAGCGCACCCTGAAAGATGCCATCAACGAGTGTCTGCGCGACTGGGTCACCAATATGGCCGACACCCACTATGTGCTGGGCACGGCCTGTGGGCCCCACCCCTTCCCGGAAATGGTCAGCTTCTTCCAGGCGATTATCGGCAAAGAAGCGCGCCAGCAAATCATTCAGGAAACGGGTAAATTACCCGATCGCGTCTTCGCCTGTGTCGGCGGCGGCTCCAATGCCATCGGTATTTTCCAGGGTTTTATGGACGACAATGTCGAGCTAATCGGCGTTGAAGCCGGTGGCCACGGCCCCGGTTCGGGCCTGCATGCAGCGCGGCTGGCCTATGATGACGCCTCGGTGGGCGTGGCCCAAGGCTTTAAAACCTACTTCCTGCAAAACAATGACGGCAATATGTTGGAGACCCACTCTATCGCCGCCGGACTCGACTACATTGGCATCAACCCCATTCTTAGTGATTTGTGGGAAAAAGATCGCGTACGCTTTGAAGCGGCCACCGATGACATGGTGCGCGATACGCTCAAATTGGTGATGCGTACCGAAGGGCTGATTCCCGCTCTGGAAAGCACCCACGCCTTCGCCCTGGCCATTGCCGAGGCGCCGAAGATGGGCAAGGACGAGGTCATTCTTATCAATCAATCGGGTCGTGGCGATAAAGATATTTTTACCGTCGCCGACACCATTGAAGACGATCACTGGAAACAGTTTATTAAAGACAAGGCAGTAGAATATGGTGCTTGAGCAATATCTACGCGACCGCTTGCAGGACAAAGATCTGCTGCTGATGACCCACGTTGTCTGTGGCTACCCCTCCTTTGAAGACAACTGGCGCGAACTCGAAATCATGGCCGAGTTTGGCGTCGATATGGTGGAGCTGCAGTTCCCCTTTTCCGAGCCCTCAGCCGACGGCCCGCTATTTGTTAAAGCCAACCAGCAAGCCGTCGCCGATGGTGTGCGCCCGGCGGACTGCTTTGAGTTTATGCGCAAAGTCAGCGCTCATTTCCCCTTTAAAGTGTTGATGATGGGTTACTACAACACCGCCTTTAAAATGGGCCACGATTCATTTATCAATCAACTGAGTGCTGCGGGCGGTTGCGGTTACATCCTCCCCGATTTGCCCATTGAAGAGGCCGGTGAATTACACCAGCTATCCGAGGCAAAAGAACTGGCCCCCATTGTATTGATGACGCCCACCAATACCGATGCCCGGCTTAAAGTTCTTGGCGCCGCCGCCGAGGGCTTTATTTACGCCGTTGCGCGCAAAGGCGTCACCGGCGGACAGACTGAAATGGGCGATGACCTGAAAGCTTTTATCGCCCACTGTAAAAAGCATAGCAATTTACCCATTGCCGTGGGCTTTGGCGTCAGCCAAAAGGCCGACCTCGACTTCCTGCGCGGTAAGGCTGACATTGCGATTATCGGCACCGCCGCCTTAAAGGCCTGGGAAGTTGGCGGCGAAGACAGCTTGCGGGCCTTCTTTTCAGGCTTGCTGAGCTAGCTTTTATAAATTGCTTCAAGCACCAGCGGTTCTGTAGTCAGGATCAACGGTAAATCGTGTTTTTTTGCTGAGACCCAAAGCACAGAAGCACGGTTTGCTAAGCGGGGAAAATTGCCCTGCGCCCACAACTGAACTACAGTTATACCGTTAAGTCGTACTACTTAAATTGTTCCACTTAACGAGTACAGCGAATTGCGGTATGTCATCCGCATAGGTAGATACAGGTCACTTGCTGGCCGGGAGTACAGGTCTTGGACGTTCAAAATATTGGCGGCGCCGTAAATAGAGGCGTCCAGCAGGGGGCAACTAGCGTAGCGGGTGCCATTAGTGCGGATCACAAGGTTGCGCCTAACAACGCTTCTGCCCATGACAGTCAGGTGACGCTGAGCACGACCAGCCCTGGTGACGCACAAAAAATCCTCAACCAGCAGCTGCAGTCTGCACTGAGCAAGGTTCAGGAAACAGCAAACCCTTCGCGACTCAACACGCTCGATACCAATAGCGGCTCTCCCAGTCAGGTGGCAGCCCAAACTATCAGCACCATACAACGTGGTTTGGCAGATATAGATGGCACAGGGGAAGATGGAGAAAAAGTCGATTTCTTGAACGATGCCGCTCAGGGCGTACGCAGTGGCTTTGCTGAAACCCGAGACTTACTGTCCAATATCAGCGCTCGCGTAGACGAAGTTCGCGCCAATATCGATGCCACTGAAGAGCTTGTACAACGCGGTGTCGAAAGTATTCGCGATGACCTGGCCGCCGATTCAAAGCCCGCTAACGGCACGCCGGCTGACAAACTCGTCAGCTAACACCTGCCTCTAAATACCAGTTGAGGCAAGGGCTTGCGCCACCGCCTCGCAGGTGATTTCCCCTTCATGGGTATTCAAACCCCGAGCAAAACCCGGATCCTCATCTAAAGCAGCAAGCCCGCTATCCGCCAATTTCAACACATAGGGCAATGTTGCCCGCGTCAGTGCCAGCGTTGATAGTCGCGGGTAAGCACCCGGCATATTCGTCACCCCGTAGTGAATAACACCGTGCTTTTCATAGACCGGATCATCGTGAGTGGTGGCGTGCATGGTCTCGATACAGCCGCCCTGATCAATGCTGACATCAACGATGACCGAGCCCGGCTGCATTTTTTTAACCATAGCCTCACTCACGAGGTGAGGAGCGCGGGCGCCGCGCTGTAATACAGCACCGATTAAGAGATCCGCATCCCCCAGCTCGGCAGCTATATTATCGGTCGTGGAGACGACAAAACTTAAATCCTTTGAAACAAAGGCCGCCAGTTCAGCCTCCCGTTTGGGGTGTAGCCCGCACAGATAAACCTCGGCACCAAGGCTGTCTGCCACGCGCGCGGCATGCGAACCCACCACGCCATCACCAACCACCACCACCTTGCCAAAACGCTCATCAAACAGCTTGGAAAGAAGCATGCCCTTGCCACCGTTAAAGCGGGCAAGATAATAGTTGCCGATGGTCACCGCCATACTGCCCGCTACAGCGCTCATCGGCGCCAGTAAAGGCAGACCACCACTAGCGTCTTCAACCGTTTCATAGGCGATGGCAGTGGTGTGGCTAGCAAGCAAGGCTTCAGTTAATGCAGGTGCCACACCGGCTAAATGGAAGTAGGTAAACACTACTTGCCGGTTGAGATAAGCATACTCTGAGGCCTGAGGCTCTTTCACCTTTAAAATCAAATCACCTGCCCATGCCTCGGCTGTTGGGACGATTTTGCCCCCTGCCTGCTGATAGTCCTGGTCACTAAAACCAGAGCCAAGGCCAGCACCCTGCTCAACCAGCACCTGATGCTTGCGCGCCACCAAGGCCTCTGTTCCTTGCGGCGTTAAGGCCACCCGGTTCTCGCGGATTTTGGTCTCTTTAACCACGCCAATTCGCATCACGCTCTCCCTGTCATTGAATGATTAATTTAATTAGGTCTATACAACACTGAAGCAGGTCTACTCCATAAAGCAGATCTACTCAATCTATCTTAAACCAAAGGGCTTAAAAGTCATCGTTCTGCACTTTTGTGCTAACGTTTATCAACGGGCCCATTAAACGTGGGGCACAGGAATATTAAGAGGTATCGGTTTTGAACAAGATTTACAGCACTTGCCTGTTAGGCGCTATTCTTTTACTCAACGCCTGCGCAGGCAATTCCCCACAAGCCTCCGGCGGGGTCATTATCGACACCAAAGGCGTTGATATGCAGGCCTATTATCAAGATCTACACGAATGTCGAAACTATGCATCACAGGTCAACACCAGCAGCAAGGTCGCAGGACAAGCCATCAGCGGGGCTGTGATCGGCGGCGCGGTCGGGGCAATTACGGGGGACAGTGACACTGCCAAGCGAGCAGCCGGGGTTGGCGGCTTGCTCGGTGCGGTCAAAGGTTCGAGCCAGGCGGGTAGAGAAAAACAGCGCGTAATTAGAAACTGTCTGGCGGGCCGAGGCTATCGGGTACTGAATTAGGCGCTTAGGAAGCCGCTTAACTAGCGCTCACTTCCGCAGCAAAATCGCCTTTAACACTGCCCAGTACAAGATCCAGATCGCCGTAGACCTCTTTAAAAGTTGCTTGAATACGCTGATGGGGATGATCAAAAAAGTGCCCGTGATCTTGCACATACTCCATATGCTGACGCCCCGCTTTGTCGAAGGGGTGCATCATCGAGTCATCACGACCATTAAAACCTAGAGCCTCAATCCCCACTTTCTCGCACAGTTCAAGATTAAAGGCCGGGGTTGATTTCACCCACTTGCTCTCTAAATACATCTCGACATAACCGTGGTACATAAATAGATCATTGCCTGCCATCGCCGCTTTTAGTTTTGGCGAACAGAGATGATTTCTCACATCGGCATAGCCAATACGCGCGGCAATACCCGCCGCTCGAGCGCAGGCCGTGAGCAAAATGGCCTTGGGGATACAAAAGGCCGATTTTTGGGTGGCGATATGACTGGCAGTAAAGTTGGCCCCGTCCATATTCATGGAGTAGGGGTCGTAGCGCAGGCCATCGCGCACCCCGTAGTACAGGGCAACTGCCCGCTCTATCGCCGTGGGGCCAGCGCCTTCCAGTGCCTTTTCGGTAAAAGCCTGTACAGCAGGATGATCGGAGTCGATAAAGACACCGGGCTGAAGATATTCATTGATGGTCGCGGAAGTGTCTTCACTTTCGCCAATTGATAGCTCTTGATCTACTGTCATTATTTGTCTCGATAATAGGGGCAAGCTCTATAGCTTAAGCCTGTAATTCTTCACGACGCTTTTCCAGCCGCTCGCGTAAATAAGTAGCCAGACCTACGCACTCAATCAGCGCAGCTAATTCAGTGCGACTAGACTGAGCACAATTAAATACACTGTTGAAATGTTCAATACTGACCTTAGGATTGGGGCGCTCTACTAATTCAGCAGAGTCGCCCAAACTCATCTCGCCGGCCTTGAGCACACGATAGTACCAGCCGGTGATGCCCTCACGCGCTATAAACTCCGTTAAGTCACTCTGCTTAAAGAGGGCGTTGATTTTCCAGCAGGGCTGGCGAGGCTCTGAGATCTGAACCAGCACAGTGCCAAAACGGTATTTGTCACCGATGCACACGGTCGACTCAGACATTTCGGCAATGGTAATATTTTCACCAATGGAACCTGGCACCGCAACATTCTCCAGTTCGGCATAGGCTTCGATAATGCGCCGATAGCCAGACAGGGAGTATTGATGCAGGGCTTTATCGAGGCCGCCGTGATAGCGCTTGTCGACCTGTACATCGCCCTCAATACCCAGGCCATCCACCTCAACGTGGCTAACAGGCTGTTTATAAATACCCGTGTATTCGCTGGAAGGTTTTAGGATTTGCGCTTTACCGCGGTATAAACCCTGAATTTCCATGTGTACCTCCAGCCTTAGCGTCATTATCACGTAAAGAAAGCCGAGCAAATAAAACCAAGCATATAAATCCAGGCAAAAAAAACGAGGCATCAAAGCCTCGTTTTTTATCGCCGAACTATATCAACGAATTACTCAGCCGCTGACGCAGCGTCCTGAGCTTTAGGCGCCAAACCACCCTCAGCTTCCGACACTTCTTTCATCGACAGCTTGATGCG
>CAYWXW010000035.1:0-17289 GCA_964462265.1 uncultured Porticoccaceae bacterium | reverse complement strand
TCATCACTGTAGATGCGAATGCTGCCATCATCTTCAATATCGATAGTCGCACCGGTTTCTTCGGTGAGCATGCGAATGGTTGCGCCGCCCTTACCGATAACATCACGGATTTTGTCGGGATCGATTTTCAGGGTGTGATAACGCGGTGCTGATTCGGCAACATCGTCACGGCTGACTTCAAGCGTCTTGTTCATTTCACCGAGAATGTGCAGACGGGCTGCTAAGGCTTGCGTCAGCGCTTCCTGCATAATTTCTTCGGTGATACCTTCGATCTTGATATCCATTTGCAGAGCGGTAATACCAGCGGCACTACCAGCCACTTTAAAGTCCATATCGCCGAGGTGATCTTCATCACCAAGGATATCGGTCAGTACGGCAAAACCTTCATCTTCTTTGACCAGACCCATGGCGATACCGGCAACGGGTGCCTTGATGGGCACACCGGCATCCATCAACGCAAGGCTGGAGCCACAAACCGAAGCCATAGAGCTTGAACCGTTAGATTCAGTGATCTCTGAAACCACGCGAATGGTGTAGGGGAAGTCGTCGCCATTCGGCAGAACTGCGGCAATACCACGACGAGCCAGACGACCGTGACCAGTCTCACGACGGCTGGTGCCCCCCATACGGCCCGCTTCGCCCACCGAGTAGGGAGGGAAGTTGTAGTGCAGCATGAAAGCATCACGCTTCATGCCCTCGAGGGCATCGATGTTCTGCGCATCACGCAGCGAACCCAATGTGGCCGCAACGATGGCCTGAGTCTCGCCACGGGTAAACAGCGAAGAACCGTGTACCTTGGGCAGAATGCCAACATCGACAGCGATGGGGCGAACGGTGGTGCTGTTGCGACCATCGATACGCGCTTCGCCGCGAATGATGCGACCGCGAACAATTTTCTTCTCACACTTCTTGAAGGTTTCACGCACATCTTCTGCAGCAACATCGCCTTCATCATTAACTAGCTGAGCGATAGCGCTGTCACGGATTTCGTCGAGACGCGCGGTGCGCTCTTGCTTGTCAGTGATCTGATAAGCCGCTTCAACATCAGCGCCAACGGCAGTGTTGAGGGCAGTCGTTAATTCAACGTTCTCAGGGGCTGCCTGCCAATCCCATTTGGGCTTGCCAGCTTCGCGAACCAGTTCTTCGATAGCCTGAATAACCGCCTGCATTTCCTGGTGTGCATACAGTACGCCGCCCAGCATCAAATCTTCTGACAATTCTTTGGCTTCTGACTCAACCATCAGCACGGCGTCTTTGGTGCCGGCAACAACCATGTCGAGATCAGACGTGGCCAGATCAGAATACGTTGGGTTAAGGATATAACCCTCGTCATCGCAGTAACCTACACGAGCGGCACCGATTGGGCCGTTGAAAGGCACACCAGAAATAGCGAGTGCTGCAGAGGCGCCAATCAAAGAGGCGATATCGGGATCGACGTCTTTATTGGCCGACATCACTGTCAGCACAACCTGTACTTCGTTTTTAAAACCTGCGGGGAATAAAGGACGAATGGGTCTGTCGATTAAACGACAAGTCAGTGTCTCTTTCTCATTGGGTCGACCTTCGCGCTTGAAAAATCCACCGGGGATCTTGCCAGCTGCATAGGCTTTTTCTTGATAGTTAACAGTCAGCGGAAAAAAGTCCTGACCGGGTTTAGCTTCTTTGCGGGCGACAACGGTACACAGCACCATGGTGTCGTCCATGCTGCACATCACCGCACCAGTGGCCTGACGGGCGATACGACCGGTTTCAAGCGTTATCGTGTGCTTGCCATATTGAAATGATTTACTTACGGGATTCACTATTTTCACCTATTTATAAATACTAACGGCCCCGTCGGGGCCGTTAGTGGAATGAGTTATCGGCGTAATCCGAGCTTCGCAATGAGCTGGGTGTAACGCTCAGCATTTTTGCTTTTCAGGTAATCCAGCAATTTACGACGCTGGTTAACCATACGGATCAAGCCACGACGTGAGTGATGGTCCTTTTTGTTGCCGGTAAAGTGGCTCTGTAGTTTGTTAATGTTCGCCGTCAACAATGCCACCTGTACTTCGGGAGAACCTGTATCCCCTTCTGCCTGCGCATTATCTTTAACAATTGCTGCTTTCTCTTCTGCACTTAATGCCATTTTACTTTCTCCAATATGCACATTATTCGGGCCTATCCACGCATATTTATAGATAGCCTAATTACGCTGGATCATTCCAGCTACCAATTGCAAACCCGCTCATAACAACCGCCTCTGTCGTTAAACGACTGAGGCGGTCTATTGCGCGCTTGCCACCAAACGACGCGGCTTAACACGCCCGTCGTCCAATACTTCACCGACGCCCATAAAACCACCGTCAGTATGAAAGATGCGCACTATATCGCCTTCTTCTGACTGGCGATAGACCTCGGGGCTCATCACTGCCTGGCCCTGGCGGAAATACCACGCCATGCTTTCGCTCAGCTCGACAGCGACGGTATCACTGACCGCCGCATCAAGGGGTTTGAGAAGAAAATCGAGGTCTTCACCACGCTTGCCTTCACGCAAAGCTTCCACTTGCGCCAGGGTAATCGACTCCTCCTCACGGAAGGGCCCCGCCACTGTGCGATGCAGCCGTGTCACGTGGGCACCGCAGCCGACTGCTTTGCCGAGATCTTCGGCTAGGGTGCGAATATAGGTGCCTTTACTGCAGCTGATTTCAACATCGAGTTCAGCTTTTTCACCGGGGCGAAAAGCCAAAATTTCGTAACTGTAAATGGTCGCATCGCGTGCTTCGCGCTCAACGGTTATACCCTGACGCGCCAATTTATACAGTGGCTGACCATTATGTTTGAGGGCCGAATACATCGAGGGAATCTGCTGGATCTCGCCGCGAAAGGCCTCAACAGCTTGCTCCAACTGCGCTTGTGTTAAAGCAGAAGCATCGGTGGTACTTACCGTTTCACCATCGGAATCACCGGTTTCAGTCGCCATGCCCAAACAAAAAGTGCTTTGGTAGGTTTTGTCAGCCTCCAGCAGGAACTGGGTAAACTTGGTCGCCTCGCCCAAACAAATAGGCAATACACCGGTGGCCAAGGGATCGAGACTGCCGGTATGCCCCGCTTTAGCGGCATAAAAGAGGTACTTAACCTGCTGCAGAGCATCGTTGGAAGTAATGCCCTTGGGCTTATTGAGTATCAAGATGCCATCGACGGGTCTACCGCGAGGGCGCTGGCGACGTCGGGCCACTATTCCTCCCCCGACTCAGTTTCGTCGTGCTTGTCTGCTGCCAGTGCGGTATCGATCAAAGCTGATAATTCCTGACCACGGCGACCACTGTCGTCGTAAATAAACTTCAAACTGGGGACAATGCGTAACTGCATACGCTTGGCCAGTTTAGTGCGCAGAAAACCTGAGGCACCGTTAAGAACTTTAACGCCAGCGGCGCGCTCTGCTTTCTCTCGTGCATCGACATAGTTGACATGCACTTTTGCAGCGGCCAGATCACGGCTAACATCAACACCGGTGATATTGATGAAATTGACACGGGGGTCACCCATCTCTTCACGAATCAAGACCGCCAGCTCGCGCTGCAATGCATCGGCAACGCGCTCGGCGCGGGTAAATTCTCTCGGCACTACTCAATGGCCTCTTTTCTTAACGGGACTATCAATTGATGGAAGTATCAATTAAAGACTGCGCTCAATTTCCTTCACATCGAAGACTTCGATCTGATCGCCCGGCTTAACGTCAGTGTAGTCTTTAACGCCGATGCCACATTCGGTACCGCTGCGCACTTCATTAACATCGTCTTTAAAGCGACGCAGGGATTCCAGCTCGCCCTCGTAGATAACAACATTTTCACGCAGCACGCGAATCGGTTTGTTGCGATAAATCGTGCCTTCGGTGACTATTGAACCAGCAATTTGACCAAACTTCGGCGAACTGAAGACTTCTTTAACTTCGGCAATACCAACAATTTCTTCGCGAATTTCGGGGTCGAGCATGCCCGACAAGGCGTCTTTAATATCGTCGAGGAGGTTGTAAATAACACTGTAGTAGCGAATATCTACACCTTCTGCTTCGGCGAGACGACGTCCAGAGACTTCGGCCCGCACATTAAAGCCAACAACCACAGCACCCGAGGTGGCCGCCAAATTAATATCCGACTCGGTCAAACCGCCGATACCCGAGCTGATCACATTGACCGCAACTTCATCATTGCCGATATCGGCCAACGAGGCGAGAATGGCTTCAAGGGAGCCACGCACATCAGTCTTAACCAGCACTGGAAGAATTTTCTTTTCCGTGCCCTCAAAGCCGGCAAACATATTTTCAAGCTTATTGGCTTTTTGGCGAGCGACTCGCTCATCGCGTCCTTTTTCCTGTCTCGCCTGTGCCACTTCTTTCGCTTTGCGCTCGTCGCTCACCACGGCAAAATCATCACCCGCATCAGGTGGCGTATCAAGACCGAGAATTTCAACCGGAATTGAAGGCCCGGCCTCAAGAATAGCCTTGCCTGCTTCGTCGCTCATAGCGCGAATTTTACCGACGCTACCACCAGCCAACAGGTAGTCACCTTTACGCAAGGTACCGGCCTGAACCAGGGCAGTGGCAACCACACCACGACCTTTTGCAACGCGGGATTCAACGATCACACCGCGCGCGACACCATCGGTCGGCGCGCTCAGCTCAAGCAGCTCAGCCTGTAACAAAACGGCTTCCAGCAAAGCCTCAATGCCTTCACCGGTGTGTGCGGAAATTTTAACAAATTGGGTATCACCACCCCATTCTTCAGGGATAACGTCTTTCGCCGCCAGCTCGCTGGTAACGCGCTCGGGGTCGGCACCCTCTTTGTCCATTTTGTTAATCGCGACAATAATCGGCACGCCCGCCGCTTTCGCGTGCAGTATCGCCTCTTCGGTTTGCGGCATCACACCGTCATCTGCAGCAACGATCAAAATCACTACGTCGGTAGATTTTGCACCACGAGCGCGCATGGCGGTAAACGCCGCGTGTCCTGGAGTGTCGAGGAAAGTCACCATGCCGTGGGGCGTGTCAACGTGGTAGGCGCCGATGTGCTGGGTAATACCACCGGCTTCACCAGAGGCAACGCGGGACTCGCGAATATAGTCGAGTAATGATGTTTTACCGTGATCAACATGACCCATTACGGTCACTACCGGAGCTCGTGCCTCTTCAGCAGAGGCCTCAACAGCCTGCATCATTTCGCGTAGCTCGTCTTCGACGCCATCGGACATAACAACGGGCGTATGCCCTAACTCTTCCACAATCAGACTGGCCGTGTCGTGGTCGATACTGTCATTGATGGTGGCCATGGTACCCATCTTCATCAATGCTTTGATGACGACATTGGCTTTGAGGGCCATTTTGGAAGCCAGCTCAGAGACAACAATCGTCTCGCCAATTTCAACCTCATGGACAACTTTATCAGTTGGCTTCTGGAAGACGTGAACATTTTTGACTTTAACAACGGGGCCACCCGAACGCAGTGGATTTTGCTTGCGGCTCTCTGCTCGCTCGAGATCCGCTTCTTTAATCAGGTCTTCAGGGCGCTGCTTGCGCGAACCTTTGGCGGACTTTTTACGACGGGTCTTTTGCTCTTCTTCAACCGCCGGTTTTTCACGTACGCGACCGAGACGTGCTAGAGGGCTTTCTGGTTTAGCGGCATCAGCTGGCTTAGCTTTTGCCGCCCGCTCAGTTTCGAGACGCGCCCTGGTTGCCTCTTCTTCCTGGGCTTTCTCAAGCTTGCGCTGTTCGAGCTCTTGCTTGGCAGTTTTTTCGCGCTCTTTACGCGCTAAAATTGAGGCGATACGTTTAGCTTCAACATCGTCAACTAAACGCGAGGGCGTGTGCAGAGGTCGCGCTGGGGCTACGGGTTTAGCATCAGCTTCAACGGGGGCCTCGGGCTCCACCACTTCAGGTTCCACAGTCGCTTCGGGCTCGGCGACTATCTCGGGTTCCGCTTCGGGCTCAGGTTCAACTGCTGGTGCAGGTATTTCCGGCTCGACTTCTGCAACAACCTCAGCCACTGGAGTCTCGACGTCGGGCCCAGCTTCTGCTGCCAGGTCTGGTTCAACCACAGCCTCTGGCTCGGGCACCTCCTCCTCAGTATCTTTCTTGATATAGGTGCGCTTTTTCCGCACTTCAACATTCACCGACTTGCGACCAGCGCCGGCCTTTAGAGTGCCAATGCTTTTTCGGCGCAGGGTGATTTTCTTCGGGGCACTGCCCTTCTCACCGTGCAGGCCTTTCAAATACACCAACAGCGTCTGCTTTTCTTCGTCCGAAACGGTGGCATCAGCCGACGTTTGCGGGAGCCCCGCTTCCTTCATCTGTGTCAACAAACGCTCAGCGGATGCGCCTACTACACCGGCGAGTTCACTTACAGTAACTTCAGCCATTGCCTTTCCTCAGTGTTTTGTCTTGAGCCATTGCCGGTCTTTAAATTAACCCGCGTCTTCCTCAAACCACGGTGCTCGGGCCGTCATAATTAACTCGGCAGCGCGTTCAGCATCAACGCCCAAATCTAGCAGCTCATCAACCGCTTGTTCGGCCAGGTCTTCCATGGTAATAATGCCATTCGCTGCCAGTGTGCAGGCCAGGGTTTGATCCATGCCTTCCATTGTCAGCAAGTCTTCTGCCGGTGCTGCGGTAGCCAACTCTTCTTCGTGAACCAGGGCACTTGTTAACAGTGCATCTTTAGCCCGCGCCCGCAACTCTTCGGCAATTTCTTCATCAAAGCCGTCAATTGCCAGTAGTTCTTCCAGCGGCACATAGGCCACCTCTTCGACCGAGGTGAAGCCCTCTTCCACCAGAATGACAGCGACGTCTTCTTCAACATCCAGCTTCGTCATAAAGTTTTCAATGAAGTCACCCGCCTCGTCATGCTGCTTGGCTTCGATTTCTTCCGTGGTCATGACATTGATGTCCCAACCCGTAAGCTCTGAAGCCAGGCGCACATTTTGACCGCCTCGACCAATGGCCTGGGCCAGGTTCTCTTCGCTAACGGCGACGTCCATGGTGTTAGTTTCTTCGTAGACAATGATGGACTCAACTTCAGCCGGCGCCATAGCATTGATAACTAGCTGGGCTGGGTTGTCGTCCCAGAGCACGATATCGACCCGCTCACCACCTAGCTCATTTGATACCGCCTGCACACGAGCACCGCGCATGCCCACGCAGGCACCAATGGGATCCATGCGACCATCGTTTGTCTTAACTGCTATTTTTGCTCGAGCACCGTTGGTGTCACGAGAGGCGGCACGAATTTCGATGACCTGCTCGGAGATCTCTGGCACTTCAATCTGGAAAAGTTTAATCAGCATTTCAGTGCAGGAGCGACTGAGCAACAACTGGGGACCGCGCCCCTCGGAACGAATGGCAAACAAAATGGCGCGCACCCGATCATTAATACGGAAAACTTCGCGGCCCACCAATTCTTCGCGGGACAATAAGCCCTCAGCATTATTACCCAGATCGACAATGATGTGTTCGCGGGTGACCTTCTTCACGGTACCGCTGACTAGCTCGCCAACTCGACCTTCATAGCGTGCTGCGACTAACTCGCGCTCAGCATCGCGCACTTTCTGCACGATCACTTGCTTCGCTGCCTGAGCAGCGATGCGACCAAATTTTACATTTTCAACTTGTTCTTCAAAGGTATCACCGGCGATAAGGCTGGCATCTTTCTCGTGGGCTTCTTCTAGAGTGAACTGGGTACCGAGTTCTGCCAGCGTGTCATCACCGACCACATCCCACCAACGAAAGGTCTCGTAATCGCCACTTTCACGATCGATGACCACACGAATATGAGACTCTTCGTCATAACGCTTTTTGGTTGCCATCGCCAAGGCTTCTTCCATCGCTTCGAAGATAACTTCTTTCGACACGCCCTTTTCATTTGATACCGCTTCAGCGACTAGAAATATTTCTTTGTTCATCTGCAAGCCTCTCCTGACCCGGTTTAGAATTGGGGCACAACCTTCGCTTTCTCGATACTCTCAAACGGAAACAAGTATTCTTGCTCACCTACCACAAGAACAACATCCTCAGCTTCCACACCTTTTAATAAGCCTTTAAATTTACGCTGCCCCTCAAAGGGAAAGCGCAATTGTAAATCGATATGCTCACCGGCCAGTTTTTCATACTGGGCAAACGTATACAGGGGGCGATCAAGACCGGGGGAAGAGACCTCAAGGGTATATTCACCACCTATTGGGTCTTCAACGTCAAATACGCTACCAAGCTGGCGGCTAATACGCTGGCAATCTTCGATATCAATGCCGTCAGTCTTATCGATATAAACCCGCAATACGCTACGCTGGCCAGCTCGAAAGTATTCAATACCCCAGAGCTCACAATCCAGAGCCTGTACGACAGGTTCGATCAGCGCTTGTAAAGCGTCTTGCCCCAGGGCCATTTAGCTCACCTTCGTTTGCGAGCCAAATGCCCGACGTCGCCTTTTGACAACTCCAATAACAAAAAGCCCCTGTAAACAGGGGCTTCGCGCGCTACGCCGCGAAGGCGTAGAATTTGGTAGCGGGGGCAGGATTCGAACCTACGACCTTCGGGTTATGAGCCCGACGAGCTACCAGACTGCTCCACCCCGCAACAAAAACTTTTACATCAGCACTAACACTGCCAGCCCCTTCGATGCCCCAACTTACGATCCTGGTAAATCGTCCGTTTCAGGGGCCGCGAATTATATGGCTCTAGCATATAAGCGTCAAGGCTTTTTCAGGCTACAAACAAAGAAGAAATTTAAAACTTAAACCGCCTCAATACACTGACTGTACCGAGAGTTTAAAATGGTGCCCAAGGCCGGACTTGAACCGGCACGGCTTACGCCACTACCCCCTCAAGATAGCGTGTCTACCAATTCCACCACTTGGGCAAAAACTTTCTAACTAAATTTCAAACAGCCAGTAAAAATGTAGCTGAGGAAAACTACGGCCCCACTATCAACTTACAATTAGCGGTGCTTATTTTGCAGCCGGCTGTTCGGGTAAAACCAAATCGCCCGAGGACTCTTCCAGCACTGGTAATTCAAAAACCTCTGCATCACCAGACTGACTTTCAAGCACAGGGATAGCACTGTCATCAGCAATCACCGGCACCTGCGCCTCTAACAATTCAATGGCCGGCAATACTTCTTCATCAATACCGGCTGAGTTTTTAGCAATCACCGCCAAACCAAAACTGGTCGCAAAAAACAAGGTCGCCAGAACAGCCGTTGTTTTACTAAAAAAGTTCCAGGTACCCCCGCTACCAAATAAGGTTTGCGAGGCACCCGCACCAAAGGAAGCGCCTGCGTCAGCCCCCT
The DNA here is from genome assembly GCA_964462265.1 of uncultured Porticoccaceae bacterium. Taxonomy (GTDB): domain Bacteria; phylum Pseudomonadota; class Gammaproteobacteria; order Pseudomonadales; family Porticoccaceae; genus Reddybacter. The sequence goes on along the minus strand of CAYWXW010000035.1, from coordinate 7,975 downwards.
TACCCTGTTGCAATAAAATAAAGCCGATAATGGCAAATGCTGTCAGCAAGTGGACAACGAGCACTACTTTTTCCATTACGCTTCCGCCATTTGACAAATTGCCATAAATTGCTCTGCCTGCAGCGACGCGCCGCCCACCAAAGCACCATCAATATCTTGCTGCGCAAATAACTGCTCAGCATTTTCCGCATTAACACTACCACCGTAAAGCAAGCGTACAGCGTCTGCCTTTTCACCCAGACTGGCTCGAATAAAAGCCAGTACTTCCTGAGCCTGAGCTGGACTAGCCACCTCTCCGGTGCCAATAGCCCAAACAGGCTCGTAGGCAACAACAGCTGTCATTAAAGCGTCCAGACCAGCAGTTTCAACAACCGCATTCAACTGCTCAGCGATAACCTCAAAGGCTCTATCCGCTTGCCGTTCAGCCAGCGTCTCACCAACACATAATATTGGGATAAGCCCTTTACTCTGCGCAGCCACAAACTTTGCGGCTACCTGGCTTGAGCTCTCGCCAAAGCAGGCGCGACGCTCAGAGTGGCCAACCAGCACATAAGTACAGCCAAACTCCGCCAGCATGCTGGCCGACACATCACCCGTGTAGGCACCTTTCTCATACTGGCTGACATTCTGTGCACCGAGGCCAACGCCACTACCAGCAAGTGTCGCAGCAACATCGGCAAGGAAAACATCGGGTGGACAGACCGCGCATTCAACACGCCCGTCAGCGGCACTAAAATTTTTGGCAATATTTCCAGCCAGCTCAATTGAGCCGGAGCGCGAGCCATTCATCTTCCAGTTACCGACAACCAAAGGCCTACGCATCACTCTCCGCACACCTCGATCATCCACCGCGTCCCTCTGAAAACGGCGGCCATGTTAACCAAGTTACGACACTTATACAAGATTTCTCGAAGCATTGTATTTTTAAGCACTTAAGCGACTTGCTCACTTACCGTGTCGGCGATTTGCTGAACCAGCTCGCCAACCAGGCTGGCATCATCACCCTCGACCATCACCCTTATCACCGGCTCCGTGCCGGAGGGGCGCAAGAGCACACGTCCATTGCCCGCCAATTTCTCCTCGGCGCTCAAAATAGCTTTTTTAACAGCCCCATTAGAATCGAGGTCGACCGGGTTGTTAATCGTCACGTTGATCATAGTCTGTGGCAACTTGTGGTAGCCATTGCACAGCTCTGCCAAGGATTTTCCACCTGCAATCATGGCTCGCACCACCTGCAAAGCGGCAACCACACCATCACCAGTGGTGGTTATATCCCCGCAAACAATATGCCCCGAGTTTTCGCCACCCAGCTCCCACTGGTTCTTCTTCATTGTTTCAATGACATAGCGATCACCAACCCTGGCGCGGGCAAAGGGGATATCCAGTTCAGCCAGCGCTTTTTCAAGACCGAAATTACTCATTAAAGTACCGGCCACACCCGAGCACGGCAGATCGTTTGCCCGGCGAAACATGGCGATAACATAGAGCAACTCATCACCATCGACAATGCCACCATTGGCATCGACAAATAGCACCCTGTCACCATCACCGTCGAGGGCTATACCGATATCCGCACCTGTGTCTAACACTTTCTGGCGCAATAGCTCCGGACTGGTCGAACCACATTGATAGTTGATATTCAAGCCGTCCGGCTCGGTGCCTACTTCTACTACCTCGGCACCGAGCTCGCGAAAGACATCGGGTGCAACGTGATAGGTGGCACCGTTAGCACAGTCCACTACCACCTTGAGGCCTGCAAAGCTGAAACCGGCGGGCAAGGTGCCCTTACAGAACTCGATGTATCGACCGGCCGCATCGCGAATGCGCGTGGCCCGACCCAATTCGTTGGAACCGGAGGTGACGATGCCCTGTTGTAAATAGCTCTCTATTTCCAGCTCTATTTCATCGGGCAACTTGTAGCCGTCGCTACCAAAAAACTTGATGCCATTATCCTGATAGGCATTGTGCGAGGCACTGATAACAATACCCGCCTGAGCACGAAAGGTACGACTTAAATAAGCGATAGCCGGGGTCGGCATTGGCCCCAACAAGCCAACATCGACACCGGCGGCGATGATGCCCGCCTCAAGCGCCGACTCAAACATATAACCGGAGACACGGGTATCTTTGCCAACAAGGATCAAATTGCGACCTTTTTTCGACTTGGCAAACACCTTGCCCGCCGCCCAACCCAGCTTGAGCACAAAATCGACCGTAATCGGATGCTCACCCACACAACCGCGAATACCATCGGTACCAAAAAACTGCTTGTTCATAATACTAACTTCTCCATTTGCAGCCTGTGACTGGTCGGGGGCAAACACGCCCGTCCGCCCCTATGGCTGTATAGCTTCCAATATTTTCAAACTATCCACCGTCGCGGCCACATCGTGAACGCGCAAAATAGCGACCCCCGCCTGAGCCGCCAAAACGGCTAACGCCGCACTACCAAAAACACGCTGCTCTACCGGCTTATTGAGTATTGCGCCAATCATTGACTTGCGCGAGACGCCAACCATCACCGGCAGACCCTCTGCAACCAAAGCGGGTAGCGCTCTAAATAAAGCTATGTTTTGCTCAAGAGTTTTGCCAAAACCGAAACCGGGGTCAAGCACCAAACGAGAGCGACTGATGCCCGCCTTTTCGCAAGCGCTGATACGTTGGCGCAAAAAACTTATGACCTCTGTAACAACATTCCCGTACTGCGGATTATCCTGCATCACCTGCGGCTCACCAAGGCTATGCATCAGGCAGATCGGCAGGTTACTTGCCGCCGCCGCCTCTAGAGCTCCTGCACGGCCCAGGGCGCGCACATCGTTGAGCATAGCAGCACCTCTGCTGGCAGCTTCGGCCATCAACTCAGGGCTGCTCGTATCGACGGACAATGGGATATCAAAGTGACTGCGAAGGGCTTCAAGAACCGGCAGCACCCTGTCTAACTCCGCACTCAATACCACTTTATCTGCACCCGGTCGAGTTGATTCACCGCCAATATCTAGCAGGTCGGCACCCGCATCGATTAAGTGCTGAGCACGGTACAAAACCGTGTCGAGATCAACCTTACCCCCACGGTATAAATCGCCGCCATCAGAAAAAGAGTCCGGGGTTAAATTGAGAATAGCCATCACCAGCGGGCGACTGTGCTGGGCGATGCTTTCCATCAAAGACGTCATAATATTAAATAAACCACCGCATTAAAAAAGCCACCGGACAGCATCTACCCGGTGGCTTGCCAGCAAAGAAAGGGGGATTAGCTTTCCTCTACAGCGCCGCCAATGTTGGTGCCGGGTTTATCTGCGGAGTCTGCCTCAGCACTTGCCTCGGCGTCACCTGCAGGATGGTCGAAATCATGCCAGTCACGAGGCGGGCGAACCTTACGACGCGCCATCAAATCATCAACCTGCTCGGCATCGAGAGTTTCGTATTCCATTAAAGCAGCTTTCATGGCATGAAGAATGTCGATGTTATCCTTCAGCAAGGTTTCTGCACGGGCATAATTGTTATCGACAATACTGCGCACCTCCTCGTCAATTTGCTGGGAGATGGAACCCGAAAAGTTCTTACCACCTTGCCCCGGCATCGCCGATTCTTCATCACCGTAGAGGATAGGGCCCAGTTTTTCGGTCAACCCCCAGCGAGTCACCATGCTGCGCGCCAACTGGCTGGCGCGCTCAATGTCATTTGAGGCACCTGTCGTGACGCCATCCAGACCGTGGATCAACTCCTCAGCTATGCGCCCGCCATAGAGGCTACACAACTGCCCCTCCAGCTTGCGCTTGCTGTAGCTGTACTGGTCTTCCTGAGGCAGGAACTGGGTAACACCCAGGGCTCGACCACGAGGGATAATACTGACCTTATGCACCGGGTCATGCTCGGGCACCAGCCGCCCGACGATGGCGTGGCCCGCCTCGTGATAGGCCGTATTAGCCTTCTCTTCTTCCGACATCACCATGGAGCGGCGTTCGGCACCCATAAGGATTTTGTCGCGGGCGTGCTCAAATTCTTCCATGGTCAACAAGCGACGATTAGCCCGTGCAGCGAAGAGAGCGGCCTCGTTAATCAAGTTGGCCAAATCAGCACCCGAAAACCCCGGCGTACCGCGGGCTAGAATACCCAGGTCGATCTTGTCATCGAGAGGGACTTTGCGCACATGAACTTTAAGTATTTGCTCACGACCGCGAATGTCTGGCAAACCGACATAAACCTGTCGATCAAAACGACCGGGGCGCAACAGGGCCTTGTCGAGCACATCGGGGCGATTGGAGGCCGCGATAACAATCACGCCATCGTTAGCCTCGAAGCCGTCCATCTCAACCAGCAATTGATTGAGTGTTTGCTCACGCTCATCATTGCCGCCACCAACACCACCGCCACGCGTGCGGCCAACGGCATCAATTTCATCGATAAAAATAATGCACGGCGCCTGTTTCTTGGCTTGCTCAAACATGTCACGAACACGAGAAGCACCAACACCGACAAACATTTCAACAAAGTCGGAACCAGAGATAGAAAAGAAAGGGACTTTAGCTTCACCGGCAATGGCCTTGGCAAGAAGCGTTTTACCCGTACCGGGAGGGCCCGACATCAATACGCCACGGGGTATGCGGCCGCCCAGGCTTTGAAACTTGGAGGGGTCGCGCAGGAACTCGACCAGCTCACTGACCTCTTCCTTAGCCTCGTCGACACCAGCAACATCGGCAAACGTCGTTTTAATCTGATCTTCACTCAGCAGCTTGGCTTTGCTCTTGCCAAAGGACATGGGCCCACCGCGACCACCACCGCCGGCACCGCCCTGCATCTGGCGCATGAAGAACATAAAGATAAGGACAATCAACAGAATCGGGAAGGCCGCCATTAATAGCTGCATCCAGACACTGGGCTTTTGCGGCTCACGACCCTCGACATTGATGTTGTGGTTAAGCAGATCGTTCATCAAACCACTGTCGTAGACATCGGGGCGAACGGTGCGAAAGCGTGTGCCGTCGTGGTGCTCGCCTTCAATAATCAAACCCTCAATGACCACGCTGCGCACACGATCAGTCTGCACCTCGTCGACAAAGTTGGTATAGCTGATCGTATTCGGCGTTGGGCCTTCCTTGAAATTCTGAAAAATCGACAGCAATATTGCCGCAATAATCACCCACAAAATAAGATTTTTTGCCATCTCGTTCAAGAAACTACCCCCACATCGACTCAGAGCCGATTTTTAATACTCATTAATTGTATAACTAGATTTACGATTACTGAGTATAACCCGCTTTCCAGTAATGCGCTGAAACCAATCAAGCCTGGCCGCGAAAACCTCGGGCCAGACAATATACCTCGCTAGAGCGCGCCCGCGAGGCATCGGGCTTCTTAATGGCGACACTAGCAAAGTCGACACGCAGATCACGCACCAGGGCGTCAAAACCCTCACCCTGAAAAACTTTAGCCAGAAAAACACCATTGCCCTCAAGCACCTGGCGCGCGAAATCGACGGCCAACTCCACCAAATACATTGCTCTGGGTTGATCAACGGCCTTCATACCACTCATATTGGGTGCCATGTCGGAAATTACAAGGTCAACGGGACGGTCAGCCAAGGTTTCAAGTATGGCGTTGAAGACCTCATCATCGGTAAAATCACCCTGCACGAAATCAACACCGCCAATGCTATCCATATTGAGAATGTCCGAGGCAACAACTCGCCCCCTGTCACCCACTTTAGCGATGGCGATTTGCGACCAACCACCCGGCGCCGCACCGAGATCGACCACGGTCATGCCCGGCTTTAAGAGACCAGCAGCCTGATCAATTTCGAGCAATTTATAGCTCGCCCGCGAGCGATAGCCATCTTTACGCGAGCGCTGCACATACTCATCACTCTCGTGCTCTTTTAGCCATGCCTTACTGGTTTTGGATTTAGCCATAGGGAAGATTACTGAATTCCGTTACAATTCACTACCGAAGAGAAGACCCATTCTATGACACTTTGCAACAACGACAAAAAACACTTGCGCGGCATTGCTCACAAACTCAAGCCGGTGGTCACCATCGCCGACAAGGGTTTGACCGAGAACGTAGTAACAGAGCTGAATCGCGCGCTCAATGACCACGAATTAATCAAGGTTAAAATTAGCCTCAGCGATCGCGAGTTGAAAAAAGCGACCATTGATCAGGCCTGTAAAAAGCTGAATGCCGAGTTAGTGCAAACCATCGGCCACGTCATTGTACTGTACCGTAGAGCAGATAAACCCAATCCCAAGCTGTCTAATCTATTGCGCAAAGGTGGCTAATACAACGCGCCAGCCACCACCCTTTACTCAAGTAAAATAGCCTGACGATAGACTTCTCAAGCCACTAAAAATATCGCCAAAAAAATACCCGCGTCTCTCAACGCGGGTATTTTTGTTTAACACTACCGAAACAGATTACAACAAAGGCCTTGCTGACAAGGCCTTTGCAAACATCCGCAATTAGAACTGATAGGTTAAGCGCACTGTCAAATCATCGGAGTGATCAAATGGCTGCAAGCTACTACTGCGATTGCCGTCAATAAAGTTGGCAAACATTTCGATAGTCCAGTCTGCACTCGGCTTATAACGCACGGCGGGCTGGATCATATGACCGCCTTCCATATCGTAGAGAATCGACATATCAACACGCCAGATCAAACCGGGAAGGGGCTGCTGAAAGGCAAAAACCAAACCATCCCAACCACGATCTTGCTCACCGCCACCGGGACGCTTAGAAGTTGAACCACCCAGGCCGCTCAAGTGACGCTCAAGCAAGTCTGTCTCTTTCCTATGCATCCACTGAAAGATGAAGAAGGTAGCAGGAAAGGCATCACTAAAGCGGTGATACTTTTCCACCACCATACTAGTGAGCAACTCGTCTTCTTCTTTGAAATCCTGACGCAGGTTATTGGTAAACTTTTTATCAGGCGTATATGAAGCTTCAAAGCGCACGACTAACTGATCCATAAAGGTATCGGGCTCGGCATAAAAGATGTAGTTAAAGCCAAAGCCAAACACATTTTCAGAGGCATAGTGAGCATCTAGGTTGCCACTCAAGCTATTGAGTCGCTCACCAGAAACAGGATCCATTATTGGCGTAGCAAAGAACAGCTCGAGGAAGTCAACAGTGTTGATACCATTGTTTGGCCCACCACCCTCTACAGTAGTAATAATGTCGCCGTTAGCATCGGGAATCATACCCAAGTTTTGAGTAAAGTCGGCAATCCAGTCCCAGTCGCCGACCAGGCCATTGATTAAATCCGTACCATCCGAACCCGATATGGAAGAAAGATAAGACCATTCATCGGGATTAGTGGTACCAATGCCACCCGCCTCAAATATAAAAGGCTGGGTTTCAAAACCACAAAAGGCTTTGCTAGCTTCCGGCACACTGGGGTCAGCGCACACCGCATCGGGAACCAGCTTTTGTCCACCAGCACCCAGGTCAAAAATGGGGTTAGCATTATGCTGCGTAATAGCAAAAAACTGCACACCCAGGTTACCAATTTGCCCGCGCAGGCGAATACCGGCATTTATATTGTCCTGAACCCTGTCATAAGCTTCTTCGTAATTCTGGTTAAAGCCATTGGTAATTATGTTATAGGGGGTGTAGTTATTGGGCAAAACCGTAGGCTGGAACATTTGCGCATAGACTTCAATTTCCCAGTCCTGAGCGAAGGTCATGCTGGCTCGGATAGCCGGTGCCGCAAGTCGCTCATCAGCATACTCCTCAGCACCGTAGTCAAAAATAAAGTGACGACGGTAGTCAAGGCCGTTAGCCTGATCGGCAACACGGAAGAACAATGATTCGCCCCAGGCGACTTGCTGCTGACCAATGCGCACCCAGTACGGGCCTTTGGCCCAATCCAAATACAGCGAGGGCAAGTCGATCATGTAGTTATTGTCACTCATGGACAAATAAGTGGCTTCTTTACCGTGCACCTCCATGTTGAAGTGATTGACATGTCCGCCCTCGCCAT
>CAYWXW010000034.1:11386-27698 GCA_964462265.1 uncultured Porticoccaceae bacterium | reverse complement strand
ATCCGGCTTTTAGCCGTAACCCGAAGCCACCGGCTTTAGCCGGTGGAGTGTTCACTGTCGGATGACGTCAAGTAACAGTCATAAAGCCACTGCGCACTTTAGGTCGCCGAGTCGTCAAAAATCGTTGTAGTGCAATGACCGCATGGTCACATGAGCGTTGGTAGGGGCAGGGTTAAAAGCTGCTAGAATCTATAGCTTTTACAGTAGCAGGGTTGGGTGACATGACAGAAGTAGTAGCAAATCAACGTTCAGAGCACGACTACGATGCCATCGTTGTCGGTGCCGGTGTCGCCGGCTTATACGCCATTTATAAGCTGCGAGAAATGGGCCTGCGGGTGCGTGGTATTGAGGCCGCCCCAGGTGTGGGCGGCACCTGGTACTGGAACTGCTACCCCGGTGCGCGGGTCGATTCCCAGTCCTATATTTACCAGTACTGGTTTTCCGACGAGCTGATTCAGGAGTGGGACTGGCAGGAGCGTTTCCCGCCGCAAGCCGAGGTTGAACGCTACCTCAATTTCGTCGCCGATAAATTTGAGCTGCGCAAAAATTATGCCTTTGAAACTCGCGTCACCTCCGCTGATTGGGACGAAAAGGCCCAAGGCTGGACGGTGGGCACCGACCAGGGCGAGACATTGAATGCACGCTATTTTATTAGCTGCACCGGTATGTTGTCTGAGCCCAAAGCGCCCGACTTTCCCGGTAAAGACAGCTTTCAGGGCACTATCGCCCATACCGCACGCTATCCCCGTGAAGGGCTCGACTTAAAAGGCAAGCGCGTCGGCGTTATCGGTTGTGGTGCCACCGGCATTCAGCTGATTCAAACCATTGCCAGCGAGGTCGAACACTTAACTGTCTTCCAGCGCACCGCCTCCTATGGCGTAGCCATGCATAACGAGCAATTTGACGACGCCACGCGCGACCACTGGCGCTCCAAAGCCGCCGAGCTGCAAGACAAGGTCTACAACAGTTTCGTCGGTTTTGACTACGATTTTGAACACGGCTCCTGGTACGACCAAACACCCGAGCAGCGCCTGCAGGTACTCGAAGACAAGTGGCAAGAGGGCTCGTTGAGTATGTGGGTGGGGACTTACCCCGAGCTGTTTACCGACCAGGCCGTGAATGACGAGATTTCCGACTTCGTGCGCAAGAAAATTCGTGCTCGCATTACCGACCCCGCCATTGCCGATCTCGTTACCCCGCAAACCCACGGTTTTGGCACCTATCGCGTGCCTCTCGAGAACGGTTACTACGATGTCTACAACCGCGACAATGTCGAACTGGTCGATGTCAGGAGTGCGCCCATCGAATGCATTACCGCCACGGGCATTAAAACTACCGAGGGTGAATACCCGCTCGACATTATCATTATGGCCACGGGCTTCAATGCCGGTACCGGCTCTCTGGCGCGTATGAACATCCACGGTCGTGAGGGTCTGTCGCTGACCGAGGAGTGGAATAAAGATATCCGCACCACCCTGGGTCTGCAGGTGCACGGCTTTCCCAACCTGTTCACCGTCGCCGGGCCTCTCGCCCCCTCAGCCGCCTTCTGCAATATGACCACCTGTTTGCAACAACAGGTCGACTGGGTGACTGACTGCATCGCCTATCTGGAAAAGGACGGCTTAAAATCCATCGAGCCCACCCTGGCCGCGCAGGATGAATGGGTGGCCCATCACGACGAAGTGGCCAATAGCACTTTATTGGTGGCGACCCAATCCTGGTACACCGGTGCCAATATCGAAGGCAAGCCGAGCCGCTTGATCTCCTACATCGGTGGCGTTAACGAATACCACCGTAAGTGCGAAGAAGTGCAAGAGAGTGGCTACGCAGGTTTTACCAAGGTCTGAGTGGCTGTTATAGCTCTGCTGGTCTTGGCTGGCAGAGCTCGTGTAAGCTTCGCACCTTAAAACTTTGTGTTTTGCCGGTCAGTATAGGGCATTGCTAAATCCGCCTCCGATTGTGGAGCCTGGTTTGTGCCTTGATTTCTCTTTCTTTCAACAAGGTTGAAGGGGAGCTCAGCTTGGAGTGCAGTGTTGAACTAGCGCAGATTATCCAGAGGGTTTATGCTGTGCCGGTGTAAAATACTGAGCTGAGAGTGTTATGAAAAAGATAGGCCATCTTTTCTTTGTTTTATTGGGCGTGGCGGTGGTTAACCCCGTGTTTGCTCATTCTAAAGACCCTAAAATCAATGCCATAAAAGCCCGCCAAGGTGAAATGTACGTCCGGGCCCATAATCTTGGCCCGCTAGTGGCCATGGCGAAGGGAAAAACGCCCTACGATTCCGCCCTTGCCGCTAAGCTCGCCGGTAATTTAAAGCTCTTACTTGAGCTCGATACCAGCCGAGATTGGCCACAGGGGACAGACAATAAAACCTACCCTAAAAAAACCACTGCCCTACCCAATATCTGGACAACGTATCCAGAGATCGAAGAATATGCGAAAAAGTATGCTGGCGCAGTGAACGAGCTCAATAGTGCGGCCAGTGAAAGCCTGGAAGCATTGCAGTCAAAAATTGGTGCGGTGGGTAATGCTTGTAAAGGCTGTCATGATGAATACCAGGCAGAGCATTAATACAAGATTAACTTGAAGGGTTTCAAGCGCGAAAAAATCTGGGATCCTGTCACCCGCTTATGGCATTGGCTGCTGGTGCCCAGTATTTGTGTGGCCTGGTGGCTTGGCGAGTTTATGGCATTCGATAATGTCGAATGGCATTTCTATGCGGGCTATGTAGTTCTTGCCTTGATGCTGTTTCGCCTGATCTGGGGTTTTGCCGGCCCTGTTCCCGTACGCTTTCGCTCATTTATTTACACACCAAAACAAACCCTGCAATGCCTGAAAACAATGGCTTCTCGAAACCCCAGTGGTTACCCGGGGCACAATCCCATCGGATCACTTTTGTTTCTTATCTTGCTCTCTAGTATGACTTTTCAGGCAATTAGCGGTTTATTTATCGAGTCGGCTGACTTTTTTGAATCGGCCCCTCTCGCGGGCTATATTTCTGAAACAACCATGAAGCAATTAAATAGCTGGCATCACCTCAATGCCAAGTTGCTTTTGTTATTGGTTGGCTTGCACCTCTGCGCGATCTTTTATTATTTGCTGTGGAAAAAAGAAAACCTGATTCAGCCAATGATAAGTGGGTGGAAGTGGGTCAAAATAAGGCCGCTTGGTGAAGAGGGGAGCTCGGATTAGCTCTCGATAAAAAATGGGATATTCACCCCGTTAGCTTGTGCCGAGCTGGGATATAGAGAGGTTGATCCGCCCCATCGTCAACTGTTTAGCAAACGATGGGTTCTCTTTATTAAGGATTAATAATCTCTAACGCGCCGCAGGAATAGTCTTACCCACTGGCTCACCATCAATAATCTGATCACAATACTCCGACAAACCATAACCCACCTTGTCTTCATAATGATACTCAGTCATGGCTTCGGTAATACGGGTGTGCAGCCACTCGCCATTGTCGAGTTGGCGGCGGTTGCGTACAGGCACCAGGGTGATGATTTTGCCGGTAATGATGTATTCGCCTTTTTCGGTTTTGGCCCAGGCGCGCAGTGCGGTTTGGTTGAAGTCGTCGTCCCATTCTGAGTCGACGGTGCACTCGGTAATTAACTCGTATTCGCCGTTATTTAAAATCATGCCGCCGCAGTCGAGTTGGCCATCGGCGGTGCCGGTGGTCATGATCATGGCGCCGAAGGTTTCGTCAAAGCTGATGGGCAACCAGCGGTACCAGTAAATGTTCTGCCAGTAGCGTGGCCCCCAGGAGTGGTCGCGCAGGCCGTAGCCGGCGATTGTCCAGGTGTCGTCGCCGACGGTGATGGTGCCATCGGCTTTTACGTGTTGCTCAAAGTGGGCGCGGGCGAGGGCGTGTTCCATATCAAGTTCGATAGGTGAGCCGTCGTCTTTTAAATGCTCGCCGCCGTAGATGGGCGAGATGCCGGTGTAGTCGAGTTTAATGGAGCAGGGCTTTTTGGGGTTTTCTTTAAAGGCTTTACTGGGGTTGAGCAGGGCCTGGGGGTCGGCCATTACCAGTATGTCGCCGTCATAACTGACGTGTAGCTTTTTGTAGGGCTCGATAATGTCAAAGCGTGCGCCGCCGGCTTCAAAGGCATCGTTGCTGGTGATGCTGGCTTTTTGAAACATAAAGCCAGCAGTGCCATCGGGGAAGTAGAGGCAAATGGAGACTTCGGCATAACCTTCGTTGACGCGGTTGCCGATGCGAAACCAGCCGCCGACTTTTTGATCAGCGTCGTAAATATTGTAGTAAGCGCTTTCGTTAAAGTTGATAGCGGCTTCGGGTTCGTGGGTGTATTCGTCTTTGGGTTCCATCCTGACATTGTCTTCAGGCTTGGTGATAAAGGCGTGCTTGGCCATTTTTATTGTCTCCAGTTTTAGTGGTATTTATAGGTGCTTGAATTGAATAATTTGTCTGCCTGAGTATGCGCGATGCCTCTGCTGTGGGCAAATTGTGCTGGGCAAATTTGCCGATGACTCATTAATGCTGAATTGAAAGTAAACGGTAAATAGGGGCTCAGCCCGTTGCGCGGCTAAACTCCATAGTGCCGTCATCGACCTTGCCGAATTTTAAATTTTTAATATCGAGCAGGTAGTTTTGCGGTGCCATCCACGGGTCTTTATCGCCCTGTTTGGGTAGTTTGTTTTTCGCCCGCTGCACATAGCCCGACGACAGGTTGAACCATTCACTTTCACCAATGTTGGAGCCGTCAAAGCGGGGGGTGCACTGCTGGGTGGCGCTGGCATCCATGTGGTTCAACAGGCGGCAAACATAGGCGCAGGTGAGGTCACTGCGCAGCGTCCACGAGGCATTGGTGTAGCCAAAAGAGACCGCCATATTGGGGATGTTGCTGTACATCATGCCCTTGTACATATAGGTATCGGCGGGTACAACGGCTTCGCTATCGACACTCAGGGCGATGCCATTAAATACCTCCAGTGCCAGCCCGGTGGCAGTTACTACCATGTCAGCCTCTAGCTCTTGCCCCGACTTTAATTTGATGCCCCTGGCGGTAAAGCTGTCGATATGGTCGGTGACGATGGAGGCGCTTTTATCTTTAAGCGCATTAAAAAAATCATCGTCTGGCACCAGGCAGAGGCGTTGGTCCCAGGGGCCGTATTTCGGCGTGAAGTGGGTGTCGACATCGAAATCAGCCCCCATTATTTTTCTCACTTGTTTGATGAGGTATTTCTTCATGCCCTCGGGGTTTTTCTTCGAGCGCTGGAAAACAAACATCGTCAGCAACACATTGCGCCAGCGCACAATGGCGTAGGCCAGTTTGGCGGGCAGGATTTTGCGCAGTCGATTGGCAAAGACATCAATCGCCGGGCGCGACAGCATATAAGTGGGCGAGCGTTGCAGCATGGTGACGTGCGCTGCTTCTTTGGCCAGCTCTGGCACCAGAGTGACGGCGGTGGCACCACTGCCGATAATCACCACTTTTTTATCTTTGTAGTCGATATCGTCCGTCCACTTTTGTGGGTGCACGAGCTCGCCCTGAAAATCGTCGATGCCGGGAAAGTCGGGGGTGTAACCGGCGGCGTACTGATAATAGCCACCGCACAGAAAGAGGAAGTTGCAGGTGTATTCAGCGGGTGTCAGGCCTTCGCGGCGCTCGACGTGCACCGTCCAGAGTGCATCTTTACTGCACCAGGTGGCGCTCTTTACGGCGTTGCTAAAGTAAATTTTACTGGTGATGTTGTTTTCGTCGGCGGTTTCATGCAGGTATTTTAGGATGGAGGGGCCATCGGCAATGGCTTTTTGTTCCTTCCAGGGTTTGAAGGCATAGCCCAGGGTGTACATGTCGGAGTCGGAGCGAATGCCGGGGTAGCGGAATAAATCCCAGGTGCCGCCCAGTGCCTCGCGGCCCTCGAGTATGGCGTAACTTTTATTCGGGCAGTCGCGCTGTAAGTGGTAGGCCGCGCCGATACCCGAAAGCCCGGCACCAATAATTAATACGTCAAAGTGTTCCTGTAACATTGTTGCGCCTCTTTATATTTATGGGCTCAGTATACAGCGGGCTTGTTTATAAGGGAGAAAGTGGGCAGGCAAAAAAAGGCGACCCTGGGGCCGCCTTTTGGGGTCGTGATTTTTATGCGCTAGCTGGCCGCTTTCAATTTGCCGCTTTCAGTTTTCCAAAGACGGCGCGAATTAGTTCATCGGCACCGGGATAGGGCAGTGAGCCAGTCATGTCGCTGATCTCACCCCAGTGTTCGCCGATTTGCTCGGCGCTGGGCACTTCGGCGCCCTGGAAAATATAGCCGGGTGCTTCGGTAATTTGCACCTTGCTGTAATAGCCCATACCGGCTTCGATAATTTCACCGGCCAGTGTGCTCTCCTCCGAACACAGCCAACCCATTAATGCGGTGACATATTCGGGTTTCATTTTCGGTGCCAGTTTTGGCGACATGACCTCTTCTGTCATGCGCGTCAGGGCCATGGGCGCGACGCAGTTGACCAGTACGTTTTTAGAGGTGCCTTCCTGTTTCAGGGCATTCATAAAACCGACCAGCGCGATTTTGGCACTGGAGTAGTTGGTGTGGCCGTGGGTGCCGAATAAGCCCGCTGCCGAAGTGGTGTGGACGATGCGCCCGTAACCTTGTTCGAGCATGATGGGCCAGGCCGCTTTGGTGCAATAAACGGCGCCCATTAAATGCACGTCCATCAGCGCGGTGAAATCCTTGAGGTCCATTTTGCGGAAACTTTTATCACGCACGTTGCCGGCATTATTGATGAGAATGTCGACACCACCAAAATTATCGACGGCGGCTTTAATAATATTGGCACCACCTTCCTCGGTTGCCACACTGTCGTAGTTGGCGACGGCGATGCCACCGGCGTCGGTGATTTCTTTAACCACTTCGTCAGCCGCTTTAGAGGAACCACCCGTGCCAGCGACGGAGCCGCCAAGGTCGTTAACCACGACTTTGGCACCGTGTTCGGCAAAATATTTGGCGTGGCTGCGACCCAGGCCTGCACCTGCGCCGGTAACGACGGCGACTTTTCCTGCAAATGAAATGCTCATGCTCTATTCCTATTTTTTAGTAGTGCTAAGTGTTTAATAAAAAGTGAATAAATTGTTGGCGCTGATTTTAGCACCGCTGGTGTTAGTTGGGGCAACTGTTGATGGCGGACAAAAAAAGAGGGAGAGCCATGTGGCCCTCCCTCTGTATTGATGTCCGCTTTGGCAGTTGAGCTTACAGTTTATAGACGCGTGTCGCCGTACCAGAGAACATGGCGTTCTTTTCGTCTTCAGAAAAATCTTTAACGATTTTCTTCATCGCATTCCAGTACACCTGATAGGACAGCTCCAGCTTATCGACCGGAAAGTTACTTTCAAACATGCAGCGCTCGGGTGTGAAGCAGTCGATCACGTGCAGGTAATACTTCGCCTGTGCCGCAACCACTTCGTCTGAGCTTGGTGGCATGGCGCGACCGGCCCAGCCCATGCCATTGTCGGGCATGGAGAAGCCGCCGAGCTTGGCGATGGTGTTGGGGCAGGCGGCAATTTCAGCGATGCCTTTTTTCCACTCTTCGAAGACTTCATCGCGTTTGGCAGCGTAAATACCCGTACCAACGGGGGTGCCGATGTGGTCGAGCACCATAGTGGTTTCGGGCACGGTGCGGGCCAGTTCGGCAAACTCAGGGTTTTGATAGTGGTAGTGCCATGACTCGTAGCTGTGGCCCATTTTGCCGAGTATGCGCATGCCTTTAATAAAGTCGGGATCTTTGTGAATATCTTTCGGGCTGGCCGCTTCAAGCAGGAGACCTTCGCCGGGTCGTGCGTTGGCCAGTGCCTGGCGAATACCGCGAAAGCGGCCTTTACTGGTTTCGCGGTGGCGATTGACCAGGTCTTCAACGCCGTCGCCCTGGCGCAAATCAAAGGCGGTAACCAGTGCGGCGATTTCGGCCTGGCCGGTGGTGTCGGCTGCGGTGCGGTCGGCCAGTTCGGTGACGTAGGCCACTTCACCCAGTGAGCGCAGGTGCTCGGGGCCGTCGGTGTAATAGTTGGAGTGGCACTCCATAAACACGCTTTTAACCAGATTGTGGCCGCTGCCGGTGTCGGCCCAAAAATCATCCAGTGAATAGGGGATTAAACCCGCTTCAGACCACAGGTGGTGGTGGGTGTCGATAATGGCGCGCTCGGGATCAAAAATTTCTTCCTGAACTTTGGCTAGCCACTCGGGCTGGAGGGTTAGCGGGTTGGCAATTTGTAGGCCTTCATACTTGCTGTCAGACATGATCTCGACTCCTTTTTATTAGAAAAAACGGCTGTAGTATTGTTGCTTTTAATTGCTCATAGATTCGCAGCCTTCGCGGCAAATGTAAACCGTAAACAGCCCTGTCTTATCTCGATCTATTGCTTAATGGGGGGCTTAGCCATAGAATTCCTGCCAACTAAAGGTATTAACACTCCCCCATTTTGCCGTTTCCAGGTGCGCTGCAGATCTTGTTTGTAGTTGTGCCACGAGATGATTCGGCTTGTAAGCGGGGATTAACGAGATTAATCAAATGCGTGTTGTCTGTCAGAAATGGCTCAGCTTGGTTGCTGAGCCTACGAGTCGTGTCGTGCCAGCAGCCCTGAAAAAAATGTTTCAACAGCCTGTGAGGGTGGTTGGCGGGCTGGTGCTGTTCACCTCCTGTGTACTACCTGGCGCCGTTTTTGCGCAAGATGACTTTGCCGCCTTTGACCGCACGCTGGCAACCTTCGACCCCGGTGGAAAGTATTTAACCAAACCCATTGAGCGCACCCTGCCGGGCTTGAGCCTCAACGGCACCTTGACCCACTGGTCGGATTTCCTCTTGTCTGGCGACGAGGATATTGGCTTTCGTGACCGAGATTATCGAGGTCTGCAAATGCAAACCCTGTTTGAAGTTGCCGCCTCCTACCGTTTCTCGCCCAACCTTGAACTCACCAGCATTAACCACCTGATGTACGACGCAGTTTACGATGTCGACAGTGCCGATGGCCTGTACGCCTACCGTGTCGATGACAGATACCGCGAATACAATACTTTTGACCGCATCGCCCGCGAGTTGTATCTCTCCTATCGCCTGCCCAAGCTCGATATGGTACTGGGCAAGCAGCAAATGGCCTGGGGCAAGATGGACGGGCAGTTTATCGATGTGATTAACGCCATGGATTTTCGCGAATCCGTCCAACTAGAGCCGGGTGACTATGAGGTGCGCCGCCTGCCGTTATGGATGGCCAACCTGACCTATTACTTCGAAGATGTGTCCTTGAATGTGCTGTGGATCCCTGACTTTGAAGCCAATGTAAACCCTGGCTACGGCGCGCCCTGGTCGTCACCCTTGTTGCCGCCGGGTGATGAGCAAGCCAGTAATAACCAGGCCCTGTTAGACAACCGCACGAATGCTGCCGGAGACCGGGTATTGCAAACCGAGCGCCCCGACTGGACCCACCTCAGTGACCACCAGTTTGCGATACGAGCCGACATCAGCAGCGGCGCGCTGAGCTGGGGGCTAATTTATTACTACGCCTTGGAGCGCGACGCCACGCCCTATATTACCGGCCGTTTTACCGACACCGGTGGTGATCATTTAATTATCACGCCCAGCCACGAGCGCATTCACCACTTTGGTGTGACCTCTGACTACGCCTGGGTAGCCACTGGCGTGCCCTTTGTCGGCAACTTGCCGATGGTGTTTCGCGCCGAGGCCCTGTACACCAAAGATGCGCACTTCGTGGACTACACCAAGCAAGCTGCGATACGTGCCGGGGGCAATGGCGATGGCATTAGTGAGCACGACACGCTGCGCGCGGCCCTGGCTTTTGAGTTCGCCTTTCCCTCTAAAGTCACGGTGATTTTCCAACCCTCCTTTTATTACACCGCCGACTGGCACGAAGGCCTGGGCGTTGGCTTTGGCGGCGCCATTGGTGATGAGTGGAACTTTGCCCCGGTGGTTTTTATCTCGCGACCAGTGCAAAGCACCCGTGACCGGCTGATGCTCAGTGCCACGTTAACCCCTTACCTGAGTGGCTCGAATCGGGACTACCAGGGTGGTAAAGCCCGCCTGGTGGCGAGCTATGAGTTCTCTCCCTTTCTCAGTGGCAGCTTTATTTACACCGGCTACAGCGGTGGTGACGACGACGATCTGTTCGGTCAATATCGCCAGTACGACAACGTCGGTGTGGAGCTGCAATACGAATTTTAATGGCTTGCTAAGGTTTATCATGCGTTTGGTTTTATTTTTACGACATTGTATTAGCGGAGGTTTAGCAAAAGGATTTGCAAGGTATGGTTCTGTACTCTCAGGGTTTACCCTGCTGGGTCTGCTGGTTTTTTCTGTCGCGGCAAATAGCGAACCCAGCCCCGCTGGCGAGCCTACCTGGCGCGGTCTCGACCAGCTAACGGCCTGGGAGAAGGAACGGGTCGACCTGCGTATTAATACGCCCCGAGACAGTAAAAACCCCAACCTGCCGGCGGAACCCTTTCCCTATGCCGCGCCTTATACGGCAGAGGAAATGGGCTTTCGCAGCATGGACTTTACCCATACGGCACGCTGGTCTCATGTGATGGCCGATGCTTTTGGCACCATCACCAAAGAGGGCTATCTAACACAGGGCATTACCGTGGCAATGGTTGATCAAATGGCCTCGCCCAATGCTCAAAGCCAGATTGCGATTGCACCCGGCGAAGCCTATTCCCGGCACATGTACTACTACACCTACCCACCAAAAAATGATGGCGTACAGGAAATGTGGGTCTTACGCCGCACCGGTTTAGAGTCGTCGGCTAAATTAGATTACTACGCCTATACGCCCTCTTTGCGCCGGGTCAGGCGGCAGCCGCCACCACGCCGGGAAACACCCTTTCCCGGCGTTGCCCAGTCTTTTGATGACATTCTTGGTGTCGAGGCCTGGGAGTTTGACTGGCGCTTGATAGGTGCAGATGTGTTGCATGAAACGGTGCGTTTCCCGAGCGACAGAAAAACCATGACTTTGGCTGAGCCTAACGGCCGCTTCTATGACGTGGCTACGGACTCCATTAAATTGATGCAAGAACGCTATCCTTTTTATCGCGAGGACGGCGGCGTGAATTGCTTTGTCGTGGTCGCGACACCGAAGCGAGAATGGCTGCCCGACTACAAAGTATCGAAAATAGTTTACTGGCTCGACCAATATTATTTTTACCCTCTGCGCGTTGAGCGCTACGACGAAGAGGGCAAACTGAAAATGATCGAGGTACGCATTGCCCGGCAGGAAAACAAAGGGCTACCCAATGGGCAGGGTTTTGCGAGTCATTTGGTGGTTTATTTCGATGCCGAGTTAGATTTGATTAGTTACAGCTTGCATGACGCACACTTAATGCGAGACTGGACAGAAGACGATTTAGCCGCGTTTACGCCCGACTTTATGCGCCGGGGCTGGTTGAAATATCCTCAGCAAAGCCAGGCGCTGGTTAGCTCGCCTGAAGAGTATTATTTACGTCCGGCTCTGCTGGCAGAGCGCTTCCCCAAGGAGCGTTCGCTGTCGCTTAGTCCCGCAATTGCCGCGCGCATAGCGGCCCAAAACAAGCGTGGCCAGCTGGTGTTTGATCTTGAGGAAGAGGGCCCTAGTCCTAGCTTTCACTGAGAAATATTGTTAGCTAAGCCTCTGCAATTTACTCCTGGCTAAATAAATAATTAAGCGATGCATGGTAGGTGTTGCTCTCCATTTCTATGCTAGGATTTCGTCAATAAATTGCCCAAAGCTTGCCTAGGGGTTCGATGTTATGACTGATTCCTCCTCAGAGGTAGAGCTTTTTGTTGAACAACTCGATGCCGCTGTGGAGGCGCATCTTCACTTAATGCAGCGAATGTTGCGCTGTGTGGTACTGCGGGTATCGCCCGGAGATGATGTTCTCTCCCCTCTGGCTCACACCTTGTGTCGCTTTAGTTACTGGTTTCAGGACAATAAGTCGCATTTTTTAGTCCTCGATGTAGGTGCGACCGAGAGAATAGATAGCACCCACCATGCTATGCACGATGCCATCCGCGCCATTTGTCAGGACGTATTGTCCAATCAACCGGGGTGCAAAGACTATCTCGACACCTTCGAGCAGAGCCAGTCAGAGTTGCTCAGTTTGCTGGCCGATTTTAAAACCCAGTTGCTCGCCCGGGCGGCACACCACGACCCCCTGACTGGTCTGCCCCTGCGCCATAGTTTGGAACACGATTTTGCTCTGGCTCAGAAAACCTGCCACCGCAATAGGGCGCTGCTCTATGTGGTTATGATAGATATCGATCACTTCAAGGTAGTCAATGATAATTACGGTCACCCCGTGGGTGATCTGGCTCTTCGCCAGCTTGCCGACACGCTGATAATTCAAGTGCGCAGTAACGAACAGCTCTATCGCTATGGTGGGGAGGAATTCCTTCTGTTACTACAGGCCGAAACCCCCGAAGCCATGGGCGTGGCCGCAGAGCGTTTACTTGCGGCGGTGCGCGAGATGCGCATAGATATTGCCGATGGCCAAGTACTGAATTTGACCGTTACTCTGGGCCTGGCGCGAGTGAGGGCTGGTGAAATGATAGACGCCGCCGTGGAACGTGCGGACAAAGCGCTCTACAAAGGTAAGTCGGCGGGCAGGGATCGCTATGTTTTCGCTGCTGATTAATTAACGGCGATCCAGCTAAAAATGAACCGCCGTTAGGCCAGGCTATTCTGCTTTAAAAGGGCCGGTCGCCTTTCAATGAAACCCTGTGCAGCAAGCGCCGATACCCATTGTAGTCGTTGATGGGGTAGTGATGGGTTGAGCGGTTATCCCACAACACTACCATACCGACACTCCAGCGCAGACGGCATTGAAACTCGGGTTTGCGGGCGTGTTGGTAAAGCTGATTTAACAGCGGCTCGCTTTCCTCTTCTGTGCAGTCTTCAAAACGCAAGGTATGGGCTTCGTGGGCGAAGAGAGTTTTTTCACCGCTCTCGGGGTGAGTGCGTACTACCGGGTGCAGGTTGGTAAATACCTCCGGGGCCGATGTGTCGCCACAGTCAGCGATGCGCGGCATACGGGTTTTTGACACTGCAGCTTTACCCGAGGTGAAGTAAGCCTTGCGCCCGTCGATCTGGTCTTTTAAATCCTGATCCAGCGTTTCATAAGCGGTTTGCATATTGCAGAAAATGGTATCGCCACCGACCGGGGGCAGCTCCAGCGCGTAGAGGCTGGCACCTAACGCGGGTGTTTCCAAATAGGTGGTATCGGCGTGCCACACACCGCCAAAGTTGATGGTCTCGTCAGGTAATTTCAGCACCGGGGCAACCAGGGGGTTGCCTTCAATACCGTGCAGAAAAGGGTATTTATTCACCTCACCAAACTGGCGGGTAAAGGCCAGTTGCTCATCGGGGGTGAGCTTTTGGTCGAGGAAGTAAATCATTTTACGCTCTAACCAAACCTTACGCAGGTCGGTCAGGGTGTTGAGGGGAATCGGTTGGGACAGGTCAAGCCCCGTTATTTTACTGCCAATAAAAGGCGTTAACGGTTCAACGTCAAAATGTGTGTTCATCGACTTCTCCCAAGGCCATAAATGGCCGTTTAACGATGTCTGTTGTTTACATTGCGCTTAATTTATCGACCACCCGTTGACCAAAGGCATCGGTGCCGATCACTTTCTCGTCACTACCGCCCCTTGCTAAATCGGGGGTGGTGTAGCCATCGGCAAACACGCCCTGCATGGCGGCCCATATTTGATTGGCCTCGTCGACCATGCCAAAGCTGTACTCCAGCATCATCGCCACCGAACCAATCATCGAATAGGGATTGGCAATATTTTGCCCGGCGATATCGGGGGCGGAGCCATGGGATGGCTCGTAGTAAGCCTTGCCATCGCCAATGCAAGCGGAGGGCATTAAGCCCAGTGAGCCGATCAAGCCGCCGCCCTGGTCGCTGAGAATATCGCCGAACATATTTTCCATCACCATCACGTCAAACTGGCCGGGGTTGAGGCACAGGTGGGTGGCGGCGGCATCGACCAGCATATTGACCAATTCAACCTCGGGGTAGTCGACGGCGACCTCATCGAGCACTTCGTTCCACAACACGCTCGATTTGAGAATGTTGCTCTTGTGAATATTGTGCAGCACCTTCTTGCGCTTCATGGCTTGTTCAAAGCCTGTCTTCACCACCTGGCGAATTTGTATTTCGTCGTAGCGCAGAGTTTCTTCGACGAAGCGAATGTTGTCATCATCGACGCCGAGTACTTTTTTGCCGAAGTAGAGGCCGCCAAGCAGCTCGCGGATCATCAGTATGTCGATGCCCTCACCAATGACTTCTGCCTTTAAAGGCGAAAGATGGGCCAGCGCTTTGGGCAGCGATACCGGTCGAAAGTTGGCGTAGGTGTTGTAACGTGCTCGCAGGGGTAACACCGCGCCGCGCTCGGGCTGCATATCAACCGGAATCTTCATCGCTTCGGCGTGGGCCAAACCCACTGGGCCTTTTAATATTGCATCGGCCGCATCGCAAACGGCCTGAGTTTGTTCGGGAAAGGGGTGGCCGAAGTCAAAATATGCGGCGGCACCGAAGGGGCTTTCGGTGAGCTCAAAATGCACGCCGCTGCGTTGTTCAACCAGGGCGAGTACCTTTAAGGCCTCGGCCATAATTTCGGGGCCGATGCCGTCGCCGGTGAGGATGGCAATCTTGTGTGTTGTCATAGTCGTTAATGGCACATTTTTAAAGTTGGCCCGCATTGTAGCGAATAGGCCAGGCTCTGAACATCGAACGAGCGGCTGCTATATTAACGTTGTGTTGTGAACGCTGACGCTGGATAGAACCGACAACAATAATACGTCAGGCAGCGTCTCGGAGAGTTTGATCTATGTCATTGCCACCTTTGCAATTTGATCCGAGCGATAGAAAGGTGATTAATAAGTCCTTTCCGTGCGGGTTGCACTTATTACTTGAACTCAGGCTACGAAAAATGGAAGGATATCGTCACCATTTCTGGCCCGCAGGACTTGAAGAGGATTAAAGGGTTTCGAGATGAACCGCTAGCAGGTGAGTGGAAGGGGCATCGATCTTCCCGATTAAATTTACAATACCGCGTTATTTACAAAGTTGAAGGCGATAAGGTTCTTGTGCAAGTAGAAAGCATTACACCTTATGATTACCGGAGGAAGTAGCATGAAAGATTATAAAGAAGCTAAAAGAAGCGTTGATGTTTCTGTCGGTGAATCCGTAAAAATTCTCAGAGAGCTTCAGGAGCTGAGTCAGAATGGCTTGGCAGGTTTAACCGGTATTCCCCAATCGACCATCTCGGCCATTGAGAACGATAGAATTCAGCTAGGTGTTGAAAGAGCTAAAGTCTTGGCAAGAGCATTAGCCTGCCACCCAGCCGTACTGGTGTTTCCGGGTTGGGAAATTGAGCGGGAATCAGCGGCTTAATATTGTGAATAAGCACCCTGGAAAATGACTGGCGATTTATAGCGCCAACATATTCTTCAGCGCATCGATAGACTCCTGCCCCTTTTGCTTTTTCACCTCGGGGGGCAGTTCGTCACCAAAGCCCTCGCGTTCAATATCTTCTGCTGGCAGTTCAGCCAGAAAGCGGCTGGGTTCGGTTTTTGATATCTCGCCATATTGCTTGCGCCGCGAGGCCAATGTCATGGTCAGGGTTTCACGGGCGCGGGTAATGCCCACGTAGGCGAGGCGGCGCTCTTCTTCGACCGTGTCCTGCTCGATGCTGGAGCGGTGGGGCAGTATCTCCTCCTCCATGCCGATTAAATAAACGTGGGGAAACTCCAAACCCTTGGCGGCGTGCAGGGTCATTAGCTGTACTTTGTCGTCGGCCGATTCCTCTTCCTGGCGGTCGAGCTGGTCGCGCAAAATTAGCCGCGAAATGGCATTTTGTACCGGGTTTTCGCAGTCGGGGTCTTCCATTTCACTGGCAATGGCGCGCTCTAATTGGGTGACCAGAAAGTGCACATTCTTCATGCGCTTCTCGGCCACCGCGCCACTGCTGGCGTTTTGGTGGAGCCAGCTCTCGTAGTCGATATCGTCGATCATTTCGCGCACTGCTTTAATCGGGTCATCGCGCTCACAGCGCTCGCCAATTTTTTCCATCCAGTGCTTAAAGCGCTGCAGTTTTTCGAGGTGCTGGCCATTGAGTTCCGATTGCAGACCAATTTCATCAATCGCCGCAAACAGGGATATCTCGCGCCGGTTGGCGTAGGTGCCGAGCTTTTCCAGTGTTGTTGGGCCGATCTGGCGGCGCGGGGTGTTGATCACCCGCAGCAGCGCGTTGTTGTCGTCCGGATTAGCCAGCAGGCGCAGGTAGGCCATGATGTCTTTGATTTCA
>CAYWXW010000034.1:9883-11229 GCA_964462265.1 uncultured Porticoccaceae bacterium | reverse complement strand
GCGGCGGGCATGAGTGGCGATAATGTCATTCACCACTCGCTCCAGCTCGGCCTCTTCGTCACCGCAGCGAATCACGCGCAGGGGGTCGCCAAAACCCAGGTCGCTCCAAAGGGCCTTTTCAAAGGCGTGGGGATTGTTGGCGATTAGCGTGTTGGCGGCGCGCAAAATACGGGCGGTGGAACGATAATTTTGCTCCAGCTTGACCACTTCAAGGTGGGGGAAGTCGACCTGCAGCTGTTCGAGGTTTTCGGGTCGCGCACCGCGCCAAGCGTAAATTGACTGATCGTCATCACCTACCACGGTTAGCGCCTGGCGTTCGCCCGCGAGCATTTTGACCAGCTCGTACTGGGACATATTGGTGTCCTGGTACTCGTCCACCAGCAGGTACTGAATGCGCTGCTGCCACTTGCCCAACACCTCGGGGTGGTCGCGGAACAGCTGCACTGGCAGTAGAATGAGATCGTCAAAATCCACCGCGTTATAGGCTTTCAAGGCTTGCTGATAGCGCTCGTAGAGCAGGGCCAGCGCTTGCTCGCCATCGCTATCGGCGTGAGACAGCGCCTGTTGGGGCGCTTGCAGCTCATTCTTCCAGGTAGAGATTTGTTGCTGGGCGATATTGATCAGATCGGGGTCGATCTCGGTTTTGTTAATCATCAACTCTTTGATCAGCGTACGGCTGTCTTCAGAGTCGAAGATGGAGAAGCCACTTTTATAGCCCAGGTGCACCAGCTCGCGGCGAATAATATTCAGCCCCAGGTTATGAAAAGTCGAAATCGTCAGCCCCCGCGCCGCCCGTCCCTTAACCAGCGTGCCAACCCTCTCCTTCATCTCCCGCGCCGCTTTATTGGTAAAGGTCACCGCCGCAATATTGCGGCCCGACACCCCGCACTTGTCAATCAAATAGGCAATTTTGCGGGTGATCACACTCGTCTTGCCACTGCCCGCACCGGCGAGCACCAGCAAGGGCCCGTCGATATAGTGCACCGCTTTTTGTTGCTGGGGATTGAGTGTCGACAAGGGAGGAGGCCTGAGCTGTGTTCAAAGGGCGGCGCATTGTAGCAGCAGTCGCAAGCCGGGCCGAGACAAAGCGGCGACTGATTGAAAATTGGTTGCCGGGTGAAACTGTCGGCCAAATGAAAATAAGCCCTCGTCTATGTGAAAGTCTATGTAAAAGTGTCGGCCGGTTTTCTGCCGTGTTCTGTTAGACGATATTGCTGTAAACGGCTGCTGGGTTTACCGGGGATGGTCATTTCTATCAAGCCTGCTTGTAGTGCAGGTTTTAGGTAGCGTTCGCGGAAGGATTCTCGGTCTTTGAGTGATAGCTTGGTTTACAGCGCACTTCTATT
>CAYWXW010000034.1:7645-9873 GCA_964462265.1 uncultured Porticoccaceae bacterium | reverse complement strand
TAAAAGCGTTCTTTAGTACTTTGTCTGTTATTGCAATATTGGTACTTGAGTATTAACTGGCTTATACCTTGTTAATAGCTCTGGTGCACGACATAGGCGTAAGTATCTGCCAGAATCGCGCGCTGGAGCAGTCGTTTTTGGGCTGGATAGAAAAGTGAATCAAACAAAAAAAGAACACCAACGAGGACAATAAGTGAGCTTCAAGCTAACCCTGGCCAAACTCGAAAGCCTACTACTAACCGCCTGTGACGACCTACGTGGCAGCATGGACGCCACCGAATACAAAGAATACATATTCGGCATGTTGTTTCTCAAACGGGCCAGCGACCTGTTTGACCAACGGCAAGCCGAGATGAAGGCCGAGTTAACGGCCAAAGGCATGAGTGACGACGATATTGAACTGGATGACTCTGACAACTACGCCGGCAAATACTTCTACGTGCCACCTCGCGCCCGCTGGAACCAGGGCTGGGATGAAGAAATCGTAGCGGATGGCGAAACCAAAATAATTCACCACCCCGCCCTTAAACACGTTAAAGAAAACGTCGGTACGACTTTAAACAAGGCCCTTGAAGCCATCGAAGACGCTAACCTCGATGCCCTGCAAGATGTACTCAAAGGCATCAACTTTAACCGCAAGATTGGCCAGCGCACACTCGACGATGACACCCTCGCCGACTTCGTGCAGAACTTTGAAAAAGTCCCCCTCAAAGACGAAGACTTCGAATTTCCCGATCTGTTGGGTGCCGCCTACGAATGGCTGATTAAGTACTTTGCTGACTCCGCCGGTAAAAAAGCCGGTGAGTTTTATACGCCGGAAGAAGTGGTGCGCATCTGCGTTGAAATCTGTGACCCGCAAGAAGATATGAGCATCTACGACCCCACTGTGGGCTCAGGCGGTATGTTGATACAAACCCGTGATTACCTACGAGAAAACGGTGGCGATGCCAGCGAATTGTCACTCAATGGTCAGGAGAAAATCGGCACCACCTGGTCTATCTGCAAAATGAATATGCTGCTGCACGGTATTTCCCATGCCGACATTCGCCAGCAAGATACCGTTAGAGAACCCCAACACCTTGGCGAAGATAACGAGCTTAAACGTTTTGACCGAGTGCTGGCGAATCCGCCCTTCAGTCAAAACTACATCAAAAAAGATCTAAAATTCCCTGGCCGCTTCCCGGTGATGATGCCCGAGAAGGGCAAAAAAGCCGATCTCATGTTTGTTCAGCATATGCTGGCGGTACTCAAACACGATGGCCGCCTGGCCACCGTTATGCCCCACGGGGTGTTATTCCGTGGCGGTGAAGAACGTGAAGCCCGCAAACACTTTATCGAACACGGCTATTTAGAAGCCATTATCGGCCTGCCCAGCAATCTGTTTTATGGCACTGGTATTCCCGCCTGCATTCTGGTGATGAATAAGGCTGGTGCAGCTGAGCGTGACCATGTGCTGTTTATTAATGCCGACCGTGAATACCGCGAAGGCAAAGCACAAAACCACCTGCGCCCGGAAGACATCGACAAAATTATTCATGCCTATCGCTCCGGCGAAGATATCCCCGCTATGACCGATAGAGACGCCGGGGATCCTGAGAACGCAATGGCTGGCCCCATGTACGCTAGAAAAGTACCCAAGCTAGAAATAGCCGCAGAAGATTACAACTGCAATATCCGCCGTTACGTCGATAACGCACCGCCGCCCGAGCCTCACGATGTTCGGGCCCACTTACACGGTGGTGTGCCATTGACCGAAGTCGATAGCTTAGAACACTTTTGGTCTAACTACCCTAGCCTGCGTGAAGACTGCTTCGTTCCCAGGGATGAAATCTACAGGGACTTAGGCCCCGCCATTGCCGAAAAGCGTGCCATCGCCGAGTTCGTGGCAAATCACCCCGGTGTGGTAAACCGTCACCAGCAGCTGATGAAGCAGTTAGAAGCCTGGTGGCAAGGCAGCTTACCCTTAGTTGAAGCGGTGGCAGCGGATCCGCACACACCAAAAGAACAGCAGCACGAAAATGCGGGCAACGTGTACAAAATGCGCAGGGCCATGCTCGAGAGCATCGAAAAAGAACTCGCAGGGCAAAACCTGCTAACCGCCTCCCAGGTGCGCGGCGCGTTTGCCAATTACATGGCAATGTTAAAGGCAGATTTTAAATCTATTGCCGCCAGCGGCTGGGGGCCAGAATTAATTCCCGATAACGACATTCTACTCAGCCAATACCCCG
>CAYWXW010000034.1:2228-7635 GCA_964462265.1 uncultured Porticoccaceae bacterium | reverse complement strand
CTGAAAGAGCTGGAACAAGCCCAGGCGCGGTTGGCAGAGCTGCAAGCCTTGTTCGCCGCCGCCAGTGAAGAAGACTTCGATGATAGCGAAGACACCGGCGTACTACCCGGCGATGTGGTTAAAAGTAAAAAGGAAGAACTCAAAATCGCTAATGCCGATTGGAAGGCCCACCTTAAAGCCGTAAAAGATTTAGCCGGTAATATATTTAGTGAAATAAAAGTGGCGGCCTTGCTACCTAAAGGCGCTGATACAAAGAGCAAAGGCTTCTATTGCAGCGAAGGGCTAGCGCAAAAACAACCCGTGTTTGAAAATGGCCAACGTATTTTAGACCTAGCGGCTGAGGTGGGCTTTACTTCAGAGTATGCCGAGCCATTAAAGGCAGTCATAAGTCAGGGCAAGCTAAGTCTGGAGCGCGCCCAATCCATTAGCCAAAGCCTGGTGCGCCACAAGGTGCTGGAGGACGAAGTTAAAGCTCTAAAAACCACCATTAAAGGCACCGAAAATAAACGCGATGAACTGGTGGAAAGCGCCCGCGCAAAGATCACCAACGACGAGGCCCGCACGGTTATTATCGCGCGTCTAAAACAAACCCTGCTCAACACCTACCACGCCTATTTGCGCGCAGATCAACGGGCTTGTATTAAAGCCATCGAAAATCTGTGGAGTAAATATGCAGTCACCGCCAAGACGATTGAGGCTGAGCGTGATGCGGCGTCGGCGCAGTTGCAGGCATTTATGGTGGAGCTGGGTTATGAGTAACAATATAAATGAACAGAAAGCTTTTGGTGATTATTTAGTAGAGCTCACAAAGTCTACAATCCCTGCTTCTGCGGCTATAGATAACGGCGCATACCTTTTTATATGTAGTAGCTCGAAACCAAAAAGAACTGATAAATGGTTGCAAAATAAACCTGCTGTAATCATGGGTACTGGGGGGGTTGCTTCTGTTAATTATGGTAAAGGTGAATTTTCATACTCTACTGATACTTGGGCATTTAGGTCTAACTCTGAAGATTACTCCAGCGAATTTCCATATAGGAAAATTCAACAGTATCTACCAAGGATAGATTACGCCGGATTTGAAGGTAGCGGCCTGCGCCATCTTCGAAAAGATTTTGTCAAATCACTACATGCCGATTTTCCAAACCCTGACGCAGTACAAAAAATCACAGAAATTCTTCGCGTTATTGACCAGGTTATAGAAAAAACCGAGGCCCTAATTGAAAAATACCAACAAATCAAAGCAGGCTTAATGCACGACCTGTTTACTCGTGGCGTCACCGCCGATGGCAAACTCCGCCCGACCCGAGAACAGGCGCCGGAATTGTATCAAAAAACGCCGATTGGGTGGATTCCATGTGGGTGGAGGCTAAACACAATAAGGGACTTAGCACACCCCAGCAAAGGTTCAACAGTGATAGGACCATTTGGTAGCGATTTGGTGATGTCAGATTATCGCACTGAAGGTACGCCAATAGTTTTTGTACGTGATGTCAAAGAAGGCCTTTTTAATTGGGTAAGTAACGTTTTTATTTCTTCTCAGAAAACCCAAGCTCTATTTTCTCACAGAGTAAAGCCAGGCGACATATTAGCTACCAAAATGGGATTGCCTCCCTGTATTGCTGCGGTATACCCAGAAAATATGCCCTTGGGAATAATAACGGCGGACATGATACGGATGATTCCTGATAGGTCGAAAGTGAACCCAATATGGTTAAGTACGGCAATAAATCATGATCGCTCTAAGCGACAGGTAGCGGCCATAACTGCTGGAGTAACAAGACTTAAGGTGACTTTAGCCGATTTCCGGTCGTTGAAGATAGCTACTCCTAGTCCAGCAGAGCAGGAACTAAAAGTAAAATTAATAAGTTCAAAAGAACAATTGATCGCTGTTGAGGCACAAAAGTTAGGGAAATTGAAAAAACAAAAATCCGGCCTAATGCACGACCTACTGACGGGCAAAGTCCCCGTAACTGTCTCAGAACCCGAGGAGGCCCATGTTTAGGGTGCATCCCGCACAATCAGGGTGTGAATTCCCCCGCCGCCCAGCGGCTGATGGGCTGTTAAACGTGCATGTTTTTTCTCGGGATAAAGGTATCTGCTTATGCTGCCTGTCGAATAACGGTCAGTCAAATGCCTAATCATTACCGCAACCTGAATGCTGACAAAGCTCTGATCTGGCGTATTGTGCATCGCGATAATTTGCCCTGGATTTTAGCGAATGGTTTGCATTGCGGTAATGGTGCAAGTCAGTCCTCGGCATGGATAAATATCGGTAACGATGAGTTAATTACCAAGCGGGCTAATCACCCTGTGCCCATTCCACCCGGTGGTGTACTTAATGATTATGTGCCTTTTTATTTCACGCCGTTCTCGGTGATGATGAGAAATATTAATACCGGTTGGGGAGTAAAGCATCGGCCAAATGACGAAATCGTCATACTGGTTGGTAGTTTGCCCCACCTCAAAAAACAGGGAATTCCCTTTTTGTTTAGTAATAGCCATGCCTATTATCAGTGGGCTGAATTTTATGATGACCTTGCTGACCTGGATAAAATAGATTGGCCGCTATTGCAGGCTCGCGACTTTCAACGCGACCCGAATGACCCGGCCAAATTTGAGCGCTATCAGGCGGAAGCCTTGATTCACCAGCATTGCCCGGTCAGCGGCTTGTTGGGTATAGTGTGTTATACCGAAAAACTAGAAACCTCTATAAAACAACTGGTTAATGACCGTGGTCTGGGCCTGAGTGTCCATGCGCGCAAAGGGTGGTACTTCTGATGATTGAATATACTGAAGGTAATCTCTTAGAGGCGGATGTGGAAGCGTTGGTCAATACGGTGAACACGGTGGGGGTGATGGGTAAGGGCATCGCGCTGATGTTCAAAGAGCGTTTTGACAAAAATATGGAAGAATATGCCAGGGCCTGTAAAGCCAAACAGGTGCAAACGGGCAAGATGTTTGTCACTGAAACCCACGAGTTGATGGGCCCTAAATGGGTGGTTAACTTCCCCACCAAGCAAAACTGGCGCAGCCCTTCCCGGTTGGAGTGGATTGTTGAGGGCCTGGCGGATTTAAAACGTTTTATTCTTGAGAATCAGGTGAAATCTATTGCTCTGCC
This sequence comes from uncultured Porticoccaceae bacterium, assembly GCA_964462265.1. Classification (GTDB taxonomy): domain Bacteria; phylum Pseudomonadota; class Gammaproteobacteria; order Pseudomonadales; family Porticoccaceae; genus Reddybacter. Next base: position 4,514 of record CAYWXW010000034.1, on the reverse strand, counting down.
TCCGTTGGGTGCGGGTAATGGCGGCCTCGACTGGCCCGTTGTGCGTGAACAAGTCGAGCTTGCGCTCGCTGATTTAGATGACGTGACTATTCTGGTCTACGAGCCAAGCAGTCAATATCAAAATGTAGCCAAAAAGAAGGGCGTTGAAAAGCTTACGGTTGCACGGGCGCTGATCGCCGAACTGGTGCGTCGCTACTGGGTGCTTGGCATGGAATGCAGTTTGCTTGAAATACAGAAATTGGCCTGGTTTATGGAGCGGGTGATAGAAAAGCAGAATATTGATAATCTGTTAAAACTGCAATTCGAGTCGAATAACTACGGGCCTTATGCCGATAAGCTACGGCATTTGCTGGATGCTTTGGACGGTAGTTACTTGCAAAGTGACAAGCGCATTGCCGACGCCGACCCCCTGGACGTTATTTGGTTTAACGATAAAAAACGCGAGCGGCTTAATGCTTATTTGCATTCGGAGGCCAAAGACTATCTTCCCGCCCTGGAATTAACCTCCGAGATTATTGACGGTTTTGAATCTCCTTTCGGCATGGAGTTGTTGGCTACGGTTGACTGGCTTATAGAAAAAGAGGGCTGTGAACCTTCCCTTGCCGCTATTGAGTCGGGAATCCAGAATTGGCCCGCAGGCCAAAAATGGGCGGATAGAAAAGCTAAACTGTTTGACTCGCGGGCTATCTCAATAGCACTGGAGCAGTTGCAGCAAACTGCTCCGTGATATGTCTGAATACACGGAAGTAGAACAGCCTTTTCTTCAGCAGCTTGCCGGGCTGGGGTGGACGAGTATTGACCAGGGTCCGGATATTCCCCATGACCCCGGCCTTAGCCTGCGGCAAAACTTTCGACAATGGATTTTGCCCGAGGTATTTAACGCCGCTATTTCCAGTATTAACCGTACTCCTGGCGGCGAGGCGTGGCTAAGCTCGAAACAGCTGCAAGACCTGCATGATCAAATATCACGCCAACCCAATCGCACTTTGCTGGAAGCCAACGAAGCGATTCAAAAGCTGTTATTTAAGGCGCAGGTAGATGTCAACGAAATCACTGGTGAGCAAGACCCGGTGGTTAAATTAATTGACTTTGCCAACCCGGAGAACAATACCTTTCACGCGATTAATCAGTTTCGTATCGATACGCCGGGCTGTGTAAAGCAATTTATCATTCCCGATATTGTCTTGTTTGTGAATGGTTTGCCGCTGATTGTGGTGGAGTGTAAAAAAGGCGGGCCTACTTGTGCTAATCCGATGGAGGACGCTTTCGGGCAATTGCAGCGTTATATGAACCAGCGCAAGGCGACTCGCCAGCAGGGACTTAAGGAAGGCGAACCCCGGTTATTTCATACCTCAATGATGCTGATTCGCACCTGTGGGTTAGAGGCCAATTACGGTACTTTTACCTCAGGTATTGAGCACTTCTTTCCCTGGCTTACTCAGTGGCCCAATGACGATGCCACAGCCCAAGGCATGAATCAGCAAGAGCAGTTGATTCATGGTGTGCTCAACAAAACCAACCTGCTGAGTATTCTGCGCACCTCGACGGTGTTTATGGATACCGATGGTGGCCCGCGCATTAAGGTGGTGTCGCGCTACCAGCAGTTTCGCGCAAGCAATAAAATTATAGAGCGTTTGCGCCGTGGTGAGACCGCAGCCGATAAAAGTGGTGTGGTGTGGCACACCCAGGGTTCGGGCAAAAGTTTGACCATGGTGTTTGTGGCGCGGATGTTACGGGCCTCTAAAGATTTGAATGACTATAAAATTCTGCTGATCAACGACCGGGTGGATTTAGAAGATCAGCTAGCCAAAACGGCCACCCTGATTGGTGGGCGGGTCAATACCATTGAAAGCACTCAGACTTTGCGTTGCGACCTGGCCAGCGATAACTCCGATATCAATATGGTGATGGTGCATAAGTTTCAGCAGCGTGAGCAAAGCCTGCCGTTGAAAGTGGCGGACGCACTGGGCACTTATCAGGCGATGCCAGCAGGCCAAACTTTTGGCGTGGTCAATGATTCCTCGCGCATTGTGCTAATGATCGACGAGGCACATCGCACCCAGGGCTCTGATTTGGGTGACAATATTTTTGAAGCCTTTCCCAATGCGGCACGCATTGCCTTTACTGGTACCCCCTTGATTACCGAGCGGCACGGCGAAAAGCTGACTCATAAGCGCTTTGGGGAATATATCGATACCTACCGCTTAATGGACGCAGTTAACGATGGTGCAACGCTGCAAATCCTTTATGAAGGCCGCACCGCAGACGCGGCCCTCAATGACAAAC
>CAYWXW010000034.1:0-2203 GCA_964462265.1 uncultured Porticoccaceae bacterium | reverse complement strand
GTTTGAAAACCTGTTTAAAGAACGCTCCGAAGAGGAGTTGTTAGCGATAAAGAAAAAGTATGGTGCTACTGGCGATATTCTTGAAGCCGAAGAGCGTATTAAGGCCATCGCTAAAGATATGGTCAATCATTACCTGGAGCAGATATTCCCCAATGGTTTTAAAGCCCAGGTGGTTTGCCACTCCAAGTTAGCGGCGGTTCGCTATCAAAAAGCGATTATGGATGAGCTCGAAAATCGAGTAGAGGCTCTAAAACTAGAAGCAGAGCCGAATCAGGAGCTGATCAAAAAAGTGGGTTTTTTAAAGGCCGCTGTGGTGATTTCGGGTGATGGCACTAACGAGGCTGCTTATATCACCGCATCCCGCAAACAGGCGAAGGCCTGGAATGCTGTCGATAATTTTTGCCGCACCTTCGATTACGACGACCCCGATAAGATGTATACCGGCATTGCCTTTTTAGTGGTCTGCGATATGTTGCTCACCGGCTTTGATGCGCCCATAGAGCAAGTCATGTATATCGATAAGAGGATTAAAGAGCACACTTTGCTGCAAGCTATAGCGCGAACCAACCGTATCAAGAAGGGCAAAAAACGTGGTTATATTGTCGATTACATCGGGCTGACAGAAAACCTGACCGAAGCACTGACCCTGTACGCAGCTGCTGACGAGCACGAGGAATTAGCTCAGGGCCTGAAGAGTATTAGCTCAGAAATGCCAGTGCTGGAAGAGCGCTATCGACGGTTATTGCAATTATTTTCGGAACATAAGATTGAGCAGCTCGAAGACTTCGTTGTGGGGAAATTACCCAATATCGAAACCGATGCGGCGGTGGTACATAAGGCCGTTAACTTACTTAAAGACGAAAAAATTCGTGCTGACTTTGATGTTTATCTGAAGAAGTTCTTGATCAGCATAGATATTATTCTGCCCCATCAGGCCGCGCAGCCCTACCGCATACCGGCAAAGCGCTTCGGCTATATTTTGCGTGTTGCCAAAGAGCGCTATAAAGACGATAGCCTGAGCCTGGGCGACGCCGGTGAAAAGGTTAAGGAATTGATTAATGAGCACCTGATTAGCCTGGGCATTAATCCTAAAGTACCACCGGTAGAGCTGTTATCCGATGATTTTATCGAAAACCTAAATAAACACGCAGGTGGTAACGAAGAGGCTAAAGCCAGTGAAATGGAGCATGCTATTAGAAAGCATTGCACCGTCCACAACGATGAAGACCCCGCCTTTTATAGAAGCCTCTCAGAGAAGGTCGAAAACCTGATTGATAAGCATCAGGAAGACTGGGTAAAGCTTGCTGATGAACTTGAAAAGCTACGAGGTGAAGCACTGGAAGGCCGTAAAAAAGGCGAAGATGGTATGAGCAAAGAAGCCACTACCTTCTACGAACATATCGCTAACGAAGCCTTTGGCGGCGGCAAGGTGCCCGCAGAAGCAAAAGACAAAATGAAGGTGCTGATGGAGTCTATTGTCGACACTTTGCAAGATAGCATTGGCAGCATCGACTTTTGGAGCAACGCAGACAAGCAAAAACAAACCCGCAGCAAAGTAAAAACAGCTCTTACTTTAACGGGTATTACGGAGCTAAAAAGGAACAGAGAACGAGTAGCCGTTGAAATTATGAAGCTGGCAAAAAATAGACATGAAGAGCTCATAAAAGATGCTGGTGGAGGTGGAGTAGGGTGAATGCTAGAAGAGTAAGAGATATCGATTATCAATTAATGCCCGGCACCAATCGCACCACGACGGATATCGTTATAGAGCGTAATGGTGTTGTGGTCGTTCGCCCCCCGGAAGCCTTTAGTGAAGAGCAGGTTGATGCCGTTGTTGATAGCAAGCGAATGTGGATTTACCGCAATCTTGCCGAGTGGCGTGACCTTAATGCCGTTGCGGTTGTTCGTGAGTGGGTTAACGGTGAAACATTTCTTTACCTGGGGCGCTCTTATCGCCTGTCTTTGGTCGCTGGCCAAACCTGTGACGTGAAGTTGTACGAAGGACGATTCTGTTTAAATCGTTCGCTGATTGACACCGGTGGCACAAACGCCGCTAAACAAGCCTTTGAGCAATACTATTCGGATAAGGGCTTGAAGCGTATCCAAGATCGAATAAAGTACTTTGCCCCCAGCCGTTCGGAGCTTGGAGGATGGCGATTTCGCCTGCGTAGAGGGTCAGATCAAAACCTTTGGAATTGCCATG
>CAYWXW010000033.1:0-27983 GCA_964462265.1 uncultured Porticoccaceae bacterium | reverse complement strand
TGGCTCCGCCTGCTGGGCTCGAACCAGCGACCCAATGATTAACAGTCATTTGCTCTACCAACTGAGCTAAGGCGGAACTGCAAAAGCGGCGCCATGATATAGTCGGGTCTGGGGTCAGTCAAGCGTTCCTTGGGCTTTATTGGCGACTTATTGTGTTTATTATATGACAGGCCATTAATCAGTCCCATGGGTACAGTTAGTTCTATTTCTTCTCAGTCAAAACACTTTAAAGTTGTCAGCCCCTATCAACCTGCGGGTGATCAGCCGCAGGCCATCAAGCAATTAGTGGCGGGGCTGGAGGCGGGGCTTGCCGGCCTCACTTTACTGGGGGTGACGGGCTCGGGTAAGACCTTTACCGTTGCCAAGGTCATCGAAGAGTTGCAGCGGCCGACCATTGTTATGGCTCACAACAAAACCCTGGCGGCTCAGCTCTATGGTGAGATGAAAGAGTTCTTCCCGAAAAATTCGGTGGAGTATTTTGTCTCCTATTACGACTATTATCAGCCCGAAGCCTATTTGCCGGCGTCGAACACCTTTATAGAGAAGGACGCTTCGATCAATCAGCACATCGAGCAAATGCGCCTGTCGGCAACTAAAGCTTTGCTGGAGCGTCGCGATGTCATTGTGGTGGCGACGGTGTCGGCGATTTACGGGCTGGGTGATCCGGACTCCTATTTAAAGATGCTACTGCACGTGGTGCGCGGCGATACCATCGACCAGCGCAGCATTCTGCGGCGTCTCGCCGAACTGCAATACACCCGCAACGATATTGCTTTCGAGCGCTCCAATTACCGGGTGCGCGGCGATGTGATCGATATTTTTCCTGCAGACTCTGAAAAAGATGCGGTGCGTATCGAATTATTTGATGAAGAGGTGGAGAACATTTCCCTTTTCGACCCCCTCACCGGCGAGGTGTTACAGCGTTTACCTCGGGTGACGGTTTATCCAAAATCCCACTATGTAACGCCGCGCTCCACCATTATGGATGCGGTTGAGCATATAAAAGTGGAGCTGCATGAGCGTCTGGAACAATTGCGTAGCAACGACAAGCTGGTGGAGGCTCAGCGTCTGGCCGAGCGCACACGCTACGACATAGAAATGATGCAGGAGCTGGGTTATTGCTCGGGCATCGAGAATTACAGTCGTTATCTATCGGGTCGAGAGCCTGGTGATGCGCCGCCGACCCTGTTTGATTATCTACCCGATGACGCGCTGTTAATCGTCGATGAGTCTCATGTTTCGATACCGCAGATTGGCGGCATGTACAAGGGTGATCGCTCGCGTAAGGAAACTCTGGTTAATTATGGCTTTCGCCTGCCATCGGCTCTCGATAACCGCCCCCTGCGTTTCGATGAATGGGAAGGCCTGATTCCGCAGACTATTTTTGTCTCCGCGACACCGGGTAAATACGAGGCCGAGCGGGCGGGGCAAGTGGTCGAGCAGGTGGTGAGGCCGACGGGGTTGGTTGATCCGCAGATTGAAATTCGCCCGGCGGGTCATCAGGTTGATGATGTAATGAACGAGATTAAACGCTGCGTGGCTCTTGATGAGCGAGTGTTGATTACCACCTTGACCAAACGCATGGCGGAAGACTTAACGGATTTTCTTGACGAGCATGGCATTCGCGTGCGTTACGTGCACTCCGATATTGATACTGTTGAGCGGGTGGAAATTATTCGCGATTTGCGACGCGGTGAGTTTGATGTACTGGTTGGCATTAACCTTTTGCGCGAGGGTCTGGATATGCCCGAGGTCTCCCTGGTGGCTATCTTTGATGCGGACAAAGAGGGCTTCTTGCGTTCGGAACAGGCGCTGATTCAAACCATTGGCCGAGCAGCTCGCCATATCAACGGCAAGGCGATTCTCTATGCCGATAAAATCACGGGATCAATGCAGCGTGCGATAGATGAAACGGACCGGCGTCGGGCCAAACAAGTGGCTCACAATGAAGCTAATAACTTAGTGCCACAAGGTATTGTCAAAGCGATTCCCGACGTGCTCGAGGGAGCGATGAGCTCGGCAAAGGGCAAGCGCAAGCAGCAACGGGCTGTCGCTGAGCAGAAGGTGCAATATGAAATGGGCGGTGAGGCTCATAGTCTCAGTCCCGCTCAACTGGCGAAGCGTTTGAAAACTATGGAAGAAAAAATGTACGAGCACGCACGCAATCTTGAATTTGAAGAGGCGTCAGTGGTTCGCGATGCGCTTGAAGCACTTAAACACGGGGAGTTCGTCGGTGGGTGAAGGGCCCACGATCTAATCCCTGTATTTCAGTCCCCGTATTTTTTAGTCGCCTCGGTAGATGCAGGCACTGGTACAGGTCTCACGTACTTCCAGTTGACTTAATTGCGCCAACTGAGGTTTTAGTCGCGCCCAAATCCACAGGGCAATGTTTTCACTGGTCGGGTTTTCAAGACCGCTGATTTCGTTCAGATAGTGGTGGTCGAGAGCCTCATAAATCGGCTTGCAGGCTTCTTTCACATCACCGAAGTCCATCACCCAGCCCTGGTGTTTATCGACCGGCCCGGATACCGTCACTACGACGTGAAAGGAGTGCCCGTGAAGGCGGGCGCATTTGTGTCCCTCAGGTACATTCGGCAGGAGGTGGGCGGCTTCAAATGAAAAGGATTTGGTGATTTCCATAGTGTCGATGGGCTCGTTTAAATTGGGTAAATACAGCAGCGAATTTAATTGCGGTTAATTATAACTTAAACCGCTAAAACGTTTGACTCATCTACAAATATGCGTAAAATGCGCATCTCGCTTCAACGGGTGGTTAGCTCAGTTGGGAGAGCAACGGCCTTACAAGCCGTAGGTCACAGGTTCGACCCCTGTACCACCCACCATCAAGCATTAAACGGACCGGTAGTTCAGCTGGTTAGAATGCCGGCCTGTCACGCCGGAGGTCGCGGGTTCGAGTCCCGTCCGGTCCGCCATTTCCATTTATAGATTGCTGGTTATTTCAGCACGCGAAGTCAATCAGCAGCACCTAATTTCCAGGATCTGGATTTCAGGGTTTTTGCAGCCCTGAGAGTGCAGAATCTCTGTATTTGTGCCTTGTTTCACTACTTTCTCTGCTGACCCTGCATGAGAAGGCGTACGATAGCCGTTTTTTCTGTTACTATCGGGTATCGAAACACTAGCCCGGAATCTAAATGTCCTCCTCTTTTTATGAAATCGTTATGTTGCCTGACGGCGAAGTCGTATTGCAGCGCTCAGATGAAAACGGTGAGCCTTTAATACGTATCAACTTTTCAGAAGAGGCTCTTTGCTATCTGCGTGAAGGTAGTATGGATGTTGCCAAGGCGATGATAGATGCAGGCATAGATGCTGTAGAGGTGCTCGGTAACGATGGTCCTGTAGATGAAGAAGATCTTAAGCAGCGAGTTTTACACTAATACGGTCTTTTCGGCGGCCATCAGTGCTGCTGTTTGTAAACAATAAAGCGCCTCTTTATTGTTTTTATCGTTCTCAATTATTTTATTATTCTTAATTAGATTTGTTTTTTACGGATCGTTTGGCTAGTGTCAGATAGCGGCTTTTACAAAACTTAAGCAGCGATTATCTCCACTCCTCAGTAATGTTCTTCTCAGTCACGTTTCGATAATTTTCCACCCGCCTAGTGTGTGCGGATGACTCCAGCATAGATACCTTCAATGGCGAACTCCTGTTCACGTAAATCGACGCTTATTGGATCGTAGTCGGTGTTTTCTGGTAAGAGTAAAATGACGTAGCGGCTACGGGTTTTTTTCAATCGTTTGACGGTCACTTCATCTTCAATACGGGCTACGACAACTTGACCGTTTTCAGCGACGGGAGTGCTGTGTACGGCAAGTAAGTCGCCATCAAAGATGCCAATATCCTGCATGCTTTCACCGCGTACCCGCAAAAAAAAGTCTGCAGCGGGGTGGAAGAGATTGGCTGGGACTTCACAGTAATCATCAATATTCTCCTCCGCCAAAATAGGGTTGCCGGCCGCGACTTGTCCTACGATGGGTATGCCTTTGGGTGCTTTGTTTTTTTCGACGATACGAATACCACGAGAAGCACCGGGAATCATTTCGATAGCGCCTTTGCGATGCAGAGCCCGCAGGTGTTCCTCCGCAGCATTGGCAGAACGAAAGCCAAGTTCTTTTGCAATTTCAACACGAGTCGGTGGAAAACCCGTGTCATCAATATGACGCTGAATTAGCTCGATGATTTGCTTTTGCCGCGTAGTTAGATCTTTAGCCATGATTTGTTCGCCTTTTAAAGGTGCGGTGAATACAGACAGCCTAGCTGTTATTTTATACAGTGTTATGGCATAAGCAAGGGATTTTGTTTTTATGGAATATCGTTGAATTCTGATTTGAATGCGCCTTTGAATAAAATATAGGCGAATTTATTTTTATCCAAGCAAACTAAAACAAGTTAGCTGAGGCTCGCCCTAAAAGGTGTCAGTAGTTTGGTTGCGGTAATTTGAGAGAATATTGTTGGTAGTTGAGTACGGCAATATTTTATTGTAATAAAAGCCTACTGTTTAGCAAAGGTGGTCAATGCTCACTTCAGCTCGTCGTATTTAGCGTTTTTCTACTCTCTGATGATCGGCCAGCAGTTCGTAGACTCTGTTTAACAGGGTCTTCGCTGTGTAAGGCTTGTGCAGTATTTCCGCGGGATGTTGGTCGATAAGCTGGCTGGTGTGATGCTCACCGGTAAAGCCACTGGCGAGTTGAGTGATGACCTGCGGGTACTTTTCGTGGACGATGGCCAGTAGTTGGCAGCCGTCCATGTCGGGCATAATGACATCGGAAATGAGTAGATCGACAGCTTGTTGATCCAGAACCTCAAGCGCATCCTGGGCGTTTTCTACGGCGATAACACGATAGCCTTGCTGACTTAGGATTTCTTCATTCAGGGCCAATAGGGCGGGTTCATCATCGACGATGAGTATGCTTGCCTGCTTGCTCGAGGCTTGGATATCAGTAATGGTTTCAGTATCTTTATCTTGCTCTGAGACTTGGGCGCGGGGGAAGTAGAAAACAAATTGCGTACCCTGGTTGATTTCTGAATAGACTTTGACTGCCCCCTTGCTCTGTTTAACAAAGCCATAGACTTGCGATAGTCCGAGCCCTGTGCCCTCGGTGCCCTTGGTGGAGAAGAAGGGGTCGAATACTTGCTCTTGTGTCTTCTTGTCCATACCACTACCCGTGTCGGTGATACTGGCGAGCACATAGTCACCGGGCGGTAGCTGTAGTGCCAGACCATCGATAACGCTGATTTCTTCATTGCGGGTACGTATGCTCAGTTGACAATTGTTGCTATGCTCCATGGCATGCATGGCATTAATGCACATATTCAAAATAGCATCTTCCAGTTCGCCTCTATCGACATTGACCGGCCAAAGGTCTTCCGCCAGCCCTAGAATCAGAGCAATACGGGGGGTTAGGGTTTTTTCAAGCATGTGCTGCTGGCGCTGTAATAAGACATTGATATCCACGGGTTCTGTGGCGGTGGGGCCAGGCTCATTGCGGGCGAAAGCCAGAAGACGCTGAGTCAGTTTTGCACCACGTTGACCGGCATGAGCGATTTCGTCCGCGTATTTCGCCAGCTTAGGTTGGCTGGCAAGTGCGGCCTGTAATAGCTCTGAATAGCCGGAGACAACACCGAGCATATTGTTGAAGTCGTGGGCAATGCCGCCGGTGAGCTTGCCCAGGGCATCCATTTTTTGGCTGCGGCGCAGTTGCTCTTCTTGTTGTTTGATGTGACTTAAATCCTGGCAGGTGGCAATAAAACGACGTTTGCCGCCTTTGGTGGTGCTAAATTCAGCGACCGATAGGCGAGTGGGGAAAAGCTCGCCATTTTTGCGTAGGGCTTGTATTTCACTACCAGCACCCAGTTTGCTGGGGTTGCCGGTTTCTAGGTACTGGGCCATGTACTGTGCGAATTCACTGCTGTGGGGTTCCGGTATTAATTGAGTAACGTTATACCCGACAATTTCATCGGCACTGTAGCCAAATAGCTTTTCGGCTGCTTTATTAAAACTGAGTACAGTGCTTGTTTCGTCAACGGTAATCAGGGCTTCTCGCATTGAGCTGAGAATGTCGCGCTGTTCGGCTTCACTGATTGCGAGTGCGCTTTGGGCTTCTCGCTCGGCGGTAATGTCACGTAAAATTGAGTCGCAGCCGATGAGTTGACCTGCTTTGTCTTTAAGAGGGGCGTTGTACCACTGGCAATATATTGTACGGCCATCTTTAGTCAGGTTCTTTGAAACGAGAGTTTCACTGCCGGTACGTGTTTTGAGTTCGGCAATATGCTGGTCGAGTTTCAAATCTAGCTCTGCTGGGGCAAGGAACTCGGGCGTCTTCCCTTCGATCTCTATAAAACTGAAGCCAAACATCGTTTCAGCCGCTTTATTCCAGCCGCTCACTACGGCATCGGGTCCTGTGTAATCCCATTCGATAATTGCCAGGGGCGATTGGTCACGATAGGCTTTAAGGTGTTGGGCCGATGCTCGTAGTTCTTCTTCCGCTAATTTGCGTTTATGAATGGCCACGCCTTCGGCGACTAGCTGGATAACACTGCCGTTGTCATCTCGAATGGGATAGATGTTGAGTTGAATCCAGAATAAACCCTTGGGCGAATAACCCAGCACATCTCGGCTAGTCGATTTTCCCGCGCTTGCTTGAATGACATCACTTTGTATTAAGGCTTGTACTTCTGGGTCGTAGTTCCACCAGGGGCAGTCCCAAAACCTCTTGCCAATCACATCCTCCATGGTGATTTCGGTGGCCTTCAGTGGTGTGTCGTTGGTAAACACAACAGTGCCGTCGCAGTTGAGGATACCCGTAGTAGTGCGCAGCCCATTGAGCAATCCCTGCATTTGCTGGTGGACAGCTTTGGCCCTTTCCCGCAGACGGTAATCTTCGGTGACATCATTAAAGACCAGTACCATGCCAAGAATGGTATTGTCGCTACCGTGTATGGGGGCGGCCGAATCGGCGATGTGGTACTCGCTACCATCTTTGGCGAGCAGCGTGGTGTGGTTGCTGAGGTGGACGGTTTCACCGTTATTAAGTACTTTGTCAGAAGGGTTGTCGATGGGCTCGCGGGTGCTGGCATCAATAAGCGGCAATACTACGTTGAGTGGCATGCCTTTGGCGGACTCAAAAGACCAGGCGGTGAGTTGTTCGGCCACCGGATTCATGTGTACCACCAGGCCTTCGGCATCGGTAGTGATGACTGCATCGCCAATACTATCGAGGGTTACCGCTAGCTCTTGCTCTCGGCTGTAGGATCGCTTAAGCGCGCTTTTCTGAATTTTTGCAACGTCTCTTAGTGCTTTACGCAGTTGGCGAAGCTCCTCAAATTCGCCTTCAGCCTCATTGTCGATAATGGCTTGATCGCCATTGTATTCGCCCAATTCGCGAGTGAGTTGATTTATGGGCCGGGTGAGCTTGCGGGCGAAATAATAGCCAATACAAAGCAGTAGGGCAGTCGAAACGATACTTGCCAGTAGCAGGTTGATGGTATGACTGTGAATGAGTGTTTGGCTGAAAGCCTGGTGGCTGGCTTCGAGTAACTGGCGCTGCTGATACTGGGCTAGCAGTATATTTACCAGACTATTGAATGCTAGGCTGAAAAGGATGATTAGCGTTAATTGCCAGCGCAGTTTCATTGAGGCGACTCTTGGTGGTCTACTACTAAAAATGAAGTTTCTCTAGTACGGCTCCCCCCTTGCTATTAAAATTATCAGGTGTCCGTTCTTTTTCTCTGCTTTATAAGCACAGCTTCCACATTTTGCTGGGTTGAGCCAATGAGACCAGGGGGCAATAACTGAGTTTGATAAGCACCAGATCACAAAATACTCAACCCTTTAGAGAAGATAAGATGAAGATAAATGTTTTAAAGCTCAGCACGGCCCTGGTTTCTCTGTTGATCGGCTATGCCATTGTCCATAGTCTGAGCCCTCGGCAAGAGCTAGCCATGGTTGAAAAAAAACCTGCTGTGGAGCATTTTGAATTTAAAAATGATGTAGAAATTACGCTTGATTGTGTCTACGGCAATGCACCCTACGAGGTGCGTTTTTCGGCCTATCAAAGGCCTGATGTAAAGTTGGAAGGGGTCAATTACCAGCGCGCATTTTGTGAAAAATTACCCAGTCTGGGGGCGACTAAAATCACTTTAGACTTTATCGACAGGGGCTTGCGTGAGCGCTCAGTGGCGCTCAAATTTATTCACCACGAAGAGGCCAGTCCTTCAGTTGAAATGTTGGCCGCTGGGCAGCTTATTCATGAGAGCTTTCAAAATGGTATTCCACGCGGCTTGATTCAGAGCCGTCTCGACTTTACAAAAGCAGGGTTTTATACCCTCGTTGTGGAGTTTGGGGGTGGCGTTGTTTCGGAGGATGAGGTCGTCAGAATCCCCTTTGAAGTGGGTACAGGCTTGTAAACCCTGTCTTCTATCACCAAAATAATAAGGAGTTTTTATGAGTCATTTGATTCTTTCGCACGATGAGGGTGCGATCCGCTTTTTTTCAATGAATCGCCCTGACAAGTTAAATGCCATGAGTGAAGCACTGGTCGATGAGTTGTCAGAAAAACTGCTTGTGGCCGACGCTGACCCCGCTGTCGCCGTCATTGTTATCAGTGGTGAGGGCAAGGCCTTTAGTGCGGGTGCCGATCTATCAGACTGGGATGCCGACAACCCAGCACCAGCTCGAGAAGTAGCGGCGGGCTTAACCCGGGTGATGGACTTTTATGGCCAATTGGTCGCCATGAACACGCCTTTAATTGCAGCAGTGCAGGGCTATGTGCTCGGCGGTGGTTGTAACCTGGCAATTAGTTGTGATCTGGTAGTAGCGGGGGAGTCAGCAATTTTTGGCTACCCAGAGGTGCGCTTAGGTTTAGCGGCAACGGGGGTGACGCCTACCCTTGTGCATCAAATTGGTCGCAAAGCCGCCTTTGAATTGCTCACTTTATGTGAAAATATTGATGCCCAGCAAGCTTTAAATTTTGGCATGATCAATCGCATTGTGCCGAATGACCAAGTCATGTCAGCCGCAACAAAAATGGCTGAGCAGCTAGCGGGTTTTAATCACGATGCCTTGTTATTGACCAAGCAAACACTGCGCCGCGCGGCTGACCTACCTATCGGCAAGGCGATTGAGTTGGGTTTAGATATGGGCTTTACGGCAAAAATGTATCAGTGAAAGCAGTGGTGTTGAGTCTTTTTAAACCCTGAATCCATGAGCAATAAAAAACCGGCAAATATTATATGTATTTGCCGGTTTTTTATTCATCGCTAAGCGATTATTTGGTATCGATATTATAGTTTTTATCGATGCTCATAAAGCGGCTGGCTAGCCAGTGTACAAAGCCCATGGTGGGGCGAATGGTCGGGCTGTCACCGTGGCGGTCAAAGTAGTAGCTGTTTGATTTCGCGCAGTCACCAAACTTGAAAATGGTCAAATGGGTACGGCTTTGAACCTTTTCAAAGTTACGGTCATTGGATGACTTCTTCACTTCAATATAGTTGCCGCCACGCTTTTTAGCCGCGTTAATACAGCGCACCAAATGCTTGGACTGAGTGTCGACCATGCCGAACCAGGAGGCGGTGCAAACACTATAAGGGCCGAACATCAGGAAGAAGTTGGGGAAACCGGGAACCGTCGAACCCTCGTAGGCCTGGTAGCGATTCTCTTCCCAGTAGTCGCTCAAGTCGACTCCGCTTTTGCCTTCTACTTTAAAGGTGGGCACGCTGCCTTTCTGAAAGACTTCAAAACCGGTGGCGCAAATCAGGGTGTCGATTTCACGCACGGTACCATCGCTGGTGACCATGGCATTTTCAGTGATTTCGCTAATCGGCGTGGTCACTAGCTCTGCATTGTCGCGGTTAAATACCGGGTAAAACTTGCTGGTAAAGCTGGGTCTTTTACAACCAAAATCATATTTTGGAATCAGAGCTTCCTGAGTAACAGGGTCATTGACCTGATTGCGTATGTGTTTGACACAGATATTCTGTAGTTTTTTGCCGGCTGGTGAAAAGTACTTATTAAAAATAAGCAGGTTAATCATCACCACATCAGTAAACAAGATCGTTAGCTGGCGAGCGAGATTCTGTAAACCGGGGACTTTGGCAAAGGCCTTCTGAAGTTTTGGCCCAAAAGGCATTTCTGTTTTCGGCAGTAACCAAATTGCGGTGCGCTGGTAGACGCTGAGGGATTTTACTTTATCGGCAATTTCAGGCACCAACTGAATACTGGTGGCACCAGTGCCGATAACGGCAACGCGTTTGTTGTGGAGGTCGTAGGAGTGATCCCAGCGGCCAGTGTGAATGGTTTTACCTTCGAATTTTTCGATGCCTTTAATAACCGGCAATTTAGGCAGGGTTAAAAAGCCCGTGGCGCTGACAATATAGCGTGAAACGTAGGTGTTGCCGGCCTGCGTGCGGGTAATCCAGACATTGTTGAGTTCGTCGTAAATGGACTCGGTAACGTCCTCGTTATAACGCATGTGGGGGCGAATGCCGTACTTTTGCGTACAGTGGTCGACGTAGGCCTTCATTTCCTTACCCGGCGCGTAGAGGCTGGACCAGTTGGGGTTTTGCTCAAAGGAGAAGGAATAGCTAAGCGAGGGGATGTCGACGGCGAGACCCGGGTAGGTATTGTCGCGCCAGGTGCCTCCGACATCATCGGCTTTTTCGAGAATCACGAAATCGCCGAGGCCTTCTTTAATCATACGAATACCGGCGCCGATGCCGCAAATACCGGAGCCGATAATCACCGTCTCGTAATCGATGAGGGGTTTTTCCGCCTGTGGCGGTAGATCAAGTACATGATCTAATGCTGTCTCTGTCATGATAATGCCTTATGGTTTAGTTAGATCTTCTTTATTTATAAATATGTTTTTATATTTTGAGTGCTAATCAGACTTGGATAACACCTCCTTGTATTAGGAGAAGGCGGCGGATAGTTTGATTGACTCTTCTACAAAATGTAACGTTGAATATTAGCACCCTTGCAGACTTTTCTGTAAGGCTCTTTTGTGACTCGATGCAAGCGTGCTCAAAGGTACTTTGTACGATGAAATGAGGAGGTAGGCGACATATATAGTTGCACTAAAGCTAGGGTTTTATCGTTTTGCGCCAGAGGCTGGTAATGCTCTTGCCGCAGTTTGGCCTGGCGGGTTAGCATGGTGGGGTAATTAATAGCCATTTACTCTAATGAACTAGGAAGAAAATAATTATGCCGGCAAGTGAAATTGAAGGACTTATCGAACAGTTAAAAGCCAACCCACTGGGTGGTACCCTCGACGAAATGCGCGCCCAGTTTGATGGCATGGCCTCGCCTGTGGCAGATGATGTGGATGTCAAAGCCATCGACGCTGCGGGTGTGCCCTGCGAGTTGCACACACCACCGGGGGCTGATACGTCGCGTATCATTATGTACGTTCACGGTGGTGGTTATGTGATCGGCTCCCTCAGTAGCCACCGTGCCGTGGTTGCCGAACTGGCCCGTGCGGCGGGTTGTCAGGCCCTGGCCGTCGACTATCGTTTGGCGCCCGAGCACGTTTACCCCGCTGCGGTTGATGATTCGATTTGTGCCTATCTTTGGTTGCTGAGCAATGGCTATAGCGCCGATAAAATTGTTATCGCTGGTGATTCAGCGGGTGGCGGCTTGACCGTTGGCACTTTGGTGGGCCTGCGTGAAGGTAAGCATCCACTGCCTGCTGCGGGTGTTTGCATATCGCCCTGGGCTGATCTTGAAGCGACGGGTGAAACCTACCAAAGCCGTAAAGATATTGACCCCATGGTCAGTTACGATCTAATCGCGCCAATGGGCAAGGTCTATATCGGTGCTGGCGATATTCAAGCGCCGACGGCTTCGCCAATTCACGCCGACCTCACGGGTTTGCCACCCCTGTTGATTCAGGTGGGTTCTGCTGAGACGCTATACAGTGATTCCGAAACCTTGACTCAAAATGCCAAAGCGGCGGGTGTTGAGGTGATTCTGGAAGAGTGGCAGGACATGATCCACGTTTGGCACCTGTTCTTCCCCCAGTTGACCGACGGCCGCAAAGCAATTGCGCGCATTGGCGAATATGTCAAAGAAAAAACCACTGCATAACTCGCACTTGTCAGTCATAAAAAAGCCCTGGCTGTAATGGCACAGGGCTTTTTTATGGTCGCTTGTTTTTGTGGCAGGGTTTTCTTGTTACTTATAAATTGCTTATAAAGGTTTTCTGGCAACGGCGAGGATGGCTGGCCAGGGCAGGTCGATGGGGTCTTTTGATGCTGCAACATAGGCAATAATCTCGCTGTGAATTTTCTCCCGATTTTCCTTCTCCTGAGCTTCAAGTAACATCGCCGTGCGCACGGTGCTTTTGTAAATCGTATCAAGTAGCTGCTGACCTGAACTAGGCTGCCAGTGAAGCGTTAATTCACTAATCACGATATCGCTAAAACCGGCTGTTGCAAGCGCTCTTTGACTCTCGGCAGGTTCACTAAAACGAAAAAAGGGTGGGGCCTCGGGCAGGGCGACATCCATTGAGCCGTGACGAGAAATAGCACCGAGTACCAATTGAAAAAAAGCATGTTTTTCTGGCGGTGCCCAAACCGTAAAAGCAAATTTACCCCCCGGTTTAAGAATTCGCCAGGCTTCGCTAATGGCCTGGTCCGGGTCTGCCATATGCAAGAGACCAAAGGGGCACACGGCGGCATCAAAAAAACCACTGGGGAAGACCAGGTGTTCTGCGTCGCCCTCATAAAAAAGAGCATTGGGATAATTGCGCGAGGCCTCGTCAATCATTCCCGCCGAAAAATCGACCCCCGTAGCAATTGCCCCACGTGCCTGTGCGGCCCCTGCGGTGTAACCGGGGCCGGTGGCGATATCGAGAAAAACACTGCCCGCTTCGACCTCGACAGCATCGAGCAGAGGCTCAACGGCCTGCCGGGTTATATGGCCTGCGTAGTCGCCATAGTCTCTGGCCTTTTGGTTCCAGCCCTTTAGCTCTAGTTCTTTAAAGCTAGTATCGGGTTTTGCTGTGTGTCTATTAAGGCTCATGTAAGGCTCATGGTTTTAGTTTCAATTTATTATGGGGGCGGATGGCGCTCGATTATTGCTGTCTCGTCGCTAACTTATCAGTGGGGGGCATAAGAAGGCCTCCGGTAATTTTGTTCTTTTCACCTTAACCGGGCTTTAGAGGGCTTGGCTTAAGGGGGTAGACATTGGAGAGCAAGGCGATCACGGCAATGCACCACACAATCACTGCCCCGCTGGGTAAATCCAGGAGTGAGGAGACAATTAAGCCGAGGCCATAGCCTGTCCCGCCGATAATATAGGCTGTTAACAAGATATTTTTACGGCCGACACTGCCAAGGGCGGGAATAATTAAACTGGCAAAAACCAGGTAAACCCCGATTAACTGCACCGAAGTGGTAATGGCTACTGCAAAGAGAAGATAGAACCCCAGGTGCCCCAATGACTTTCGTAAGCTAAACCAGGCCAGTAGGAAAAAGCCCGTCACTAGACTTGTGGGTAGGAGCTGATCCCAGGTGATCCAGAGAATTTGCCCCACCAATAAATCTTTCAGTGATTCCCCCCCGTGGGGATTATCGGCCAGGAGCAAGATACTGGCAGTGGCAGCCAGTATAAATATTGCACCAATAAGGGCTTCCTGATAGGCCTGGAAGCGCTTTTCCAGCCAGTTGAACAGCACTGCGGCCAGCAGGGCACTGCCCAGTGCCGCCGATTGTACCTCCCAGCCGTGGTGTTCCCCGCCAAAGCGGAAGGCCACAATCACGCCAAGACCGGCAATTTGAGCAACGGCCAAGTCAATAAAAATAATGCCGCGCTTGAGAACCTCCCTGCCAAGGGGGACATGGCTGGCCAGTATCAGCAGCCCGGCTATAAAAGCCGGGCCGAGAATAGCCATATCCAGGCCTTCAATATTCACTGGCCTGTAACCTGGAGATGCTCTAAGAGCCTGTTGAACCACTGCATAAGACTCTCGTCATTGTCGGGGCTCAAGGGTAGACCAATGGAGGGCATGCCGGTTTTTTTAGCCAGCCAGCGAGCCGATTTATCATTTTGGTTGGCGGCGTAGATAATCATTTCAGCGGGTTGGTGTTGTAGCTGGGCGAGTACTTTTGCCAAGTGGCCACTGGTGGGCGGAATGCCGGGTTTGGGCTCCAGCGTTGCCACTTTTTTCAAATCCAACCATTGCTCCAGATAGACCCAGTTATTGTGGCTGGCGATAATGGATTTACCCCGCAAGCCCCGCGTTTGCTCTTGCCATTGAACGATGGCCTGATCCCACTCCCTGTTAAAGTGCTCCAACCTGCTTTGGTAGTGCGGGGAATTGGCCGGATCCACCGTTGACAGGGTTGATGTCAAGGCTGCGGCTATTTGCCGGACGCGGTGGGGGTCGAGATGAACGTGGGGATTTCCCGCGGCATGAAGATCCCCCAGACTTCGGTCGAGCACCGTGGGTTTTTCCAATAGCTCGACATGGTCCGCCGCCATGAAATGGCCGGGCTGGTTTACCTGGATAGCGCTATTGCCTGCCTTGCGCAACAACAGTGGTAACCAGCCTATTTCCAGTTCGGCCCCGGTGCAGATAATTAAATCGGCACGACGTACCTTGGCAATCAGGCTGGGGCGGGCCTGTATATGGTGGGGCTCCTGTTGGGCTGTTGTGGCGCTATAGACCGTGAGTGCATCGCCACCCAGAGCTCTTGCCAGCGCCGCCCACTCTGGTTCGCAGGCGAAAACATCCACTTGGGCGTGCGCGTTGTTCGCGTACAGACTGAGGAGTAAAACAGCGAGCCCGCATTTTTTTATCACTTGATATAACATTACTGGCTCCTTTAAAACTGGTGGGCAGCGTGACTGCCAAGACTCATTGTGTACTGCAAGAAGATCTGATTGGCACTGTCTTCATAGGACTTGTCATGGTTGTACTGCAGGCGTACCCGGCTAAATTCACTGGGCAGCCACTCCAGCATCAGGCTATAGCGTTCCGGGTTATGGCCTTCGTCGTCCAGCCCCGCTTCAGCTAAGACATCGGGGTCAGAACCGCGGTTGTCACTGTCCAGCCAGTCATAACGTAAACCTGCCTGCCAGCGGGGTTTGAATTTATAGGTGGCCTGGGCATACCAGCCCGTTTGCTCGCCATCGTAGCTTGTCATCTCCTCCGGAGTGCCGCTGCCGTGCATGATGATCTGCCCGTCCTCTTGGCGGTCAAAATATTCAAACTGGAATTTGAAACTCTGTTGCCTCGGGTTGCCGTTGGGAGCCCATTTATAGACCAGGTCGAGGGCGCTAATTTTGCTTTCACCGCTAAAGGCCGGTGTCTCGGACTCGCCGTCGTCATGATCTCCATGACCGTGGCCGCCAGTTTCTCTATCCTTAATATTGTCAGCCCGCCAGTGGCTCAGGCCGAGTTGCCAGCTGTGCGCAATGCCGATATCACCGCCGATGTCGGCAAATGCTGTCCAGGCACCGATACCGTTGGTGCTACCGCTCGCGGGGAAGCGACTGCCGCTAAAGAGTTCTGCGCCCAATTGCAAAAAGGTATCGGTGGGGGCAATCCAGGTCACTTGCAGGCCATCGTCGATTAATTGATTGCCAAACAAACCCCGGTAAATAAGGGGGGCATCGGCAAAATCCCAGGTGTGTCCATGGTGCTGGTTGAGATAACCAACCTCTGAAAATAGTCGCCCCGCTTTTAGTGTCAAACCATTACCCAGGCTGGTAGTTTGAATAAAGGCTTCTTCAAGCTCCGTTTCGGTTTCGCCGTCGTGATCATCGAAGGCCAGTGTTAATTGGCCGTAAAAGTTATCATCAATATTGGCACTCATGACCAATTCACTGTGGCCGATAGAAAATCCTTTGTCGACCAGGCCCGCCTCACCGCCCAGGGCAAAGCCCGGCAGTTCATAATCTTCGGGGTCATTGTCGAAACTGGCAAAACGACCATCGAGGATAAGGCTAATAGCTGGATTGAAGTTGTTTTGCCTTGCAGGTGCAGAGGTAGAAGCAGGGCGTGAAGCTTTGCTCTCTTCTAGTTTTACGGCGAGTTCCTGAGTTTGATTGGTGGCTTGTTGTGTACTTTGTTCTGCTTTTAGTAAGCGATCTTCCAGGGCCTTGATAGCCTGCCCGTATTCTTTTTTAAGCGCATCTAATTGCTGCTTCATGGCTTCGGTTTCACTGTCAGCGAAAACCAGACTTGAATTGAATAAAGCGGCTGTTATTGCAGCCATTACTAATGGTTTAGTCATGCGTATTTCTCTCGTAAACGAAAAACGTGCGCCACCAGACTTAAGCGCTGGTGGCGGTTAAATAAACGTTATTTATTACGTAAGAAAAGGCGGGGCGCGCGCGAGATAGAGAGCTAACGTTGGGGCGGAGAAAGCCCTGGGCAAATGGGCGGGGGAGTCAACATTCCTGCGCAGAGAAACTATTTTTACAGTGCGAGAAATTAAAGCATTGTCTGATTTCTCACACTGTAAAAATATTTGGCACGATTGTTCTTGCGCGTGGGAAAGATGCTCAATTGAATGCGTAAACACACCAAGCTGCCCTATAAGCAATAACATGCTTATAAGCGCTATCTTGATTGCGGTGTGATTTCGTTTGATCATTGATCCTGTTGACACGCAGTTGTGGAGCTTAAAGACGGTGGACAATAAACTGGCGAGGAGCCTAGCACTGTTAGCCAGGCGTTGACAAACCACCATTTACACTCAGGGTTTGCCCGGTGATGGCATCCGAGGCGGGGCAGGCGAAAAAGGCGATGGTTTCGGCAATGTCTTCACACTGCACATCAAAAATCATGCGTTTTTTTAATTTATCGAGCATGCCTTTTTTGTGATTGCCGGCGTCATCTTTTTCATCCTGAAGGGGTTCAGAGCTTTGCCCCCAGCGAGGAATGGCGTCGGAGATAAAACTCATCGAGACGGCGTTAATGCGGATTTTATCGCGGCCCAGTTCGCGGGCCAGTGCGCGTGACATTTGCATCATGCCAGCGGTAGAGCCACCGATCATCGATTCGCCCACTGTGGCAATGCGCCCGGCATCGGTGCCGACCAGCACCACCTTGCCGCCACCGGCTTTGGCCATATGGGGTGTTACCGCTTTTAAGGCATAGGCGCGGGTCAGCCAGTGAGTCTTTATGTAGTAGTCGAGATCGTCGGTGCTCATTTCCTGAAACAGGCGAAAGGGCAGGGAGTCCTGACTGGCACCGGCACCACTGGCGACGAGAATATCAATTTTGCCCAGGCGCTCGATAATTCGGTCGGCCATTTGCGCCATGGCATCGGCCTGGGTGAGATCGGCCTGCTCAAAAATGGCGGCGCCACCAGCCCCTGTGATTTCCTCAACGACAGCGGCGCCGGCTTCTTTATTGCGACCATTAATGACGACAGTGGCGCCGAGGCTGGCGAGTTTGTGGGCGCTGGCACGGCCAATATAAGCGGTGGAACCGGTGACGAGAGCGACTTTCCCCGAGAGATTGAAAGAAGCGAGTGGCTGTGTTTGTGGATTCATTATGATGTTGACCTTGTGATGTATCGCAAGCCTGCGAGTCTAATGGACACTGGCTCATCGGTGAAGCCTGTAAGCGCGACTGCGTAGTTTTAAACGGTGTGGTCTTCAATAAGGTATATAGCCTAGAATGTGCGGCTGCTTCTATCGATGAGCTTGGCCTATCTGCTGCGCCAGCTTGCAAAAACACACTTAAAAATTGAGAGTTTTATGTATTTAACGCAAACATTGCGACGCTCGGCCCAGCGGCGGCGCTCCGACACGGTTCTGGTCTGTGGTGAAAAAAGTCTGACCTGGGATGACTTTGAAAACCGCTGTGCCCGTTTGGCGGCAGGGCTTGTTGCTTCGGGGTTAAAGGCGGGCGACAGAGTGGCCATGCTGTCCCACAACTGCGCCGAGTATTTCGAGTTTAGCTTTGCCGTACCCTGGGCGGGCGGTGTCATTGTGCCCTTGAATAATCGCCTCGGCAGTGAAGAGTTAAGCTACATTCTCGAGGACTCGGCTACACGCTTATTGATTGCCGACGTGCACTTTAAAGACGTCATCGATGGCTTTTTACCTCAATTGCCCAGTCTCGAGCGGGTGATATATTTTGATCCTGAAAATGCCAGCAGCGACTATGAAGCGCTGATTGACGAACACCAGCCAATGGAAGACCAACAGCGCGGCTACGAAGATATTGCCGGTATTTTGTACACCAGTGGCACTACTGGCCGGCCCAAGGGGGCGGTACTGAGCCACCGAAATTTAATCGCCAACGCCATGGGTGCCGCGCTGAATTCAGGCTTTAATGAAGACACTGTTTACCTGCATGCCACCCCTTTATTTCACGCGGCGGGTGCCTCGCGGGTGTACAGCATGATTGCTGCAGGCACCACCAATATTATTCTTCCAGCCTTTGAAGTGGGGGCTTTATTGGCCGCTATAGAGAAGCACAATGTGACCTCTCTGTTATTAGTGCCAACCATGATTAATCGTCTGGTTCACCACGAAGATTTACACAAATTCGACTTGTCGAGCCTGCGCAATATTAGTTACGGCGCCTCGCCCATGCCCCAAACTGTACTCAAGAAGGCCTTGCAAGAACTACCCAATGTTGCCTTTACTCAGGCTTACGGTATGACCGAACTGTCACCGGCGGCGACCTTTCTCGATGCCCGCTACCATGTGCTCGAAGGCCCCGATGCCGGGCGGTTGGCCTCCTGTGGGCGACCGGTTTTTAACGCCGATGTACGCATTGTTGATGAAGATGATCAGCCCCTGGCAGACGGTGAGGTTGGCGAGATCGTCGTCAAAGGCCCCATGGTGATGCAAGGTTATTGGCAAAACCCGGAGGCCACTGCAGAGGCCATACGTGATGGCTGGATGCACACGGGTGATGCCGGTTATCGTGACAGTGATGGCTTTTTCTACATTGTTGATCGCATTAAGGATTTGGTGATTAGCGGCGGCGAAAATGTCGCCTCGGTAGAGGTCGAGAATTGTATATATCAGCTCGATGCGGTGAGTGAATGCGCCGTGTTCGGTATTCCCCATGAAGACTGGATAGAAACCGTACATGCCGAGGTGGTCACCAAGCCGGGCTGTAATATTACAGAAGCTGAGGTTATCGCCCACTGCAAAAGCCAGATGACCACGTTTAAATGCCCGCGCAGTGTCGTGGTTCGCGACCAGCCGCTGCCGATTTCTGGCACCGGTAAAATCATGAAGAATGAACTGCGCAAGCCCTATTGGCAGGGGCGTGGCCGAAAGGTTTAATAATACTTTTACTGCCGCCGGCCTCAGAGTCACTTGGGGTTGGCGATTTGTACTTACTCATCTTACGGTTTGATCTGTATCAACTACAGCCTATTAAAGGCTGTATTTCCGTTAATAATAATGATTATCAAATGATAATCACTTGCATCTAGGTTTTTCGCTGTGTAGTATCTCCTGCGTTCTCAAGGCTGGGCAGGGTTTTCCGGCACTTACACAACAATGACAAAGAGATTGAGCATAGATGAAAAATATCGTGACAGCCGCAGTTCTTGGCACAGCCCTCTGTGTTTCCAGCCCGCTTCTCGCCGCTGAAAAAGCCAGCGAAGAAGTATCAATGGCGCAAATTATGGAGCTGCTGAAAAGTCAGCAGCGTGAAATTGAGGCCTTAAAAAAGCAACTCGCCGAGACCAATAAGCAGGTCGTTATCAGCGAGCAAAAGATTGAAGCTACTGCCGATACCATTGAATCCGTGGCGACGGCTAGTGAAGGTTATGCCAAAGTTGCCAGTTGGGCAGAGAAAACCCAACTCGGCGGTTATGCTGAACTGCACTACAACGACAAGAATGGCAGTGATAATGAGATTGATGCCCACCGCTTTGTGCTGTTTGTTGAGCATGAGTTTAACGACGAGGTGCGTTTTTTCTCTGAGATAGAATTGGAGCACTCCATTGCTGGCGACGGTCAGAATGGTGAAATCGAGCTGGAGCAGGCCTATATCGAGTGGGATTATGCGAAAAATCACAGCGCCACCTTTGGTCAGTTTCTTATTCCCATTGGCATAATCAACGAAACCCATGAGCCCGATACCTTCTACGGGGTTGAACGCAATTCGGTTGAGAAAAATATTATTCCCGCCACCTGGTGGGAAATTGGCGCTATGCTCGGCGGTGAAATTGCCCCTGGTTTTAGCTACGACCTGGCTCTTACCAGTGGTCTGGAAACACCCATTACGGGCAAAGATGCCTACCTGCCACGCAAGGGTCGGCAGAAGGGTAGCAAGGCCACGGCTGAGGATTTTGCCTACACCGCTCGGCTGAAATATACCGCTATCCCCGGCCTCGAATTGGCCGCAACGCTGATGTATCAGGAAGATATCGCCCAGGGCATGGGCGGGGATGATGCCAGTGCGCTATTGTGGGAAACCCATGCGGTTTACCAAACGGGTGATTTTTCTCTGCGGGCCCTGTACGCCATGTGGGACATTGATGGTGATGAGGCGCAAGCACTGGGTCGTGACGAGCAGGATGGCTGGTATATCGAGCCTTCGTATAAGCTGACCCCCAGACTGGGTTTCTTTGCTCGCTACAGCGAGTGGGATAACAATGCCGGTGACAGTGTCGATACCCAAATTGAAGAGTGGGATCTGGGCCTTAACTTCTGGCTGGTTGAAAATGTTGTCTTCAAGGCCGATTGGGCCGACCAGAAAAATGGCGAAGACAGCTTTAACCTGGGCATTGGCTGGAGCTTTTGATCTTTAGCTTACCTTTAAAAACATGGTAGTTAAGTCGTCGAGAAGGCTTGCTCAAGGGGCGTCCCTTTTGAGTAGCCTTTTTCGTGTTATGACGAGTGCTATAAATAGTTCTATTAAAGAGTGCCATGAAACGATTTAAACACGCTAGCGTTCTGATGTTTTGCCTCTTACCTTTTTGCGTATTGGGTAAGGGTGTCTATATGACGCCGGAAGCTTTTTTGGCAGAGTCCTTTTCCCCGGCGCAACCACTGATTGAGTCACTGTGGCTAACGGATGATATTCGCGATGGTGCAAAACAAATACTGAATCACGCCTACCCGGGCTTGCGTATTCGCTATTGGCACGCCAGCGAGGGAGCCAGCCAGCGCACCGCCTGGATTATGAATGAGGTTGGTAAAACCAGGCCCATTACCATCGGCATTACTATTGTCGGTGATAAAATCGAGCGTGTACGCATTCTTGAATTTCGTGAAAGCCGTGGCGCCGAAGTACGCATGCCCTTTTTTACCCGCCAGTTTGTCGGTCTTTCGCTGCAGCCGCCCAAGCGTCAACTCAGTGAAAATATTGATGGTATTAGCGGTGCCACACTGTCGGTTAAAGCCGTGAAAAAAACCGCACGTTTTGCCCTCTTTCTGCATCAGCTTGTTGCCAGTGATAAGTCAGCGGCAGGCGAGCAAGTGGTGCTGTTACCGTGATACAACCTGCCGCTAATTATGGTCCGCTAAGCGATGCCCTTTGAGTTATTAAAACGCTGGCACGGGCGCACAGGTGTGCTCGCCGCTTCCTTCGTGCTGCTATTGGCCTTCACCGGCCTTTGTTTGAATCATGTATCGAGCTGGGGCTTTGATACTAAAGCGCTGCGTTCACCCGTTTTATTAGGCCTCTATGGCATGGCGGAGGTCGGCACCGTTGTCAGTTATCCCCTCGCTGATGCCTACATCAGTGAGAGCAATGACCAGCTTTTTTATCAAGCAAAAGCAATCGACCGCTGTGAAGGGGCTCTGGTGGGAGCGCTGGAACTTGGCGCAAAAACTGCCCCGCAAATAGTCGTTGCCTGCGAGCAAGAGTTGCTGCTTTTTTCTCCGACTTTTCAATTGATAGAAAAAGTTGGTGCGGCCTTTGGTTTACCCGTCGCGGTGCAGCGAGTCGGCCTTGTTGATGATGCCTTGCTTATCGACACCAGCGGTGGATTGTTTTTAGCCGACCTTAATACACTGAGCTGGACGGCTGTAGAAGAGGGCGATACGCCACGTTCAAGCCAATGGTCAGAAGCCGGCCAGGCACCAGAGACTTTAAGCCTGGCCCTGGCTGAAAGTATCGATAGAGAAGACATCACCTATGAGCGCCTGCTGCTCGACATCCACAGTGGCCGAATACTCGGCGAGTGGGGCATTTATCTGGTAGATGCCATGGCCCTACTTTTTATGTTGCTGGCTATCAGTGGTCTGCTTATTTGGCGGAAAGGTAGAAAGGTAGAACAGTAGAAAGTTCTGTTTTAGAAGAGGCGGTGTCTGCTTATTACGGGTGTCACTTTATTGTCTGTGACACTATTTAATGCCAGCCTATTGCAGGTGCCGCTGGCGTAAATAATAAAAGCCATTTTCAAAACGCTCAAATATTTGATCTACCCCTGGGTGCTTAACCGGCTCGCTATAAGGGTCGGCTATCAGGTTTTGCTGGGCAACGTAGGTGCTGTGAATCGCGTTGTCGACTAGCACGTGATACCAGGGCTCGTCCCGAGGTGGGCATGATTTGGCCATCTGCTGATACCACTGTTCACTGAGCATAAATATCGGATCGACCTCATAGATCACGCCGCGATAGCCAAACAAACGGTGCTGAATAAGCTGACCAATAGTGAATTTGGATGACTCGCTCATAGGCCTTTACGCTTCATCTTCATGCCTTACCTGGACAGCGGGAAAGCCGCCAGGGTCGACCGATATGTCGAGTGAAATGGGGCGGCAGCAAACAAAGCAGTCCTCAATATAGTTTTGTTCATCCTCAGAACAGTCGATGACCAGCTCGATTGGCTCGGCGCAGTAAGGGCAGGTGGTATTGATGGTTTCAAGTAATGACATAGAAGGTATTTCTGGCTTGCCTATGGTGGTGGTAAATGGTGGCGGTAAATAAGAGTAGCGATAAATAGGGTCACGATAAAAGTGACTGCGACCCCTACCTTATAGTTGATCATCCTCGTGGATGCAATTTAACTCAGACAACGGGGCATTAGATAACTCAGGTTTTGCCAGTCACTGGGATAAATTGAACAGCCAGCCGCTTTGCGCTTTAATGTCTGGCTCAGCGGCTGGGCCGTTGCAGATATTTATTATTTCAACTTACGGAGGCGAACATGGCAGAAGCATATATTGTCGGTGCATTGCGCACGGCGACAGGTAAAAATAGAGGGCGTTTGAGCCAGACTCATCCGGTTGATCTGGGTGGTATGTTAGTCGATGGTTTGATCGATCAGGTCGGCATTGACCCCGAAAAAGTCGATGATTTGATTTTCGGTTGTGTTTCCCAAAACAGTGAGCAGGCTGGTAACGTTGCGCGCAACGTGGCATTGGCCTCAAAATTGGGTGAGTCAGTGCCCGGTGTTTCTGTTGATCGCCAGTGTGGTTCTGCTCAGCAGGCGATTCACTTTGCCGCTCAGGCCGTGATGTCCGGTACTCAAGACGTCGTTATCGCCGGTGGTGTGGAGTCAATGAGCCGCGTGCCCATGTTCTCCAATATTTCTGACAGTGCCGAGCAAGGTCGCGGCCTGCCCAAAAGTGAGCGTCTGGAAGAGCGTTATCCCGGTATCGAGTTTAGCCAGTTTATGGGTGCCGAATTACTCGCGACTAAATATGAGCTGACCCGCGAAGAGCTGGATAACTTCGGTTACCAAAGCCACATGAAAGCGCTCGATGCCACTGAGTCAGGTCGTTTCCGCGAAGAGATTATGCCCATTGAAGTGACTCTCGAAGGCGGTATCTCTTTCACTCACGATGCTGACGAAGGCATTCGCCCTAACGCCAACCTCGAAGCGCTGGCCGGCCTTGAGCCACTGGCCGAGGGCGGCATGATTACCGCCGGTTCTGCCAGCCAGATTAGTGATGGTTCGGCGGCGGTGATGATGGCCAATGCCGATGCCGTTAAGCAATATGGTTTGAAGCCTCGCGCCCGTATTCATTCACTGGCTGTCGTGGGTTCCGACCCCGTCATTATGCTCGAAGGCCCCATTCCCGCAACCAAAAAAGCCCTCGAAAAAGTTGGTTTAAAGATCGAAGATATCGACCTTTACGAAATTAACGAAGCCTTTGGTTCTGTACCTTTGGCCTGGGCCAAAGCTGTGGGTGCCGACCTCAATAAGCTCAATGTCAATGGTGGAGCACAGGCTAACGGTCACCCGCTGGGTTGCACCGGTGCCAAGCTAATGACCACCTTGTTGAATGAGCTTGAGCGCCGTAAAGGTCGCTATGGCTTGCTGGCAATTTGTGAAGGTGGTGGTACGGCCAACTGCACAATCATCGAAAGACTCGATAGCTAGTCTTCATTACACATAAAAAAACCCCGGAAATTTCCGGGGTTTTTTTATGTCGCCTGTTTTAGTCGGCTAAAAATATCGACTTTTTTAACCGGCTGATTCGGGGCGATAAACCTTAATCGGGTGATAGCTTTTCTGGTAGCCCGGTTGCTTACTCCAGGGCACTCCAGCAGTGGTGCCGCCATCGACGGCGATGGTTTGGCCGGTGACAAAGGTGGAACGTTCACCGGCTAACCAGCAGGCCATTTGTGCAATGTCGTCGGGTTGGCCAACGCGGGGTATCGGCTGTTTGATTTTGTAGTCGATAGTCGGCGTCTTATCAGCGCGTCCCACTGTGTTGGTTGACAGGGGGGTGACGATAAAGCCCGGGCAAATCGCATTGACGCGAATATTATCTTCACCCACTTCCAGAGCAACGGACTTGCTCAAATGCACCACGGCAGCTTTGCCGACAGAGTATAAATGGGGCGTGTGGCCACACACCAACGCGGCGACACTGGCGGTATTAATAATACTGCCGCCGCCCTGTTTTTTCATAATCGGGATGCAGTGTTTCATGCCCAGAAACACGCCTTTAACCAGCACATCCATGGTGATGTCGTAATCTTCCACCGGGGTGTCTTCAATGGGGCCGATGGCGCCACCAAAGCCGGCGTTATTAAACATGCAGTCGAGTCGGCCCCATTCGCTGACGGCTTTATCGACCGCCGCCTTAACCTGAGCTTCCTGGCTGACATCGGTTTTTATAAACACCGCTGAGCCTTTTAATTCATCGGCCAGGGCCTGACCGAGTTCCTCTTGCATATCGGCGATGACCACTTTAGCCCCTTCGCGAATAAAAACGCGCACCGACTCTTCGCCAATACCACTGGCGCCGCCGGTAATAACGGCAACTTTTCCATCTAACTCACCCATTGAAACGTCCTCATAATTTAAGTGTTGGTGTATAAATTTTGGACGTGGATAGAAGCAGTTTGTCCGGCGGGCGTCAAACAATTATCGCGGCCATAAGGTCTATGAGCTGTCGAACAGGCTTTGGTTTGTGCGGGCTCTGTGTCAATATCGGGCCATAACAATAAATGCACAGGGATGCGATTGCATACCTTTACTGGGGGAGCTTGTGGAATGGACTATAGCGATGGTGACTACCAGACTCAGCTGGGTGAATTGCAACAGGGCTTGCTGGCGTTTTTACAGAGCTTTGAGCGTGAGCAGGAGGACATCGGCTTTGAGTCTGTTAGCGCCTCACAGCAGCGGCTCGAAAAGTGTGTGGGTGATTTTTTCGCCATAACAACGAAAACATTCTTTAGCCAGATACCCGATGCTGGCCTGCATGATTTTCACGATGCGCTGGCCAGAGCGCTGTCTTATTTTGGCGATGCCTACGAGACGTTTATTAATGCCGGCGGCGAGACCTTTAATCACTCCTTCCTGCAAAGTCGCTTTTATTTTTGCAAAGGACTGGAGCGTTTATATCAGTTGCGACTGGAGTTGCCCCTGCTTGAAAGCTGGTGGTATATGCCGGCGGCTTACGGCGAGAGACATCGGCTTGACCCCTTGTTTGCCGAGACGGATCCACCCCTGGGTTTGATGCACAAGGTGGCTAGCGAGACCCACGCCCAATACTCCCTCTACGTGCCAGAGGCCTATCAGGCCGATCAGGCCAGGCCTTTACTCGTCTGTCTGCACGGTGCCTATGGTTCGGGCGATGAGTTTATCTGGACCTGGATGCGCATTGCCAAAAGCGCGGGTTATATCTTGCTGGCGCCGAAATCCATGGATATGACCTGGTCTGTTCTCTATCCGCCGACGGATGTTGACTCTATCACTGCGGCCTTTGAGGAGGTTTGTGGCCAATACAATGTTGACCGGGGCCGAGTCTTTCTCACCGGCTTGTCTGATGGCGCAACGTTTTCTTACCTACTGGCTTTTTCCTGTCCCGAGTTATTTGCCGGCGTCGCGCCCATAGCCGGTGAACTGAGTCAGGTGGCGGATCGACTGTTGCGTAAAAAGGCCGCTGGCGATGTGCCTTTTTTTGTTATTCACGGTGTGCACGATCATATTTTCGATATTCGCTCGGTGCGCAGTACCTGCGGTTTACTCGATCATTTAGGCTACAATCTGCGCTTTGATGAACTGCCCGACTGGGGTCATGCCTACCCCTATCGTATTAACGAGCAGCGGGTTTGGCCCTGGATTGAATCATTGCCCGCTAAAGCAGTCGAATCATCGCAGTGCTAATAAATGTGCCAATAAAAGAGTGAATAATGAAAGTCCACGTCGATTTATGTTTGATCCCCATGGGTGGCGATGTTTCCGTTTCTGCAGAAATAGCCGCCTGCCAGCAGATATTTCAAAGGGCTGGTTTGAGCCACGAGCTCCACGCCTTCGGCACTAATATAGAGGGTGAGTGGGATGAAGTGATGGCTGCGGTAAAAGCCTGCCATCAACAAGTGCATCACCTGGGCCGAGCTCGTGTCACCTCGACCCTGAAAGTGGGTACGCGTACAGATCGTGAGCAAAGCCTTGCTGACAAGGTAGATAGTGTCGTCGCTCGGCTTTAATACTATAAATATTTACCCTTCGTTAAACGTTTGTTGAGAGTTAATTATGTTACGGAAATTAATAGCGTGTTTGTTGGTTGTTTGCACTACTGTCGTTACCCCAGGTGTTTGGGCGGATGGGGTTATCAGTGAAGACATATTGCAAAGCCCCGGCCGTACTCCTGCATTTGTTGAACGAGATGTTTATCGCCACCCCGCTGAAACCCTGGCTTTTTTCGGTCTTGAGCCGACGATGACAGTGGTTGAGATTTGGCCGGGCGGCGGCTGGTACACAGAAATACTCGCGCCTTATCTGCAGGGCGGCAAACTCTATGCGGCCCACTTTGCCAAAGATTCCGGCATTAAATATTTCAATAATTCGCGACGCTCCTTTACAGAAAAAGCCAAAGCCTCTCCCGATGTTTACCAAGCAATGACGATGGCTGAATTTAGCCCGAAAATGAATAAACTGACCGTTCCCGACGCCAGTGCCGACTTGGTGTTGACCTTTCGCAATGTGCACAACTGGTTGCGCAGCATTAATGAAGCAGAGGCTTTTGCCCTGTTTTACAAAGCCTTAAAACCGGGTGGTGTGCTCGGTGTGGTTGAACACAGAGCCAAAGCCAATACCAGTTGGGAGACCATGAAACAAAGCGGCTATATGACAGAAGCTTATGTCATCGCCCTGGCTGAAA
This sequence comes from uncultured Porticoccaceae bacterium, assembly GCA_964462265.1. Lineage (GTDB taxonomy): Bacteria > Pseudomonadota > Gammaproteobacteria > Pseudomonadales > Porticoccaceae > Reddybacter. Next base: position 469 of record CAYWXW010000033.1, on the reverse strand, counting down.
AGGCCGGCTTTGTGCTCGACGCCAGCAGTGAAATCAATGCCAACCCCAAAGACAGTGCAGACCACCCCAAGGGTGTCTGGACCCTGCCACCGACTCTGCGTATGAAAGATAAAGATCGCGCTAAATATGTAGCCATTGGTGAGAGTGACCGCATGACCCTGCGCTTTAAAAAGCCGCGATTAACGACCACTCAGCCGGCTGAGCAATGATTGAGGTTCCGGCTTCCGAGCTTCCCCCCGAAACCCTGCGCGCCATTATTGAGAGCTTTATTATGCGCGAGGGCACCGACTATGGTGATGCCGAATACAGCCTCGACAATAAGGTGGATCAGGTTAGACGGCAGCTGGATAGGGGTGAGGTGTTGTTGATGTGGGATGAAGTGCTGGAGAGCTGTAATCTGATTACAAAAGGCCAGTGGCAGCGTTATTTAACAGAGACCGACAAGGAGTAATTGTTTCAGGCTCCTGTT